>JAPLDG010000227.1:23532-25895 GCA_026391845.1 Bacteroidota bacterium | reverse complement strand
GCTTTTGGCTTTTTTTTGCTGCTGATGGGAAATCAGGTAGTCAACATCCCACTGTTCCTGCTCACCCTGGTTCTGGGAAGTCTTGGCCTGTCATCCGTGCTAACGATGGTGGCTGCCATTGCTTCAAGGGCCAGCCATAATTTTTCGCTGATGGCCATTTTAAGTTTTCCCATCATCCTGCCCCTTCTCGCCACCCTGATGAAAGTTTCCCGCGCAGCGTTGAGTAGCATGGAATGGTCAGGTTTATCAGGCTTTCTCGTTATTCTGGTTACGATCAATATCGCGGTAATCGCGTTGGCCTATCTGTTATTTCCGTACCTTTGGAAAGATTAATAATTTGAAAATTTGAAAATTTGGGGATTTGAAGATTTGAAAATATGGTATTAAAGAGAGATTGGTGGAAATTTTTATCGGGTTTGTTGCTGTTATACGCGATCATCGTTGGATTTATCGTGGATATCCCGGATTCCATGATTCAGGAGACCATGAGAAACCTGTTCTATCATGTTGGGATGTGGTTTGGAATGTTCGCCATGCTGATCACGGGATTCATTTTCAGCCTCCGGTATCTGCGAAAATTTGACGAAACCGAGGATGTCATTGCAGTGGAAGCTGTGAATGTGGGACTTATGTTTGGATTCCTTGGAATTATTACCGGGATGATCTGGGCAAACTTTACCTGGGGTTCTCCATGGGTGAAAGACCCCAAATTGAATGGTGCGGCCGTCGGGATGTTTATTTACCTCGCCTACATGGTCCTCCGGGGTTCGATCGATGATGTTCATAAGCGTGCCAAGGTTGGCGCTGTTTACAACATTTTCGCTTTTTTCCTTTGGATTGTCTTCGTAATGGTATTGCCCCGGCTGGCTGGCGACAGTATTCATCCCGGACAAGACTCTCCCCCGGTGCTACCGATGCATCTTGAGCCCTCGATGCGGATTGTTTTTTATCCTGCCATGATCGGATGGATCCTCCTTGGTTTCTGGATCATGAGTATCCGTGTGAGAATCAGAAGAATCCAGCTGAAAATGGAATAAATGGTGTCAGATCACGAATTTTTCATTTTGCTTTTTCATTTTTCATTTTAACTTTTTATTATGGATTCATACGGAAAAATATTTGTAGTTGTTGCAGTTTTGGCGGTAATCCTTATTGGTGTTTTTGTTTATTTATTCACCATTGACCGGAAGGTAAGGAAACTCGAGAAAGAGATTGAGGAGAAATCAATACACCAGAAAAAATGAAAACCACCCATATTATTATTATCCTGATCCTGGTTGTCGCAGTGGCTGTAGTCATATCGACCATGAGCGATTCGAGCACCTATTCTGATTTTACAGAGGCTTCCCAAAAACAGGGAAAGGAGCTGCACATTATCGGAAAACTGAACCGGATAAAGCCCATGGAGTATGATGCGCAGAAAAATGCCAATCAGTTTTCCTTTTACCTGATCGACGATAAGGGGATTGAGAAAAAAGTTGTTTACAACAATGCCAAACCCCAGGATTTTGAGAAATCGGAAAAGGTCGTTATCATTGGTTCAATGAAAGGCGATCAGTTTATGGCGACAAGTCTGTTGCTGAAATGCCCTTCGAAATACAACGATAAAAAGCCTTCTAAATTCGGAAGTAAAAAGTTCAGCTAACATTTTTTCACCGCGAAGGCGCCAAGACGCAAATTCCAAATGGCATATAAATCGCTCAATCATTTTATTTCTGCAATAGAATCAGTTGGGGAATTGGCTCGAATAACAGAATTTGTTTCCCCAAACCTTGAGATCACTGAGATCGCCGACCGGATGGTGAAAAACGGAGGCAAGGCTTTGCTGTTTGAGAATAACGGAACTGAATTTCCTTTACTGATCAACGCTTTTGCATCAGACCGGCGGATTTGCCTTGCTTTGGGAGTAAACAGTCTTGCAGATATCGAGACCGGTTTAACCCTTTTGATGAAGGAGTTTCTCGGGCCAAAGGCAAGTTTTCTTGATAAGTTGAAAGTGCTCCCTGCTTTAAAGGAAGTGGCATCCTGGATGCCGAAGTCGGTGCGTGGCCGTGGAATTTGCCAGGAAGTGGTAATGGAACGGCCTGATCTTACAAAGCTTCCGGTTCTGACCTGCTGGCCTGCCGATGGCGGACCGTTTATTACCCTGCCCGGTGTTCATACGATGGATCCCTTAACCGGACTGAGAAACCTGGGCATGTACCGCATGCAGGTTTTTTCACCCGACATGACCGGGATGCACTGGCACCTGCACAAAGGATCGGCACGCCATTATCATCAATACAAGGAGTTAGGCAAGCGCATGCCGGTTTCGGTTACCCTGGGTGGCGATCCGGTATACACCTACGCAGCAACTGCGCCGC
>JAPLDG010000227.1:14843-23520 GCA_026391845.1 Bacteroidota bacterium | reverse complement strand
TGGATGAATACCTGCTCGCAGGTTTTTTGCGGAAGAAAAAAGTTGAACTGGTAAAATGTCTGACCAACGACCTGGAAGTTCCTGCTGATGTCGATTTTGTGATCGAAGGTTATGTTGATCCGGCTGAGGAACTCATTCTGGAAGGACCTTTCGGTGACCATACCGGCTATTACTCCCTGGCTGATTATTTTCCGCGATTCCATGTGACCTGTATAACCCATCGTAAAAATGCCGTTTATCCGACCACCATTGTCGGCATTCCGCCGCAGGAGGATGGCTGGATCGGCAAGGCAACAGAGCGTATCTTCCTGATGCCCATCAGGATGACCGTGGCGCCGGAGGTGACGGATATGCACATGCCGGTTGAAGGGGTTTTCCACAACATCACCCTGGTCAGCATAAAAAAGGAATACCCCGGTCAGGCGCCGAAAATCATGAGCGCTTTATGGGGCGCCGGGCAAATGATGTTCAATAAAATCATGGTAGTGACCGACGCGGATGTCGAACTGACAGATTATTCAATTCTTGCACGAACCATTTCCAATCACGTTGATCCGCTGACAGATATTCACTTTCTCCGAGGACCCGTTGACATTCTTGACCATTCGAGCAGCCAATATGCTTATGGCAGTAAAATGGGCATAGACGCCACTACAAAGTTCCCCCAAGAGCTTATTAATTCTGGGGTCACTGCCGGAAATTACAGGAATCAGGTCAGACCTGTTGGCAGAAGGGATTTCCCTGGCTATTATAGCGGTTAAAAAATCAAGAAAGCAACACATTCGTCATCTCGCCGCAGATCTCCTGAAGAAGGCGCTTTTAGTCAATGTGAAGTTTGTTTTATTTGTTGATAACCTGCAAGATCTTGATTCACTGTCTCAAATCGTTTGGTTATCAGCCAACAACATAGATCCACTGCGCGATTGTTTTTTCATTGAGGCTGAGACAGGAATAAAATATCCGACACTCTGCATCGACGCCACCCGTAAAAACCGTGAATTTGATGATTTTCAACGGGATTGGCCCAATGTGATCGTCTTGGATGAAAAAACGATTGTTTCTGTCGATGAAAAATGGCCAAACCTTAAACTCGGGCCATTGGTACTATCTCCCTCCATCGGATATAAGTCATTGGTTGTCAGTATCGGAGCTGTTTCAATAGAAGATTTTTAGGAAAATATTGCAAATTGTTTTGTAATTTTGCCTGTTAAATTCATCTAAATGAAGCAAACCTTTTCCCACTTTATATCTTTATTAATCTTGTTACTGCTGCCTACGATTGCCATTGCACAGCTATCGGTAATTTCGGGAAACGTGACTGATGAGAAAACATCCGATCCTTTGCCTTACGTTAATATAGGGGTAAAAGGTCAGACAACCGGCACTTTTTCTGACAGTAACGGATCTTACCGCCTGGAACTACCACGGGGGGACTATGATCTTTTCATCTCATCTGTGGGCTATGACAAACTTGAAAAGCACATCCATCTCGACGGAAAGAAATCCTATGTTCTTGATCTGAAGCTGGTAAATATTTCACAGGAGTTAGGCACAGTGGTTGTTTCCGCATCCAAGTATGCACAAAAAATCCAGGAGTCCATCTCTTCCATTGAAGTAATGAAGGCCAAGAGCATTGAAATTGGCAACCTGCCAAGTATGGACAAGGTTGTTGATAAAATGCCCGGCATCACCATAGTGAACAGTGAGCCACAAATCCGCGCCGGAAGTGGATTTAGTTCGGGACTTGGCTCGCGTGTGATGATCATGGTTGATGAGATTCCTCTCCTTCGAGGCGACGCCGGTCGTCCCGACTGGGCCCTGCTCCCGATCGATGATGTTGACCAGATAGAGTTGGTTAAAGGTGCTTCATCTGTTGTTTTCGGGTCGTCTGCGATCAATGGAGCAATTAACGTAAGAACCGCATGGCCGAAGGCTGAACCTGAAACGAAGCTGATCACATTTCTGGGGGCGTACAGCAAGCCTGAACCTAAATATTCAACTCCATGGACGGGGATGAACCCCATGGTTTACGGGATTACACTTTCTCACTCGCAAAAAATCGACAATATCGATCTGGCAGGTGGCGTGACCTATTATAAGGATCAGGGGTACATTGGCGGCACGCCGGAGGATAAAGTGGCCGATACGGTTTTTAACAAGGGTCAATTTAATACCCGGTTGAAATTATATTTCAATACCCGCGTCCGGTCTAAAAAAATTGAAGGCCTGTCGTACGGGCTGAATGGCAATTTTATGTTCCAGGATTATGCCGAAACCTATTTCTGGTACGATGCCGATACCAATATATACAGGTCATTCCCCGGATCTTTATCGCGATTCAAAATATTCACCTTCTATGTTGATCCGTTTGTCAAATACTTTGCGAAAAACGGAGATGTTCACTCTTTCAAGAACAGGGTTTATTATTTAAACAGCGAAGGGCTGTACAACCAGTCTGCCCTGAGTGTGACCGTTTTTAATGAATATCAATATACCCATAAATTCGATTTCAAAAGAGCAGGTCATCTGATGCTGGTTTCTGGGGTGACGAATATCTATTCGTATGCATTTGGAAAAGTATTTTCAGGCAAACTTGCTCCTGATGGAACGACTACTTTAGGCGAGAACGGAACTTATACCGCTGAAAATTTTGCGCTTTATTCGCAGTTGGAGTTGAAACTCTTCACGCGGTTTTCTTGCCTGATAGGAGCTAGGTATGAATATTACCACCTGGCCGATCTGACTGAAAGTAAACCCATTTTTCGTGGAGGATTTAATGTTCTGGCAGGAAAATCAAGCTATTTTAGAGCTTCTATTGGCCAGGGCTATCGCGTTCCCAGCATTGGAGAGCGTTATATCACAACCACTTTTATCCGAACCCGACTCTTGCTCCCGAATCCAGCGTGTCGTATGAACTTGGGTTCAAGCAATTGTTCAAAATCGGCAAATTTGCGGGCATGTTTGATCTTGCCGGGTTTTATGAGAATTATGACAATTATGTTGAATTCAACTTTGGCTACTGGGGTTTAAATCCGAACCCGGCCAAGGATGTTGGATTCAAATTCTTCAATACCGGACCGGCCCGGATTTATGGGATCGATGGCTCTCTTGCCGGAGAGGGAAACCTTTCAACAAATCTCAGCCTTTCCGTAATGGTAGGTTATACGTTTTCTGTACCTGAAGCGCTTGACCCGAAATATGTTTTTTATGTAAACCCGTATAATGAAAAAAATTCGTTAACCTATCTTTCCACCTCGTCTGATACCAACGGTCATATCCTGAAATATCGTGTACAGGGGTTGTTAAAAGCTGATGTACAGGTTACCTGGAAGCGATTCTCGACCGGCTTTGGTGGCCGCTACTATAGTTATATGAAAAATATTGACAAGTTTTTCTACGAAATTCTTGATGGCCAGATGTTCGGTGTGAAAACCGGAATTAAAAAGTATCGGGAAGAACACAACACAGGCACCTTCATTGTTGATTACAGGGTAAGCCTCGCGTTGAAGAGTTTCAAATTTTCAGTCATTGTGAACAATCTGATGAATACACAGTTCTCATTGCGCCCCCTCACGGTTGAACCACCCAGGATGACACAATTGCAGGTGATTTATAAAATTTGAAAACGTGACGCGTGACACGTGACGCGTGACGAAACGAACTTAACACTTAACACTTAACACTTAACACTTAACACTTAACACTTAACACTTAATTCTTAACACTTAATCCTTTTTTCCATGAAACAACTTCTTACACTTGTATTACTTTCTTTAGCATTAACATCTGCTTACAGCCAGACAAATGTCCCGAACGGGGATTTTGAAAACTGGTACCTTAATCCCAAGGGCAATTATGATGATCTGGGTATTTCTCCGACTGATAGCTGGATGGCAACCCTGAATTCTCTGAAGTTGGTTCCTCCTACTGCAGGAGGCCCGGGCCCTTTAACAGTATTTAAAACAACGGACAAATATTCGGGGACTTATGCTGCCAAAGCTGTTTCTGCAAAATTTCAAGTGATTGCAGTTCCCATCTTTATTCCTGGCATGATTGGGACAGCAGTCATGGATATGGGCGGATTCAGGGCATTGCTTGGCAAACCTTGTCCGGGTTGTAAACCAATGAGATTCAAGGGCTATTATAAATATGAACCAGTGAATGGAGATTCCTGTACTGCCGTAATATTGCTTTCAAAGTGGAATGCCACGGCTAAAAAGCGTGATACCATCGGCTATGGCAAAATGGTTCAGCGCAATGCGGTAAGTACCTACACACAATTTGATATTCCGGTAAATTACACCGGAACCGGGGTCGTTGATACCATGACCATGCTGGTTGTCTCGAGCGCCGGATTTAATGTAAGGGATTTTATGAATAGTAAAGGGCAGGTTGGAAGCACCATGTATGTGGATGAACTGATGCTTGAATATCCTGAGGGAATACAACAGATTCTCATGCCTGAAGTTGCGGTGACTGCCTATCCGAATCCTGCTTCTGACATTCTTCACATTGACTTAAGCAAACAGGTGAAGAATGGCTTGCTGGAAGTGTATAATTCCGCCGGAAAGCAGGTTGGTTCATATGACTTATCCTCAAATGGGAATACCATTCCGGTTTACAGCCTGGTCAACGGCGTGTATTACTATCGGTTGCTTTCAGGGAAAGATATGCTCAATACCGGTACATTTATCATTAAAAAATAGATACTCTTATGACAGAAGTAAAAACCTCTCAAATGGCGATTGACCTCGAAGATAAATACGGGGCACATAATTACCATCCATTGCCGGTTGTCCTTGCCAAAGGAAAAGGCGTATTCATGTGGGACGTGGAAGGCAAGCGTTACTTTGATTTTTTATCAGCTTATTCTGCTGTGAATCAAGGGCATTGCCACCCAAAAATCGTTGGAGCGCTGATCGAGCAGGCGCAAACGCTGGAACTTACCTCCCGCGCTTTTTATAACGATGTGTTGGGAGTGTATGAAAAATTCATCACCGAATATTTTGGATACCAGCGTGTTCTTCCGATGAACTCAGGCGCTGAAGGTGATGAAACCGCCTTGAAACTGACCCGGAAATGGGGGTATAAAGTGAAAGGAATCCCGGAAAATCAGGCTAAAATTATCTGCTGCCGTGATAATTTCCATGGAAGAACCATTACCGTCATTTCCATGTCGAATGATCCCGATGCACGGAAGGATTTTGGCCCTTTCACGCCCGGGTTTGAATCCATCCCGTACAATGATCTCAATGCATTGGCAAAAGCGCTGGAAGACCCGAATGTAGCCGGTTTCCTTGTGGAACCTATCCAGGGAGAAGCAGGCGTTTTTGTTCCGGATGAAGGTTATCTGAAGAAAGCATATGATTTGTGTAAAGCAAAAAATGTATTATTTATTGCTGACGAGGTACAAACAGGGATCGCCCGCACCGGCCGCTTACTGGCCTGCGACTGGGAAGGCGTTAAACCAGATGTGCTCATCCTCGGAAAGGCACTTTCTGGAGGGGTTTATCCTATTTCAGCCGTACTCGCCGACGATCACATCATGCTAACCATCCATCCGGGTGAACATGGATCGACCTTTGGCGGAAATCCTGTCGCCGCAAAAGTGGCCATGGCTGCCCTGGAAGTGGTTCGTGATGAAAAATTAGCAGAAAATGCGGAAAAAATGGGAACTATTTTCCGTAACGAACTTCGCAAAATCAACTCGCCCTATATCGAGCTGGTTCGCGGAAAGGGATTGCTGAATGCCATTGTCATCAAACCATTCAATGGTAAATCGGCCTGGGATGTCTGCCTGAAAATGCGTGATAACGGCCTTCTTGCAAAGCCGACCCATGATCATATCATCCGCTTTGCTCCGCCATTGGTGATCAATGAAGAGCAAATTCATGAAGCAGTGGCGATTATTCGTCAATCGATTAAGGAACTGGAATAACAGGTCATTGAAAATAACAAAACTTCAATCATCGTAATTGGTTTCGAGGTATTCCGGAAAGGGTGTTCAGGGTTTTAATCCTGCACCCTACCGGGATAGCCGGAATCCGATGTAGCCGTACCGAAATTCTGGATTTGCACTCTCCCTGTCGGTTACCCTGAGGCCGGCATGGTCGTAGAACCAGCTTCCACCGCGAATCACACGAAATGTACCTTGAACCGGACCGGTTGGATTTTCCTTTGGTGAAACCTCGTACCAGGAGGATGAATACCAGTCGGAACACCATTCAAATACATTGCCGCTCATGTCATAAATTCCGAGTTCATTCGCTTTTTTGTGACCAACCGGATGGGTTTTCGCCTGTGAATTGCCTACTTTCCAGGCAACAGAAACATCTGCATTGCTCCCGCTAAATTTGCAACCTTTTGATAATGAACCTCCCGAGGAGGCATATTCCCACTCAGCCTCCGTTGGCAGCCGGTAGTTCAGGCCAGTCTGTTCATTTAACTTTCCGATAAATTCATGGACATTAAACCAGCTTACGCGCTCAACAGGACAACTGTCACATTTTTCAAAATAGCATTTGCTCGTGTCCTGGCTCATGATCAGGCGCCATTGCTGTTGGGTAATTTCATATTTTCCGATATAAAAATCATGCAGCACCACGTCATGAATTGGCCTTTCATCCTTCCCGCCAAGGTTAGAACCCATTCTGAACTTTCCACCCTGAACAAAAACCATATCAGGATTCAGATCTTGTGCTGACAAAAAATGCAGTGGCAGAAGCAGAATGCATAATGTTCCGAAAATTACCGTTGGAATCTGACTCCATGTTATCGGGCCGCCCATCATCAAGTACAATAGAAATAATCCGGTAGTGATGCGATTTGTCTTCATTGGATTTAGCCGGATAAAAATACTAATAAATGTTAGGGATTTAAGGCTTCGCAGGTTATTGTTGATGAAAATTGTTTTTAATCTTTTACACACCGAACTGAAACTGCATCATCAGGATGGAAGGTTCCCACAGTCAGAACTCCATTGGATGTTTGCAGCATGATGGTGGTAACTTCAACCATGGGGAGATTTCCTGTTGAGGTTGAAAAAGCGCCATGATCTCCTTTCCATTGAAATTCGTCCCAAAATGCCCAGATTCCGGCAGGTAAGGCAGTAAAACCAACTTCATCTGTCGCTCCGGTATTTGGACTTATCCAATGTGCATTTCCGGTTTCCTTTAGTTTCCCGCCGGCAATATCTGATCCCCCAAAAGAACCGGCAAGCTGCTGCCATTCTGATTTGCTGGGCAGATGCCAGCCATTCGGACAAATACCCTGCACATTGCTTGGATTGGTATTGCTGCTTGCGGCTCCGTTCATGGCAGATGACCAGGCGTATAACCTACCGTAGATCAATGAGTTGTTCGGATCATGATCATAATCAAAATAATCGGCTGTGGTTCCATCGGGGTAGTGTGTGCTTTTCAGGTTTTCCTCTGTCCAGGTCTGGGTGCCTATATGAACAATAGTGTAATGGTTGTTATCGTAATCGGTGCAGGGAGCAAATGCAAATGAGATCGTTTTACTGCTTGTTGGAATATCCATTACAACAGTAGCGTATATACCTGATTTTCCCGTGAATTTGAGCAGATCACCGCTGTTGTATTGCATCTGGACAATGGCCTGGTTGCTTTTCAATGACCCGTTAGATGAATGTCCGTTAGTGCTGCCAGTGTTGGTGATCTCGATGGATTGACCAGATGAAGAGTGACTGATGATCTTTCCGGTGTAAAGCGATCCTTCAGTTTTTATAATAACAGTGTAGATTCCACTGTTCAACCCGCTGATGAGGAAATTCTGATGACCGCTGTTCAAGGTGAACTGTGATTTGGCTATCCGCCTGCCCTGCAAATCGAAGATTTCAATGCTGGCCACTGCATTGACTTTTACTTCAAAACTAAGATCCACCTTTCCCCTGGACGGATTTGGGAAAATGCGCAAGGGATTATCAAAGGCTGACATCCTCTGGTCAATCCCGGTAAGGTGTTCCACAAGGTTAAGCTGGTTTCCCCCTGCCAAAGTTAAACTTGTGAACTGGGTAAGATTTTCCACCTTAACGCTGTCAACGGTGGTGGATGCGCCGGAGCCCTCAAAACTGATCAGGTAGTTCTGAGCCTGCAATTTTGCGAGGATAAAAATCAACAAGAATAATAATGTGCTTTTTCTCATATTCTGTCAGTTAATCAGGAAATAAAAGTAACATGGGCAATCAAGGTAATAATCAATCAATCTACAACTGGGCGGTATGGCCATGCGAAATACCCTGGAGGGTGCACAGATGGTTATCAGATAATCCCGGTATCTGAAATGTGAAGTGGATGCAAAAGGTTCCAGTGCGGGAAAATCGATTTTGAAAGGATGGACTTAAAATCTCCGTATGTCTATCCATTCGGGTTAGGCAGCGGATGGAGATTGTCGGTGGCAAATTCGGGAAGAATCTACGCTCAGTTCTTCTGTGGTGGCAATTTTGCTGAATGCGATATTTATACCAGCGACCGTGTCAACGGACAATACCAGACTCCTCAGAAAATGGGCGCCAGTATTAATTCAGACTCAATGGATATCGGCGCTTTCATTATTATGTTATTCAGACAAACTCCGGAACAACTGTGTCTGGAAAAATAATGGTATTGGAAAACTGATCCATGAATTGGAGTGACCTCAGGAATTGACCTCAATAAAT
>JAPLDG010000227.1:0-14827 GCA_026391845.1 Bacteroidota bacterium | reverse complement strand
AAAAGTGTAAACCATAAAATTCAAAAAATGTAAACTAAGGTGTCCAAAAAATGTAAAATAGCACTATGTTTGCATTTTTAAACATCCATGGATTATAAACAACGTATAACAGACAACGAGCTAAAGCGAAAACTCAACGCTTCGGGAGCGGTTCTCATCAGGGGTGCAAAAGCCTGTGGGAAAACTGAATCGGCAAAACAATTGGCTAAAAGTGTGTTGAATGTTGACAGAGACGAACAAGTACAGGCTCTCATCAGCACGGCGCCCAAACGTTTGCTGCTGGGCGAAACGCCTCGTTTGATTGACGAATGGCAAGCGCAACCCAAACTTTGGGACTACATACGCCACGAAATAGACGACCGTCAAAAAAGTGCACAATTCATACTCACAGGTTCTGCAAATCCGGAAGAATCAGTAAAAATGCATTCGGGCGCCGGCAGGTTTACCATTGTCGATATGCGCAGCATGTCGTGGCAGGAATTAGGCTTTTCGTCGGGGAAAATAAGTTTGGCTAAACTCTTTGAGGGCGAAAAAATTGATGTTTATGACAACCCCACCGACCTGGAGTTTATCATCGGGAGGCTGATTATTGGGGGTTTTCCCACGCTCTTAAATAAAAATGTTACGCAGGCAACCGACTTAAACCGTTCTTATGTGGAATTACTTGCCGAAGTAGATATGAGCAGGGTTTCTGGTGTGAAACGCGATCCTGTAAAAGTAAGGAGCCTGCTGCGCTCGCTTGCCAGAAACACCGCAACATTGGTGGATATTTCCACTTTGGGAAGCGATATCCGTGAAAAAGAAACCGGAGGTATTACACGACCAACTGTTTATGATTATCTCGATGTTCTGCACCGTTTGATGATTGTGGAGGACCAACCAGCCTGGAACACACATATCCGGTCCTCTTCTGCATTGCGAAAAGCGCCCAAACGACATTTTACCGATGTTTCTCTGGCTGTCGCTACGTTGGGAGCAAACGAAAATTCGCTGTTAAACGATCTGAATTTTACAGGCTTTTTATTTGAATCGCTCGTTACGCACGAATTGCGAGTTTATGCTCAGGCAAATGATGCAAAAGTATATCATTACCGTGATTCCAGCGGTTTGGAAGTGGACAGCATTGTGCAAAAATACAATGGCGACTGGTGTGCTTTTGAAATAAAACTCGGCATAGGGCAATTTGACGAAGCTGCGGCTAGTCTCAACAAGTTGGTTTCGATATTGGATACAAAAAAAGTGAAACCGCCCAAATCGCTCAACATTATTACAGGAACAGGAATAAGTTACACCCGAAATGACGGAATAAACGTAATTTCGCTGGCATCATTAGGCGCCTTCTAATGCGAAGATCGTAACATCTTTTCAAAGGTGTTTCAGGATTATCGTTCCGAAAGGATTCCAGGTGTCTTTTTGTTTCACCATATTCAGTTTTTCACGCAGCGAAGTGATAAGCCGCTCTTTTTGTCGGTGCCATGGCGATTAGCGGCTGTGGTATAGTAGAAAATATCGCGGTTCCAGGCGAAAACATCATCAAAAGGGGTGGTGGACCAGAATGAACCACCATACCCCATCGCGTCAAAATTGCCGTAACTGCGGTTACCTCCGGCTATGACGGTAAAACCACTTTCATTGGTTGCCCCTGTATTGGGTGAAAACCAATGGACTATGCCGGTTTCCTTCATTTTACCCCCGGCAATTGCTTCCCCTCCCAAAAATGATGTCAGCAGGATCCATTCATCATCGGATGGAACATGCCAATTGGCCGGACAAGGATTGCGATAGTCTGTCGCGGCATACCAATTATACAGGCATCCATAGACAAGAGCGTTGTTCGGATCATTATCGAAGTAGCAATAGGCCCCGGAGGACTGCCCCATCCAATTCGATTGCCCTGTTACTTCGGGTATGTCATCACCGGTGTTGTATTTTGTTGCTTTCAGGTTTTCGGCCATCCACCACTGGTCATCGATCTGAACGATGGTATAACTGTTATTGTCATAATCAGTACATAGTATAAAGTTGAAGGTAATGGTCTTTGTTGCTGTTGGAACATCCATATAAACAGTGCCATGGATACCTGACCGGCCTGTGAATTTCAAGAGGTCGCCCGTGTTATACTGCATCACAACCATCGAGCTGGCTTGTTTCAGATTCTCAGGTGAGTCTTGGCGTGTTACCTGGCCATGCATCCTGATCCGGGTGCTGATTGCGGATGTTGAACGGGAAAAGATCTTTCCGTTATAACGGTAGTGTTCCGACTTGACCAGAACCAGGTAGGTGCCGGTTTCCAATCCTGATATACTGAAGGATTGCGGGCCAATCGAAAAAAACGATTCTGCAGATGCCACTTCCCGGCCGGTAAGATCACATAGTATAATGGTGGCTCTGGCAGCGACGGTCGCTTCAAATATCACCATGACTTCTCCATCGGATGGATTTGGAGAAACCATCAGAGACGTTACGTTATTATTTGATCCGGGACCAACGGCCGATACGGTTCCCAGCAAATGCAACTGGTTTCCGCTGTAAACATACAAACTAGTGCCCTGGGAAAGGTTTTCGACCTTTACGCTGTCAACTGCAGCGGCTGCCCCTGTGCCTTCGAAATTGATTAAATAGTCCTGTGCCTGTAATTTTACCAGCGTAAAAATCAACAGGAATAAAAATGCAGGTTTTCTCATGCCGAATTATTTTTTGTAAACATTTTTAGAATGTCGGAATTCACCAATAGTTCAAACCGATCACCAGAATTGCCGGTCAGGTGTTTATCGTTGACCTTTTAATCTGATGTCAGTGTATTGCCGCCTTCCCGGGATATAAAAGTAACCCGGGTAAACGGTCGTTGAATGAAACAATCTACCAGCTGCCGGTTTCACCTTGCAGGAAGCATTATGGGTAAACCGATGGCTATCTGCTCATCCTGTCCATCTGCTGCAGGAACAGTTCGCGTTTGATCCGGGAGACAGGGATTTGTGAACCATCAGTCATCTCGATATATCCGCCCTCCTGGCGAACATATTTTTTTACGAATTCGAGATTGATCAGGTGCGAATTGTGGGGCCGGAAAAAACTACGGTCAATTAACAAGTCCTGATATTCTTTGAGGTTTCTGGAAACCAGGTGCTTTTTGTTGCCAAGCAGGTAAAACCAGCAATAGCTGCGATCGGCTTCGATGCGGATGATCTCTTTGGTATTCAGGTATTCCATTCCTTCTGTAGTTGGGATGGCCAGCTTGGTAGGCAAGGTTGATTTCAGATTTTCAAGCAATGCTCCATAATTGATATTCTGGTTAAAAAGTTGAGATCGTTTCTCTGTGACTTTATCGACAGCTTCAATAAACTCGCTGATATTGATAGGCTTGAGGATATAGTCGACTGCACTGAATTTGATCGCCTTTAATGCGTACTGGTTGAATGCCGTGATAAAAATAACGTCGAACGTCTTTTTCGGAAACCGGGCCAACAGATCAAATCCGCTGCCATGAGGCATCTCCACATCCAGAAAAACCAGTTCCGGTTGATGCTCCATGATCATCATGATGCCATCTTTTGCTGTGTGGGCTGTGCCGATAACTTCGAGTTTCGGACAGTATTCCTGAATGATGGAACGGATGAAATTAACGGCATCGGTTTCATCATCAACAATGATGGTTTTCATCGGCTTTATCATGTCATCATGGGTAATTGCAGTTCAACACGTGTACCTGCAGGGTTGTTCCCGGCATCTGTTAAATCAGTGAAAATAACCTTTAAATCCGTTCCGTAAAGGGCATTGGTAATGTTGATCCGTGATTCGGTGATTTTGGTTCCCAATGAATTGTGGGGAGAGTCCTTTTGTTTTTGAAGGTTCATGGCAGCTTCCCGTCCTATACCGTTATCCTCGATCGTGCAGCAGATGTGGCGATCGCACACCTGCATTTTTATGATAAGCAGCCCGTGATCCGGTTTGTTCATAAGTCCGTGGCATACTGCATTTTCCACATAAGGCTGAATCAGCATGGTCGGGATTTTATAGGTGAGGGTGTCAATTTCCTCATCGATGATGATCTCATAGGTGAATTTTTCTTTAAACCGAAGAGTTTCAAGTTCCAAATAGAGTTGAATTACATCGAGTTCATCCTTAATCGGTACAAGAGTGTACTGGGAATTCTCAAGGATTTTCCGGATCAGGCGGGAAAACTTCGTGAGGTAATTGTTGGTCGCGATCTTGTCATGCTGGTACATGTAATACTGGATCGAATTCAGGGTGTTGAATATGAAATGAGGATTCATTTGCTGTCTGAGGTTCGCATGCGTGATCTCGGAAAGTTTGTTGTTCATCTCGCTGATCTTGCGTCTGGCAGCCATTTTAGATTGGTAATACAGCAAAAAGCCAATGATGAGCAACAGGATGACAAAGGCGGCAAGGCCGTAGGTGAAATATTTATTCTGGTCAAGTTTCAGGTTGAGCAATTGCAATTCCTTCTCCTTGGCCTCGGTATCAAACTTTGCACGGGCATAGCCCAGTCCCTCCAGGTACTTTCCTGCATTCAGCGAATCATTCGATTTCTTGAATGCCACGTAATAATCATAAGCCAGTTTGTAATCAGCCCGGATGATATACATATCGCTCATGTCTTTGTACAATGCCGCTAAAATATAGAAATCCTTTGTTTTCAACCCATATTGTTCGCACAGGTTATAATAGAACATGGCTTTCCCATACTCTTTCTTATCCCTGTAAATATTTCCGATATTTCCATAGGGCTTGGCAAAGCCATCGATGTTGGAAGATGGGCAAAACTGAACGGCTTGAAGGTAATACTGCAGCGAGGAGTCGGGATCATGTTTAACATAATAGAACCATCCGATCATGTTCAGGGTTGTCAATACCGATAGGGAGTCCTGGATGGATTGGCCGATTTTTAATGCCTCCTGAAGATATGGCATAACCGTATTCAGATTGCTGTCACGAAACATAAGCTGAACACCGATTCTGAAACATGCCATTCCGATCAATGCAGGGTTGCTTTCCTTTTTTGCCTCTTCAAGAAAAAGTTCCAGGTATTTTTCCCGTTCCACCGTATTGTTGGTTTGAAGATACACATTGGCAATGCCCAGGTAAGCATAGGGGATGATCCCCTCTAGATTTTTTTTCCTTGCAAGTTCAATGTTCTTTTTGTAGAAGTCGATGCTTTCATTGAACTGGCCGGAAAAAAATAGAAGCTGGGCAAGATAGTTCCGCGCTTCCCCAGCCTCCCGGAGACTCTTTTTTTCTTCCAGGTAGCTGATCACGGTTTCCATTTCAGATACGGCTTTTTTCGGCATGTCGTGCGATTTGAGGAGCATGGCATTCAGCCATCGCAGCCGGTATGGAACAGGGATTTTCTTCTCAAGTGCGAGCTCCAGTGCTTTTGAAATGTAAACCTCCCCCTTGTTTGTTTTGTTTTTGTCAGCCATGCAGATATCCGAAAGCCTGATCAGGGTTTTTAATCTCACCGTATCAGGTAGTTTTTCTGCAAGCGATTTTTCAAGGATACGGATGGAATCATTTTGCTGCCCGAATGCAATGGCGCAAAAAAAGAATAAATAAACCGCAATGAAATGGAGGCGTCCTTGTTTCAACATGCCGGTGAAGAAAAATATTTAAAATGCAAAACTATCAAATATGAAGTAACAATGTGTTGGTTACTTTTCCAATGGACTGTTTTGGGGCATGGTTGCCAGGTTTGGGTTTATATTTATCCCGTAAATTGCAACTCGCTTAGATTTCTGTACAATCCATCCGGTAACAGCAGCAGTTGCTCATGTGTTCCCTGTTCAACGATGCGGCCATGGTCAAGCACCAGGATATGGTCGGCCTGTCGGATGGTGGAGAGACGATGGGCAATGACGATTGAGGTGCGCCCTTTCATGAGTTTCTCAAGCGCATCCTGAACCAGCCTTTCCGATTCGGAGTCAAGGGAAGAAGTTGCTTCATCAAGGATCAGGATTTTCGGATCTTTCAACACAGCGCGGGCAATGGCAATGCGCTGGCGTTGTCCGCCGGAAAGCTGTGTGCCCCGCTCTCCCACAAGGGTTTTCATTCCGTCAGGAAACTGACTGATGAATTCGAGCGCATTTGCTTTACGGGCAGCATCCATGATCATTTCATCGGTGGCTCCGGGCTTTCCATAAGCGATATTTTCATGGATCGTACCGCCAAAAAGGAAAATATCCTGAGGAACAATGGCCATCTGGCTGCGCAATGCAGAAAGTGCTATTTCTTTGCTATCTCTTTCATCGTACAATATTTGCCCTTGCACGGGGTCGAAAAGTCGTAGCAGCAAAGAGACAAATGTAGATTTTCCCGCCCCGCTCGGGCCGACCAGGGCCACCAGCGTATCCGGCATGATGGTTGTGCTAATATCTGTAAGTACCTGCATGTCAGGGCGTGAAGGATAATAAAAGGAGATATGGTCGAACCGGATGCTCCCATGAAGCATTTGATCCGGAGTGAGTCGGGTAATTACCGAAATGGTTTCTTTAGGTTCATTGAATATCTCCATCAAATCTTCCGTTGCCCCGATAAACTTCTGAACACGGGCGAAAACATCGGCCATGCCGCCAATGGTGCCTCCGATGAACATGGAGTAAATGACAAAGGAAAAGAGCTCGCCTGTGGCCAGTTCGCCTGCTGCAAGCAGGGCTGAGCCTCTCCAGATTACAGCAGTCATGGCGCCAAAAAGACCCAGAATGGTGAATGATGAGAATGCCCCGCGCAATTTACCGTTTTTTATACCCGTATGGGCGATATCCAGGGTCTTGCTGCGGTACCTGGCCATTTCAAAAAATTCGTTCGTAAATGACTTAACACTCTGAATTCCCTGAAGTGTTTCCTCAACAATGGTATTGGAATCGGCCACCTGACTTTGAGCCTGCTTGCTCAACTTGCGGATATACCTTCCAAAAAAAACTACCAGGATCATGATGACGGGAACGATGGCAAGCATGAACAGGGTTAGTTTGAAGGATGTGATCATCAACAGGCTGATTCCGCCGATAATGATAATGAGCTGACGCAGAAATTCCGCCAGGGTACTTGTTAAGGCATCCTGAAGCAATGTAATGTCGGAGGATATCCGGCTGTTGAGTTCTCCAACCCTGCGGTGCTGGAAAAACTTCATCGGCAGAGAGATCAGATGGTTGAACGTGCTTTGCCGCAGATCGGCAAGGGTCTTTTCAGCCACGTGGACGAACAGGTATATCCGGAAATAGGAAAAGATAGATTGAGCAATCAACACGATGACGAGAATCAATGCAATACGGTCGATTTCCTGTGCCAGTTTCCCCTGGTTTCCAAGATCGACAAGTTGCCCGAGAAGCTTTGGGAAAACCAGACTTGCCCCGGTTGACCCAAGCAGGAATAACAGTCCCAGTGCATATTCATACTTGTATGGCTTGATAAAACTGTAAAGTTTAAACAGCTTCTGCAATCCCGACAGGGTGATTTTATTTTTTTGCTCCTCCATGAAATGCTGATCATTATTTCAGAACTGCGAAAATACACTTTTCTGTTATGTCTTTCTATTGTGCCTATCTAATGTGTTCTAATGTGCCTAATGTGTTTTTTTTCAATTAACACAATAGGCACAATAGTGCACAATAGTTTCTAAAATCTTACACCTCCATCGATAATTGTTAAATTTGCAGAAAACAAAACCCGATGACTGAAAAACTAACAGTCGATATCCGTTCCGAAATCGGAGAACTTGAATCCGTCATTATTCATTCACCGGGAGCCGAGGTCGAAAACATGACACCTGAGAATGCCGAGCGGGCTCTGTATAGCGATATTCTCAACCTGAATATCGGTCTTGCAGAGTACAACCAATTGCAGGGTGTCCTCTCGAAAGTGGCTCAAACATTCGAAGTCAGAGATCTGCTGCAGCAGGTGCTGGAACTTCCCATGGCCAGGCAGGAACTCGTCAGTAATATCTGCCGGAATGAGAACACCTCCGAAATCTGCGATTATTTACTGGACCTGCCGGCTAAGATGCTATCCACTGCCCTGATCGAGGGAGTTTTAATGGAAAAAGACAACCTGACCAAGTTTCTGAACAAGGGGCGCTATGAACTGATGCCACTGCATAATTTCTTTTTTATGCGTGACTCTGCTGTATGCTTATCAAACAAAGTGATCATTTCCAAGATGGCAAGTGTGGTGCGCGAGCGCGAATCGATCATCATGGAGAGTATTTTCAAGCACCACCCACACTTTGGCATCGAAACCATCAATCCGGTCCATTGGCCTCACGGGCCAAACATTACCATCGAAGGGGGTGATGTAATTGTTGCCAGGGAGGATGTTCTGCTCGTAGGTACCGGAGCGCGCACGACCTCACAGGGGATCGACTTCCTGCTTGCCTGGTATAAGCAGGAAAAACTTTCAAAGCATATCCTGGTCCAGGAACTCCCGTTCAAACCAGAGTCCTTCATTCATCTCGACATGGTGTTCACGTTCCTTGACCATGACAAATGCATGGTTTATGAACCTGTTATCCTGAAGCCCAATAAATTGCAGACAGTTCATATCATCGTTGAGCATGGGAAAGTAGTATCGATCTTTAATGAAGAAAACCTGTTGGTTGCATTGAACAAGCTTGGCTTCGGCCTCGAACCGGTGATTTGTGGTGGAACCGCAGATCCCTGGACACAGCAACGCGAGCAATGGCACTCAGGCGCCAATTTTTTTGCCATCGCCCCCGGAAAGGTGATCGGCTATGCCCGGAATACCTACACGCTGGACGAATTATCAAAGCACGGATTCGAAATCATCAAAGCCAAGTCAATAACCAAATGCCATACAAACATCAGCGACTATAAAAAGTGCGTAATTGCGATCGAAGGCAGTGAACTGGCCCGTGGGGGAGGTGGAGCCCGGTGCATGACGATGCCGGTGAAAAGAAAGGCAATTTGAGGTTGTTTTAAACACTGAAATACAGTAAGATATGCGTTCTGTTAGCGAGATCTTCATGAAAAACCTGGTGTTGATTTTCGTCTGCTTTTTTAACCTGATGGCAGCCGGTCAGATGCAATTTACACCCTATGATGACTTGCCTGGTATTTATAAAAGTTATAAACCTTCCTACACGGATGATTTTCCATCCTGGGCGAAAATGTTGTACCAGTATCCGGTGAATTACCATGTCATCAGCCGTGAGTTTGATCTTTATCTGAAACAGAATCCCGGAGAGAAAAGTGCCGTGATAAGATACTTTAAAATATGGAGAAGGGTTGTTGAACCGAAGGTGCTCCCGGATGGAACCATCGAAATACCAGACCTGGCCGGATATGAAAAAAATCTCCATAACGCCAGGCTGCAAGCGGGCCGCAACAAGGAGAGACAACCGGAGGGCGGACCCGGCTGGTCCTTCCTCGGTCCCATCGAAACCTTCTGGCTGAATGAGTCCGGTTCTGCTACCGCACCAAAGTCCTGTCCCTGGCAAGCCAACGTCTATTCATTTGATGTGGCTGCTTCCAACAACCATGTGATCTATTGCGGCACAGAAACCGGCTTTGTGAATAAAACCACCAGCAAAGGGCTGGATTGGCAACTCGTCGGGCAGGATTATCCCTTTGGTGGCGGCATAACGGCTGTGGCCATTCACCCTTTGGATGCTGAAGTGGTTTATGTCGCTGCCGGAAATCAGATTCACAAAACCCATGACGGTGGCCTCACATGGAACCCTCTGCTCACAGCCGGAAACCTGTTCAATGCCGACAGGCTGAAAATTGACCCGGTAAATCCACAGAAGATATTAGCCGCTTCAGCCAGCGGTGTGTATATCAGTATTGACGGAGGCTCCAGCTGGTCAAAAAAATGGACTGCTCCGGCATATGACATCGAAATCAGACCTGGCGATAATTCCCGGGTGTTTGCCCTGACCAGGACAGGAGGAAACTTTTCTGTCATCCAGTCAACCGATGGTGGAGAGACCTTTCAGGTGCAGACAACTTTTCCGAACACCTTCGCGGAATCAAGCGGAGGTTTGCTCGCAATGACCCCTGCCAACCCAAATGCGATACTCGCCCTCCTTTTAAGCGCCGGCGAAACTCCATACCTGCTGAAAGGCACCCTCACAGGATCGACCTGGAACTGGGTGCTGAAAGCCACCGGTTCAACAACCTCTTTCCCCATGAATAACGGCCAGGGATATTTCGACCTGGTACTTGATATGTCCCCGGTAAATGAAAACATCATCCTCGCAGGCACGACCACTTTGTACAAATCGCTCAATGGCGGAGGTACATTTTCGGCAGTGGGTGGCTATGCTGGTAATTTCAACATTCATCCCGACATCCAGGATATCAAAATGCTTCCCAACGGGGAAACATGGGTTTCAACTGATGGAGGTATGAACATGACAACCGACAACTTCGGAGTCGCAGCCAATTATTTTGTCCGGGTAAACGGACTGACCGGTTCCGACATGTGGGGATTTGACCAGGGATGGAACGAAGATATAGTGGTCGGGGGCAGGTACCATAACGGAAATACCGCCTTATCCGGATTTTACCAACCCAAGGCGCTGCGCATGGGCGGGGCTGAATCTCCCACAGGGTGGGTGCTCCAGGGTAAAAGCCGCCATGTGGCGTTCAATGACCTGGGAAACGGATGGGTGCTTCCACGCACAGCTGAAGGTAAACCAGACGGGCGTTTCATATTCAGTAAATATCCCAACATGGACGAATATGGTGGGCGCAGGAGCAATCTGGTTCATCATCCGAACTATTATGGCACGCTTTTCCTCGGTGAAGGAACGGGTTTCTGGAAAAGCACCGACATGGGAGTTACATGGGATTTGCTTTATAATTTCCCCGACAGGGTTCGTTACCTGCAGATCAGTTTCAGCAACCCGCAGGTATTCTATGCAGATATCCTGGGCAGGGGTTTATGTAAAAGCATTGACGGAGGAATGACCTGGGAATTTAAACCCTCCCTGACCAGCCCGCCTTATGGCTCGGCCAACTGGAAAGGCAAAATTTTCATAGCCATTTCGCCCTCCAACGAAAATTTGGTTTACGCCTGCCTCCAGAATGGAACCTGGTCGGCCGATATTGGCAAAGTATTCAGATCGTCCAACGGGGGAGATACCTGGGAAGACTGGACCGGGAGCCTTTCGGAATATATGAAATGCATCGTTGTTCAACCGGATTCAACAGGGAACGACCTTATGTACCTGTTTACCAATGCAACAAACGGCAAACCTGCAAAGGTCTTTTACCGTAAAACCGGGATGGACAACTGGGCTTCATTTGGAAACAACTACCCGGCAGGAATGACTGTAAACATGGCCTTGCCTTTCTTCAGGGATAGCAAATTGCGTGTTGGAGGCAATGGAGGTGTTTGGGAATCTCCGATGGCAGATACAACCTTCATCCCCATCGTCAATCCATGGATCGAAAAGGCCACTTACGACTGTATGCTCGATACACTGTTTTTTGATGACCACTCCATCCTGGATCATTCCGGTGCTACATGGCACTGGGACATTACCCCCCAGCCAGCCTGGATCGAAAACGATGGGATCCGCAATCCCATGGTGGTGCTCGGAAGCCCCGGTTCTTTTGATGTAAGCCTTACGGTGACGATGAATGGCCGGAGTTTCTCCAAAACCATTCCCGGCATGGTGACTGCTTCCACCTGTCCTTCGATCTACGACTGCGATAATCCTGCCGAACTTTCAAAAAATGGCTGGTCGCTGCTCTATGCCGACAGTGAGGAGATCAATGATCCCGGCCTTGCAACGATGAGTTTTGATGGTGATCCTTCCACTATATGGCACACCCGCTGGAGTACGGGCAATGATCCCTATCCCCACGAAATACAGGTCGGGCTTGGTGGAAGATTCAGGATCAGCAAATTTACCTACCTCCCGCGTCAGGATGGTGAAAACGGGCGGATCAAAAACTATGAACTCTATATCAGCAATGATTCACTCTCCTGGGGAGCCCCTGTGAAAACCGGTGAATTTGTCAACACGGCAGCCCCGCAAACAATCATCCTTGATACAGCAACGAGTGGAAGCTATTTTCGCCTGGTCGCTCTTTCTGAAGTGAACGGGAATCCATGGGCATCCGCTGCTGAATTCAGCCTGGTGGGTTGTGTTGACTGGCCTGTTGGAACATATCCATGGAAATCTGATGATCACATCACGGCCTTCCCCGTTCCAACAAGCAATATTGTAAACATTTCCCTGCCTTCCGGCAATACTTTCCATTATCAGGTTATTTCATCCACAGGCGGAATTGTCGGCCAGGGGACGATTCAAAACTGCGAGGGTTCCTGGCCCTTCCATCTTGGCAACAATAGCAGTGGTATTTACCTGATAAAAATTACTGGTGAGCACGGGGAGATCTTCCGTGTAAAAGTGTTAAAAAACTAATCCGAGAAATATGAGCAGAAAATTCCTCACATCAATCCTTTTCTTTCTGTTGGTCGCAGAAATTCCAACATTGTTTGCATGTACCAACCTTATTGTCACCAGGGGTGCAAGCAAGGATGGCTCAGTGATGATTACCTATGCTGCCGATTCTCACACGAGGTACGGTGCAATGGCCTTTTATCCCGCTGCCGATCATAAACCCGGCGATGTATGTGAGGTTTACCATTATGAGAGCGGGAAATTTTTGGGAACCATCCCGGAAGTTGAGCACACATATTCGGTGATTCAGTTCATGAATGAACATCAGGTGGCGATTGGCGAGACCACATTCGGAGGTCTTGATTCACTCTCCAGCCAGCCCGGATCTTTTCTGGATTATGGATCGTTGATGAAAATCGGACTGCAACGGTCAAAAACTGCCAGGGAGATGATCAGGGTTATCACAGGATTGGTCGAACAGTACGGGTATGCTTCCGGGGGAGAATCTTTTTCCATCTCTGATGCAAACGAAGCCTGGATCATGGAGATCATCGGAAAAGGAAAATATGAGAAAGGGGCAGTATGGGCCGCACGGCTGATCCCTGATGGGTATGTGAGTGGTCATGCGAACCAGGCAAGAATTACAACCTTCCCTTTTCAGAATTCCAATAACTGGACTGACCTGAAACAAACAGTATATCATTCTCCCGATATTATCACCTTTGCAAAGTTGCATGGTTTTTACAAAGGCAACGATGCAGACTTCAGCTTCTCAGATGTTTACAATCCTTTGAATTTTGGCGGTGCACGTTTCTGCGATGCACGGGTGTGGTCGTTTTTCAGGAAGGTGAACCAAACCGTGCGGGATAACCAGGAATATACCCGTTATGCGCTGGGACAGTTTTCACATCAGGCTCGTTTCATGGGGGGGGATCAGAATCCGAATGGTTATGTTTCAAACCGTTTGCCCTTATGGGTAAAACCCGATTCGCTGGTAGCGCTTCGGCAAGTGATGGCCGGCATGCGTGACCATTATGAAGATACTCCGCTGGATATGCGGAATGATCTTGGCGCCGGACCCTTTCATCTGCCATACCGATGGCGTCCGATGGAATTTACAATCGACAGTGTGATGTATCTGAACGAGCGCGCCATTGCGACACAGCAAACCGGATATAGTTTTGTTACCCAGTCGAGAAGCTGGCTTCCGGATCCGATCGGTGGCATATTCTGGTTTGGAGTGGATGATGCTGATGGATGCGTGTATGCCCCGATGTACTGCGGAATCAGGGAAATACCGCAAAGTTATGCCAGGGGTAACGGTTCAATGATTACCTGGTCGGAATCTTCTGCATTCTGGACATTCAGCCAGGTAAATAACTGGACCTATTCACGCTATGACCTGATCCATCCTGAAGTAGAAAAATATCAGAATGAACTTGAGAAACGAATGATCAGGGAGACAGAGATTGTTGATGCCAAAGCAGCAGTACTTTACGCGGAAAATCCCTCCACCGGGGCCGATTATATCACCGATTATTCCGTTTATACCGGGAACCTCCTGGTAACCAAATGGAATAAATTTTATCAATATCTCTTTATGAAATATATCGATGGAAACGTGAAGCAAAGCGATGGATTTCAATTACTTGACAATGGTAATGGGATGGGAGTCCCGAAAAAGCCATTGCAACCCGGATATGGCGCAGAGTGGGAACGAATAATGGTTGAAGGAACAGGTGATAAATTAAAGGTAAAATAAAATGTACCCCTTTTCAGTTGCATTCACATGCAGACTGTCTGATTTTCATCCGCGGCATTCGCTGGCATTTAATACCGTTTTGATCTGCCTGTCTGTCATGCTTTTTTTTTCAGGAATAGCCACTGCTCAGACACTCCTGAATCCAAATGTACACGCTGACTTCAGCCTGGCCTCAGATACGGTCTGTGCAAAAGATCCGGTTTTCATTACCAATTTGTCTTCGGGAGCTACGACATTTCTGTGGTCTTTTTCAACAGGAAACCCGGAGGAACCTCCCCGGGATGAGAACTTCGGGAATGTTGTGGGGGTGCTGATTGAACCAAAATATGTGACCCTGGTAAAATCGGGCAATGAATTCTATTCTTTTATTACCGATGCCGGTAATGGAATGGTCGTCAGGAACTATCATGGTAACCAGTTGATTAACCATCCGCTTACGACCAAAGACATCATCAGGATCGATTCGTCGGATCATCGCATCCGGGGTATCCAGGTAAGAAATGATAATGGAATCTGGTATGGTTTTGTAGTCAGGGAAAATATGCTCGTCAGACTTACATTCGGTTCCTCGCTTGCCAATATCCCTGTTGCGAGCGATGTGGTATCCAACGGCAATCTTGCCTGGGGCGACGGACTGGTTATTTGTAAGGAAGGCACCAAATGGCTGGGTTTTTGCA
>JAPLDG010000022.1 GCA_026391845.1 Bacteroidota bacterium | reverse complement strand
TGATGAGGCACAGGACCTGTTCGATAAGGGCCTCGACCAGGGTATTAAATCACTTCTCAAAGCAAACAATCCCTTTCAAAAAGGGAACTACTACATCTTCTTTGACGACAACCAGGCTTTCCCAAAGTTTGCAAACCTCGATGCTTACATCCGCACACGCGAGGCACTCAAAGAAGCGTCTGCTTATTACATGCAATTCTCCAACCTTCGTGTGAACACAGGCCATGGCATCACAGATCTGATTCAGGATGCAGGGCACGGACTTGCTGATCCACACAAGGTGTACGGGAATGATGTGAAATTTATCTCCTGGAAAACACCAGCCGAAGTTGCAACTATTTTGAGGCAATACATAACCCAGGAAAACACGCTGAGCCAATGTACACCTGAAAACATGGTGGTGCTCCTCACTGCTGATCTGATGAAGGAGGGTTCTCCAATCAAGGACCTCCTTAAAGACGAATCTACGCTGGAAATGCTCACGATTGAGAACCTGGATAAACCTTCCGAAAAAGTTCACTATACCACTGCCCTGCGGGCTAAAGGGCTGGAATGGGACACAGTATTCCTGGTTTGTTCATCTCTGACCGATCCAAAAAACCTGTTCCAGCTATTTATTGGCGCATCGAGAGCAAAGGGGAAGGTGTATGTGGTCTTTACTGATTAGGCGGAAAATGTGCTTACTTTTGCAGTTCGTTCTCAATTATATTTATTAGCTCTAGAACAGGCTTAAAATAAGGGTTGACCTTCTCTTTGTCAAAATCAAATAAATCGTCATAATCCCCTTTTTGCCGCCAGGTGAAAAGCTGAGAATATTTCTTACCATATTTTTTAGGGATCCTGTTGGTTTTGATAAAGTGTTCGGTGAAATTTGATTTTGCTCCATTATGTGTAGTAGGTTTTAAATTTTCGTCAAAAGGATTGCCATGACTGAATAGTAGGCGGCATAATAGAGTCTGTTGATCGTGGAATTCCACCTGTTCTTTTCTGCAAGTATTTGAGCATCCTCAAATGTATCTCATGCTCTAAGCATTCTATACTTTATGAGGTCAGTCTTTGTCCCTTTCATTTAATTCGGATCCCTTCTTTTTGAATATTTTCAAATAAAGGAGTAATTAAATGATTTTCATTCCAGTCAGTTTTGGTATAAATCAAAGGCGAAATAATCTCTCCTGTTTGAACTTCAAGATCATAAAATTCATCCATAAATTGTGTCTCAAAACGAAACGAGACCTGCTTTGTGTTAAGCAATATTAATAAATCCCAATCAGATATGTTTTTAGCATCCTGCCTGGCCCTGGAACCATATAAATATATTTCTGAGTCGGGTGCTGTTCTGTTAACAACTCCAATAATCCGGTCTAAAAATATCTGTTCCTTTGAACTCATGTAACAAAGGTAGGATTTTATTTGTTCCAATTTATTGCCTAACACAATTAATCTTTCGTATCTTATATTGCTCAGGCAGGATGTTCATTGGGCGATCCATTGACATTCTGGGCCCAGGAGCAGGCAAAGTTATTTATTATCGAACAACTACGTCACAGTTTGTCGCAGTCACGATTTATCTTTGTTGCATAACAAGGAAATCATGAACCCCATTGAACCGCTGCTTGCCGAATTAAACGAACTTTGTAAAAATCTTGATTCCATTTCTGATAATACGATATCCCGGAAAAGGATCAGGGAGATCTTTACCGAATTCGTCAGGCAGGGCTATAATATAGTTACGCCCCGGTTTGACCCGGAGTCACCTGAATATGGTGCCCTCTCAGAAAACGGGAAACTGATTTGCGAACGACTGATTTATATTCGGAAGAAAAAACTTGAGGCAATCGATCATGAGAATTTTGAATTTGCCGCAGACCTCAGGGAACTCGAGCGGGAACTAAAAAAGCGTATGGTCAATGATTTTTCAATAATGATCTCAAACAAATTCTTTGTGTTGCTCACAGAAGATTCAAAGGAGATTATCTACAATGATTTCGATGGTAAACTGAAAGCGTACTTTAAAATAACCTGATAAAACCATGGAACACCGTCTCATCTCCAAATCTTCTTTTATCCGCGGCACGCAATGTCCCAAATCACTCTGGTTGCACCTTAATCAATCCGATGAACGGGATGAAACCAGCGACGCGCAGCAGCAGATCTTCGACACAGGCCACAACGTTGGATTTCTGGCCCAGCAACTGTTCCCCGGTGGCATTGATGCCAGTCGCGGTGAACATGCGCAGGTTGCCGAAGCTATCGTCTATACTGCCGAACTGATCAGCAACGGTACGACAGTGATTTATGAAGCTGCTTTCAGCGACGGGGAGACCCTTGGCTGGGCCGCATACGAGGTGAAAGCATCTACACGCGTTAAAGATTACCAGGTGAATGATGTGGCTTTCCAGTACTATGTAATCACCCGGTCGGGGTTGCCGCTCCGGCGTGTATCCCTGGTCCATTTGAACAACCAGTATATCCGGCGTGGAGAATTAGACATAAAGCAACTGTTCACCATTGAAAATATGACTGACCGGATCCTGCCGATGCAGGAAGCAATACCCGGAAGACTTTACTCATTGGTGGATATGCTAAAGACCGGTATGATGCCGGAAATAACCATGGGGCCCCAATGCGGGAATCCGTTTCCCTGTGATTTCATGGAGTTCTGCGGCAGTCAGAAGTTGGCAGTGGGCAGTCAGCAGCTAGCACAGTCAGCAGTCGGTGGCCTCCCGAAACCAGGATGCGCTTGACGAATTCCTGGACGAGTTGGAATATCCTCTTTATTTCACGGACTTTGAGACCATCCGGTTTGCCATTCCCCTGTATGATGAAAGCCGGCCATACCAGCAAATACCATTTCAATATTCATTACATGTCCAACAAACCAAAGATGGTCCCGTCGAACATTATGAGTTCCTTGGAACTCCCCCTGCTGATCCAAGGCCGGAATTCATCCAATCACTTTTGACCTGGTTAGGAGAATTTGGGAGCATCATAGTTTGGAACCAGGCTTTTGAAAACACAAGGCTCAGGGAGATTGCCCGTGATTTCCCGGAATACGCTGCCAGAATCGATTCTTTATTTGAACGTGTAT
>JAPLDG010000169.1 GCA_026391845.1 Bacteroidota bacterium | reverse complement strand
AATGCCCTGAAACGTTTTCGGGCCATGTATAAGGAAACTCCGAGGATCATTAGGATTGAACCGATAATGCCCAGGCCATGACCCCATATTCCACTGGGTTTCAGATCAATGTGATGCGGGTGAAAGAAGCGGTCTTCAATTCCCAGACGGTAATAGGGGTATCCGATATAACCAATCGAAATCAACGCGGCTATTACAATAATGGATAATGCAAAGATGTAGATGAGGTGTGAGACTTTGGACATTGTTTGAGAATCTGGAAAATTAATATGAACCAAGGCGGTGCCATAATTTCAACATACAAAATTAAACATAAATGATCTTAATTTTGCATATTCAACTTATTGAGAACAATTCTAAAATCAGGTTGACGGGACATTATTGGCTTGGACAGGCAGTTCTGGTTGATTTTCAAAGAATATCTGATAAGATAATTCCGCCTGGTTGATCAACATTTGCAAGCCATTGAAGGTTTGGGTTTTCATGGCTTTTCCCCGTTTCAGGAATATCGTTTCCTCCGGGTTATAAATCAGGTCATATAAACAGTGCCGGCATGCAAGAAAATGATAGGGAATGGGTGGGAAATAATCGGTAGTCGGGTACATTCCCAAAGGTGTTGCATTGATAATCAATAGATGATTGCTGATCACATCAAATGTTAAATCCTGGTATGAAATGATTCCGGAACCCTTTTTTTTGCGTGAAACAAATTTGAACGGGATATTTTTCTCCTTCAGCGCATATGCGACCGCTTTCGCTGCGCCACCGGTACCCAGGATCAGTGCATCGGTTTGAGGTGTATGATCTTTAATGGTTTGCAGAAATCCGGTAGTATCGGTATTGAACCCTTTGGTATGAATCAGACCGTGTTCCCGATCGACCTTAATCGTATTAACTGCACCGATCAAACCGGCTGTTTCATCCAGCTCATCCAGAAATGGGATGATTGTTTCCTTGAATGGAGTCGTGACATTCAACCCTGTCAGCTTGGGATATTTCTCAAGGAGACCAGGTAATTCATCCGGATTTTCCAAAGGGAAAAGTGCGTACCTGCTTTCTGCATCACCTGCCGACCTGAATTTTTCGTTAAAATAACCGGCAGACCAGGAATGACCCAGTGGATAACCTATCAGACCAAGCAGCGCTGTACTTTGCTCTTGATCGCTATTTCGCCATTTCACCATTTCGCTATTTTGCTACTTCGGCTGAAAAGTCAAATATTTTTTCGGTAAAAAGCTGAAAAAAGTATCTCCCCGTAATCCAAGGCGTAAGGTTTCAAGGGGAATGAGTTCAGCGGGAGCAATATTTCCAAGATTCACATTGGCGCCAAAATTTTTGATAAACCATACCTGCTGTGATTTTATCGGTGCCTCCCACAGCAGCTTATCTGCCTGAACTTTGGCCAGAATTTTGTTGATCAGAGCCACATGAGCTTTCCCCGTTGCCCTGTAAATACCTACGTTCCCACTTTCTCGGGCTTCTCCGATAACCTTGAAGGCACCTGCCTGCAACTCTTTCTGCATCATTTCAATCCAGCGGCCAGGGGCAATCATGATTCCCGATTCTTTGGAACCAACTTCAGAAAGAACGGTATATTTTTTAGCCAACTGATGAATATATTCACATTTCACATCGTGGTCCATGATCATCGAACCATCCGAAACTTCAACGGTATCAAGTCCAAGTTGATCGATATACTTCAGGTAATCGTCAAAAAGGTTGCGAATTACAAATGCTTCAAACAGGGTTCCGCCGGCATATACCTTGATATTGGCTTTTTGGTATACCTTAACTTTTTCCTTGATTTTGTTTCCCACATAGGAAGTTCCAAACCCAAGTTTGACGAAATCAGCCAGATGGCCGGCTGTTTCAACAAAGTCTTCGGCCTCACGCACGCTGAGACCTTTATCCATGACCATGGCAATCCCGTTTTGTCTGGGTTTTGTTGGCCTGTCAGGAAGGAATGGAAGATTGAACTGATTCATATAGAAAATGGTATTTTAAAACGGGAAACGACCCAAATAAACTAAATATTAAAATAAACTCCTGTTATAAACCCTATACGCCACGTGTCACGTGTCACGCGTCACGTCATGCCTCACCCTTTTTAAACGCACTTATAACTTCAACAACCTGCGGATGATTTTTTGCTTCCGGAAAAGTGACGAATAGACGCTCATGTCCTTCGCGATCCATCCCCAGTGCCTTTAACATTGTCTCATTACCTTGTTGAGTTTTCCCCATCATGAACAGATAATAGGCCATTCCAAAATAAAAATCAGCATGTGTTTCATGGTATTGCAAACCATCTGCCAGAACCGCATAGCCTTTTTCATAATCTTTCTGATCAGCATATACCACTGAAAGATCAAGCCAGATATCTGTGTCTTCAGGATCAAGTTCAATCACTTTCCGGTATGAGGCGATTCCATCCTCGATATGTGACAGTTTTATCTGGATGTCACCCAGAATAAACCAATATTCAGGGATAGAGGGGGTGAGTTTGATCGCTTTGTGGATAAAGGGCAAGGCAGAATGTGGCTTTCCCAATTCATCATGAGACACTCCTAAACCAAGCCAGGCATCTGCAAATTCAGGATCAAGCCCGACCGCCTTGTTGTAATATTCGATCGATGCGTCAAATTTTTTAAGCTTTTCGTAACATTCTGCTATATAGTAGTAAGTTACAGGCTCAGCATCTTCATAAAAAAAAGTTTCAACATAGGTTTCAATGGCTTTGTCATAGTTGCCTATATTGGCAAAACAATTGGCTTTGTTAAAATAAGCAGACGAAAAGGTGTCGTCGATGGCAAGGACATAATCATAGGCATCGATGGCCTTTTCATAGAGGTCGATGTTGCTGTAGGCGATCCCGAGGTTAAACCAGGCTGCTACGGAGTATGGCTGTCTGTCTAAAAAGGTATGTAAATATTGAATGCCTCTGTCTGTCTGCTGGGAGACTTCACAGCAGAAGGCGAACTCGTATAGGGCGGCATCGTTCTCAGGGTTCAGTTCAAGCGCTTTGAGCAGGAATTCGATTGCGTTGTCATACTTGCCCATATTTTCATATTCGAAAGCAATGCTGGAAAATATATCATCCAGATAATCAGCGCCATCAATGGCTTTTTTATACTCATCAATCGCCTTTTCGGGTTTTTCGAGCTGACTGTAGAGGTTTCCTTTGGCGAGATGCAGATCGCTGTCGGTTGGGTCGGAATGCTCAATCTCTTTCAGAATGCGCAAAGCTTCACGATCTTTTTTTGCATTGACCTGAAATTGTGCCAGCTTGACCAGAATAGTGGTACATCCCGGGTGTTGTTCAAGCGCCTGGTTGATGGTAAGAAAAGCTTTTCGCTGCTCGTTCTTGAAGAAATAATATTCAATGATCTCTTCGAATTCATCTACATCAAAGAAAAGATGCAGATTTTGCTGGAGCATTTTCTCAAAACGTCCGACCAGGGAGAGCGTTTCACCGTCAAAATATGATTCGTATGGTTCTTCCATGTCAAAATTCAAAAAAATCTGCGAGAATTTTGTGAAAAAATAAGAAAAAAACAGAAGCCTGAAAATTGGATAAGAACGGATTT
>JAPLDG010000214.1:16018-63332 GCA_026391845.1 Bacteroidota bacterium | reverse complement strand
CATTGACGAATTTTCGGAAAATTGCCGGTTCACCCTGAAAACAGGTAATTCAGTAACACTGCCGGAGGTAGGTCAACTTTATCCGGGAAAGGAAGGAATAATCTACTTTAAACAGGATACGACGTCCAATTTGCTTCCGGATGCTTTCGGGCTTGCCCCATTCATATCTCCACCAGTAATCAGAAATTCCGGCAGAAAATATATTCTTCCCCGTGCCCTCAAGTGGGCCGCTGCAATTGCCTTCCCTATTGGAGTTGCGGCTGTTATCGGAGTAACTCAATACGACAGGCTGTCTGCCAATTTTGCCAGCCATGCCGGGATCCTGAGTTCGGCTTTCTCACGGTTTTCTTCAGCATCTTTGGTTGAGAAGAAAGAAGCGCCTGTAATTCCAACTCTCAGGTTGGTGCAATCCGAAGTGCAATTGCCTCCGGCTCCTGTTGCTGAAGTTCCATTGCCCGCGATTCGGCTCAATGATCGCTTTGCTGTGATTGTAGGCGCTTTCAGAGTGCAGGAAAATGCAGAAAAGCTGGTGACTGAGTTGCAGCAGAAAGGGATTGAAGCATCTGTTTTTGACCAGTCCAAAACAGGTCTTTTCCGCGTTACCATTGGTACTAGTTCCAATAGGGAGGATGCATCCCAAATCCTGGCTTCAACAAAGTCGAAGGATATCAGTGGCGCCTGGATACTGGCAAAATAAATCCAGCGTGGCGAAAAAGAAACTGATCCATTTCCAGGAAAATCTGTCGTTTCCCCACCTGATTCAACCAACTTACAATGATCTCTTTTCGGGATTTTCTCTTCGATCCCGCTGGCATGAAGATTTTTTCAAAAACGACAATCCCATCGTGATTGAACTTGGATGCGGGAAAGGAGAATATACTGTTGGGTTGGCAGAAAAATATCCGCAGAAAAATTTTATCGGCATCGACTGGAAAGGGGCCCGGCTGTGGAGAGGCAGTAAAACCGTAAGTGAACGGGGAATTAACAATGCCGGGTTTGTCAGAGCCATGGTCGATCATGTCGAACAGATTTTTGCCCCTTCGGAAATTTCAGAAATCTGGATCACTTTTCCAGAGCCCCAGATGAAAAAGGAGCGGATGAGGTTGACAGCCCCGGTTTTTCTGGCAAAGTATCAGAACATTCTGACTCCTGACGGCATCATCCATCTGAAAACAGATGATCATTTTTTTTACAACTATACATTGAATGTGATAAAAGAACAGGGTCACCGGCTTTTTTGGGCATCAGATGATGTTTATCAATCCGGATTGGGTGACGATGTGGTTTCTATTCAGACCTATTACGAAACCCGCTGGCTTGAAATGGGTAAGAAAATTTGTTATTTACGGTTTCAACTTAACGCAAAATGAAGAAACTTGCAATCCTGTTAGTCACACTTTCCATGCTGCGTTTTTCAGCAATTGCAGAGGAAGGCATGTGGATTCCCATGCTTCTGGAGCAATTGAATATCAAGCGTATGCAGGATCTTGGGCTGAAACTTACGGCGGAGGATATCTATAGCGTAAATCATTCGAGCCTGAAGGATGCCATCGTTCAATTTGGCGGAGGGTGCACTGCCGAGATCGTTTCTGAACAAGGGCTTATTCTCACCAACCACCATTGCGGGCTTGGTGCAATACAGCGTCTGAGTTCATTGCAGCATGACTATATCACGGATGGATTCTGGGCCGGCTCTTTTGAAGAGGAACTCCCTGGTCCCGGGATCACGGTTACTTTGCTGATCAGAATGGAGGATGTTACCAGCCAGGTTCTTACCGGGGTTGAAGACAGCATGAATCAGTTTCAGCGGGCACAGATCATCAAACAAAATGCAGAGAAACTGGAACGTGCAGCCATGCAGGACACGCATTACGATGCCAAAGTCAGGCCGTTTTTTTATGGCAATAAGTTTTATATGTTTATAAATGAGATTTTTAAGGATGTCAGGCTTGTTGGAACGCCCCCATCAAATATCGGGAAATTCGGAGGTGATACAGACAACTGGATGTGGCCAAGGCACACAGGCGATTTCTCGGTTTTCCGGATTTATGCTGATCAGAGCAATCAACCTGCAGCCTACTCCAAAGATAATGTTCCCTACAAGCCCAAAAATTATCTTCCCATTTCATTGAAAGGATACCAAAAGCGCGAATTCACTTTTGTTTTTGGTTATCCCGGAAGTACCCGTGAATACCTTACTTCATATGGAGTTGATCTCACAGCCAATAAAGAAAACCCGGTAAAGGTAGGGCTTCGTCAGCAGCGTCTCGACATCATGAATTCAGCGATGGATCTCAACCGCATGGTTCGCATCCAGTATACGGCAAAGGCCAACGGAATAGCAAATTACTGGAAGAAAATGATCGGTGAATCACGCGGGATCAGGCGTATTGATGCGATCGCAAAGAAGGAACATTTTGAACAGCAGTTCCAGTCCTGGGCTGATTCTGCTCCGGAACGCAAAATTCGTTACGGAAACCTGCTCCCGGCATTTAAATCTGCTTACTGCAACTATCTCCCGATTGATTTATCTGCCATATATATCAGCGAGGCCGGACAGGGAATTGAAATTGTACGGTTTGCCTCTGGTTTCAGGGAATTGGTCAGGATGAGTAAAAAAAAGGCGCCAAATTCTGAAGAAATTTCAATTTCAGCAGAGAGTTTAAAGAAATCGTCCCGGGATTTTTTTAAAAACTACCAGGCATCCATCGATCAGAAGGTAATGGTTGCAATGCTGAAGGAGATGGCCACGAAGATGAACCGTACATATCTCCCTGATGCTTTTTCGGAGATTGATAAATCATTCAAGAACGATTTGGAGGCCTATGCAGCGAAGCTTTTCCAGACTTCAGCATTTTCGGATTCTGTCAGGCTTTTTAAGATTCTGGATTCCTATAAAGCTTCCAGGGTTAAATTGTTCGAAAAAGATCCCGCTTTCCTATTGATGATGAGCATATACCAGCGCAACGAAAAGGATATCATCCCGGAAATGACCAGGATTTCGGCACAGATAGACAGTCTTCAACGAATTTACATGGCAGGGTTGATGGAGATGCAGCAGAAAAAAATATTTTATCCCGATGCAAACTCGACACTTCGGGTGGCTTATGGGAAGATTGATGATTACCTGCCAGCGGATGCGATGGAGTATGATTATTATACGACCCTTGCCGGTGTGATGCAGAAGGAAGATTCGACTATTTATGATTACCATGTTGATCCGAGGTTAAAGAAGCTGTACCTGGAAAAGGATTACGGCGCTTATGCAGACAAGGATGGCACCATGCATGTTGCTTTTACCGCCAGCAATCATACCACCGGCGGAAATTCGGGGAGTCCGGTTTTAAATGCAGAAGGGCAATTAATAGGGATCAATTTTGACCGCAACTGGGAAGGTACACTCAGTGACCTGATGTACGATCCGTCGCAATGCCGTAATATTTCTCTCGATATACGATATTGCCTGTTTGTAATTGATAAAGTTGCAGAAAGCCGGCGATTGATCAGTGAAATGAAAATTATTCAACCGTAAATCTGAACCAGTGCGTTCTGGATCGTCGGATATTTGAACCGGAACCCGGCCTGCAACAGTTTTTGCGGGAGTACCCGCTGGCCTTCAAGTAAAACTTGTGCTCCTTCGCCATACATCATTCTCAAAACAAATGTGGGAACGGTCAGCCATGCAGGCTTGTCCAGCACTTTCCCTAATTTATCAGTAAGTTCGGCATTGTTGCCCGGATAAGGTGATACGGCGTTCACAACTCCACTGATAGATGGATTTTCGATGGTGAATATGATTGCGTTCACAAGATCAGAAATGTGGATAAACGAAACAGCCTGTTCTCCCGTTCCTATTTTTCCGCCCATTCCAAGGCTGAACGGAAGGTGCATTTTTTTCAGCGCTCCTCCGGCTTCTCCCAGTACGACTCCCAACCGAAAGATAACTACCCGGGTATCATGTTCCGATTTCATGGCTTCATGTTCCCAACTTTGGCAAACCCTTGCCAAAAATGAATCAGCAAACGATTGGCTTGATTCTGTATGTGTTGACATTGAGTCATAAATGCCAATAGCAGAGGCTGATATGAAAACCAATGGTTTTTTTTCAGCGCAGTTTATGGCATGGCTTATCTTTCGTGTAGTGTTTATACGGCTGTCGTTGATTTCCTGCTTATACGAAGAGGTCCATTTCTTCGAAACCGGAGCTCCGGCAAGGTTGATTACAACATCAGCGTCTTCTGTAAACCGGGCATGAAATTCCTGGTCAGACAGGGAAAAAGCGTCGCGTTTGATAGCTTTTACGGTCCATCCCAATTGTGTCATTTTCGTGTGCAGAGACTCACCTACAAATCCGGTTGATCCGGATAGCGCAACGATCATACGATTTTTTGTGTAAAGTTATGGAATTCTTTACTTTTGTGGTACTTTTATGGGCTACAAGGAGATCTTATTTCCACTAAAACACAAAACACGATATCAACTAACTTGTCATGGATAGCAACGAGCAGACAAAATTGTTTTCAGAATTTCCACCAGTAACTACGGGTACCTGGGAAGAAAAGATCATGGCGGATCTCAAGGGTGGGGATTACGATAAAAAGCTGGTATGGAAAACCGATGAAGGTTTTAGCGTAAAACCGTATTATCGCTCGGAGGACCTGGCGGGGCTGGAGTATCTGAATGCACTTCCCGGAAAAAAGCCATATGTCCGAGGGCTCAGGACATTGAACAATGAGTGGCTTATCAGGCAGAATATTGATACAACCGATGTCCATGAGGCCAATATGGTTGCGCGAGACGCTATTTTAAAAGGCGCTGGCGCTGTTGGGTTGAAAGCTACTGAGCTGACTACCCACAAGCAGTTAAGTGAACTTTTGGACGGGATCAGTTTTCATAAAACAGCCATTGATTTTATCTCGGCAAAATCCTATCCGCTTACGCTTGAATTTTTAATTTACGAGCTGAAACACCGAGGGGGCAGGGGTGAGAAGATGAAAGGGTCTTTAAATTTCGATCCGATCAGCTACCTTTTGCTTCATGGCGATTTTTATATCGGGTGGGATCATGATCTGGAAGAGGCGGAATATCTTTTAAGCATCGTTCGGGAAAAACTTCCGGAATTTAAAGTCATCACCATCAATGGCCATTATTTTCAGAATGCAGGGTCTTCGCTTGTACAGGAGATCGCATTCAGCCTTGCATCTGCCTGTGAATACCTTGCCAGCTTAACAGCCCGGGGTGCATCGGTTGATGAAGTGGCACCTTACATTCAGTTTTCCCTGGGCATCGGGCCGAATTATTTTATGGAAATTGCCAAGCTTCGGGCTGTGAGGGTGTTATGGACCCGGATGGTTGAACAATTTCAGGCAAAGCGTGAAGAATCTTTCAGGTTGTTTATCCATGCAACTACTGCATTATGGAATAAGTCGATCTATGATCCGTATGTAAACATGCTGCGAACTACAACAGAAGGGATGTCTGCTGCATTGGGCAATGCCGACTCGGTTACGATCAACCCATTTGATATATCGTTCAGGGAATCAGATGAAATTTCCCGAAGGATTGCGCGAAACCAGCAGCTGGTGCTGAAGGAGGAATCCTATCTCGATAAAATTGTTGACCCCGGAGCCGGCTCCTATTACATTGAAAATCTTACACATTCAATGGCACACCATGCCTGGGAGATGTTTAAAGATATTGAGACACGGGGAGGCATGATCGCTTGCATTAAAACAGGCTATATCCAGGATGAGATTGAGCGCAGCCGGAACCAGAAAGTGATGGATATTGCACAGCGTAAACTCATCATGCTTGGAACCAACCAATATCCGAATCCTCTGGAAACCATGGCTGACATGATTCAGCCGGTTGCTGAAGTTCAACATCCTGTTTCGTCAACCTATAAAAAACTGACACCTTTCCGGATCTCTGCCGGTTTTGAAGAGATCAGACTGGCCACCGAACGATTTGTGAAACAAGGTAATAAACGCCCGGCTGTTTTCCTTTTTACCATGGGAAATCTGGCCATGCTCAGGGCACGAGCCGGGTTTGCAGCAAACTTTTTTGGTTGTGCCGGGTATGAAATTATCGACAACCAGGGTTTTGCAACAGTAGATGAGGGGATGGCGAGCGCTTTGTCTTCCAGGGCGGAGATCGTTGTCATTTGCAGTTCAGATGAGGATTACCCTCAGATTGTTCCTGAAATTGCCGGAAAACTTAAACAATCCGAAAGGGCAATCAGGATTGTGGTTGCCGGTTTTCCAAAGGCTTTAATTGAGCAGTTTAAATCAGCAGGAGTTGATGATTTTATTCATGTGCGGAGCAATCTACTTGAGACACTGAGTGATTTTCAAAACAAGTTGGGAATTAAATAAATGGCTCAATGAAAATATTCCCGGTTTCCGGCAAGTTCCTTCCTGTTATTTTTATAATTGTAATCATCTGTTCGGCTCTGTCGCTGAAAGCACAGGATGAAAAGGTTCTTGACGAAATTGAGGCTGAAAAAAGCTTTAATCAAGCTTCTGTTAATCTTGGCGCTGATGTCATGAGCCGTTATGTGTGGAGGGGAATTGATTATGGTAATTCCCCGGCAATTCAACCCAATCTCTCATTTTCATGGAAAGGGCTGAACATTGGAGCCTGGGGTACATATGCTTTTTCATCACATGACATCCGCCTGAACGATTCCACTGTGATCAATGCCGGCTCCTATGCTGAAACCGATTTATATATCTCTTACACATACCAATGGTTTACATTGATGCTGTTTGATTTTTTCACGGTGAATGGGCTGAACCCAAATGAGGGCAACCGTTATTTCAATTACCAAAATTCCACCACAGGCCACACCCTTGAAGGAAGCCTTACTTTTGAGGGGCCTGATAATTTTCCGCTGCAGGTGATCGCCAGCACGCTGTTCTACGGCGCCGATAAGAATCAGGATTCAACCGGAGTGTATGGGCTCGGGACGGATAATAACTACTCCACTTATTTTGAACTTGCTTATAAAATTCAGCTGAAGAGGATCAGTGTTGAATTAAAACCGTTCATCGGAGGTATTCCTTTCGGGAGTTCCTGGTATGGACCCTCAGCAGGGGTGACAAACATCGGGTTGACTGCAAAGAAGGATATTCCGGTCACTCCAAAGTATGCACTGCCTGTTCAGGTTTCGATCATCACAAATCCTCAGGCGCAGAGCATGTTTTTTATTTTTGGAATTTCATTTTAAAACCTACAACAACTATACAAACACCGATGAGACCAGATTTTAAAAATATTGAATTAACGGGAGTTCCACCGCTTGAATCATTTGCTGAATGGGAGAAAAATGCGGGGATTGAAAAAAGTTGGAAAACCCCCGAACAAATTCCGGTAAAACCGGTCTTTGGCGATAGTGATCTTCAGGAGATGGAACACCTGAACTATGCGGCCGGATTGCCACCATTCCTCAGGGGGCCTTATTCCACCATGTATGTAATGAGTCCGTGGACCATTCGCCAGTATGCCGGGTTTTCGACGGCGGAAGAGTCCAACGCATTTTATCGGCGAAACCTGAAAGCAGGACAGAAGGGCTTATCTGTCGCATTCGATCTTGCCACACACCGGGGGTATGATTCAGATCATGAACGTGTTGTAGGTGATGTTGGAAAAGCCGGGGTTGCCATCGACTCCATTCTTGATATGAAGATTCTCTTCGATCAGATTCCGCTGGATATCATGTCAGTTTCAATGACCATGAACGGAGCGGTGTTGCCAATCCTCGCCTTTTACATTGTTGCCGCAGAGGAGCAGGGCGTTGAAATGGCCAAACTTATCGGAACGATTCAGAATGATATTCTGAAGGAATTCATGGTTCGGAACACGTACATTTATCCACCCAGCCCGTCGATGAAGATTATTGCCGATATTTTCGAATTTACTTCGAAAAATATGCCGAAGTTCAATTCGATCTCCATCAGTGGCTATCACATGCAAGAGGCAGGTGCAACTGCAGATATTGAGCTGGCTTATACACTGGCCGATGGCCTGGAGTACCTTCGTGCCGGGATCAATGCGGGGATGGACATCGACACCTTCGCCCCGAGGCTGTCATTCTTCTGGGCTGCCGGGATGAACCACTTCATGGAAATAGCCAAGATGCGTGCCGCAAGGATTCTCTGGGCCAAAATTGTTAAACAGTTTAACCCGAAGAACCCAAAGTCGATGGCTTTGCGCACCCATACACAAACTTCAGGATGGAGTCTGACGGAACAGGATCCATTCAACAATGTTTCGCGTACCTGTGTGGAGGCTTTGGCCGCCGCCCTTGGCCATACGCAATCATTGCATACCAATGCGCTTGATGAGGCCATCGCCCTGCCGACTGATTTTTCAGCACGCATTGCACGTAATACACAGATATACCTGCAAGAGGAGACACAGATCTGCCGTTCGCTCGATCCTTGGGCCGGATCATACTATGTGGAGATGCTGACACACGAAATTGCGCATAAAGCATGGGCACTGATCGAAGAGGTTGAGCTGTTGGGAGGCATGGCAAAGGCAATTGAAACCGGAATTCCCAAGATGCGTATCGAAGAAGCATCGGCGCGGAAGCAGGCAAGGATCGATACAGGCAAGGATAAGATCGTTGGTGTAAACCTCAACAGACTGGAAAAAGAAGATCCGATCGAAATTCTGAATGTTGATAACGCGGCTGTTCGGGAGTCACAGGTGCTGAGACTACAAATGTTACGGGCAAACCGCAACAACGAAGAGGTGGACGAAGCGTTAGAGGCATTGACCAGATCGGCAGCTTCCGGTGAAGGAAACCTGCTGGCTTTGGCGATTGATGCAGCGCGCAAGCGGGCATCACTTGGTGAAATTTCATTTGCGTTAGAAAAAATATATGGGAGGTACAAAGCAGTGATACGAAGCATTTCAGGAGTTTATTCCTCGGAATCAAAGGATAATGAGGTTTTTGCCAGGGCACGCGAATTGGCTGATAAATTTGCTGAAATGGAAGGCCGCCGTCCACGCATCATGATTGCCAAAATGGGACAGGACGGTCATGACCGGGGTGCAAAAGTGGTTGCGACCGGATATGCCGACATTGGGTTTGCTGTTGATATCGGGCCATTGTTTCAAACACCGGCAGAATCTGCCAAACAGGCAGTTGAAAATGATGTACATATCTTAGGTGTTTCCAGCCTGGCAGCAGGCCATAAGACGCTTGTTCCGCAAGTGATAGAAGAACTTAGAAAACTCGGCCGGGACGATATCATGGTTATTGTAGGAGGTGTTATCCCGCCCCAGGATTATGATTTCCTTTACAAGTCGGGTGCTGCTGCTATTTTCGGACCAGGAACAGTCGTTTCAGAAGCCGGGATCAAATTGCTGGAGATTCTGATCGAAGGCAGGAAATAATTCATGGAACTTCAAACTTGTACGCTGCCCAACGGCATCCGTCTGGTTCATCATCCTGTTCAAAATCAGGTGTCCCATTGTGGAATTTTTATTCATGCCGGATCACGGGACGAAACAGACGCCGAACACGGGATTGCCCATTTTATCGAGCACACCATTTTCAAGGGAACTGAAAAACGAAATGTTTTCCAGGTGTTGAACCGGCTGGAAAATGTTGGCGCTGATTTGAACGCTTACACAACAAAAGAGGAGACATGCATCTATGCCTCGTTTCTCAGCGAGCATTACGAGCGTACCCTTGAATTGTTCCAGGATGTTTTTTTTCATTCCACGTTTCCTGAAAAAGAGCTGGAACGGGAGAAGCAGGTAGTGATGGACGAGATTCGGTCGTACCAGGATACTCCGGATGAACAGATATTCGATGACTTTGAAGACCTGGTATTTGCCGGGCACCCGCTTGGGAAGAATATCCTGGGTACAGCCAAAAGCCTGAAAAAGCTGAAACAGAAGGATATCTTGAATTTCATGCATCGGAATTACCGATTTGATGAGGTCGTGATCGCCTCGGCAGGGAAAATTGAATTTAAGAAACTGGTCAGGCTGGTCACAAAATATTTTAGTGATCATCCCTGCCGCGGTGAGAGTCATCCCCGGATTCCCTTCAGAAATTACAACCCGTTCGATAAGAGTATTAAGAAAAGAACATCTCAGGTGCACTGCATTTTAGGGGTGCCTGCTTACGAATACAGCCATCGGCAGCGTATTCCGCTGGCTCTGCTCAACAACATGCTCGGTGGGCCTGTGATGAATTCGCGTTTATCTCTGGCTTTGCGGGAACGCAACGGGCTGACCTACAACAATGAATCGAACTATAGTGCCTATTCTGATGCAGGAATCATACATATTTATTTTGGAACCGACCCCGCTCAATACGAAAAGGCTCTGACAATTGTTCATCAGGAGCTGAAACACCTTCGGGAGGAGAGGTTAAGCAAAGTTCAGCTGCATGTCATCAAGAAACAAATTGTCGGGCAATTGGCCATTGCGCAGGAATCGAACCTGGCCACCATGCTTGCTATCGGGAAGAGTTATCTGCTCCAAAACAGATTTGATCCAATGGGAAAGATCATTGAACGTATACAAGCTACGACTTCTGAAGAACTAATCGAAATTGCCAATGAAATTTTTGATCCTGAAAAACTGAGTTTGCTGACTTTCAAATAGCAAGCTCTAAGAGAAGTTCATGAATGTATCACTGTTTATCTCTAAGAATTTATTCCGGAAAGCAAAAATTCCGGAGACCTTCCGATGAATGAACATCCGGTCGAGTAAATTCCCGAATGGACCCAAAGGAACTTTGTAAAAAAGTTTATCCGTCATCATCACTCCATTTTCGACACGTTCAAAATGATGTTCGTGATGCCAGATGGAATAAGGCCCGGAGCGCTGATCATCAACAAAGTAAAATGGTTCTTTTACCTGAGTGATTTCCGTGACCCACGATACAGGAATATTGAGCAATGGTGAGACTTTATAGGTAATGATCAAGCCGGGATAAATTTTTTCAGGAACGCATGAGGTGATGACAAAGTTCATCTCTTTGGGTGTAATCCTGCTCAGGTTGGCAGGGTCGCTGAAAAATCTCCATGCCTCATCCATTGTAACGGGTAAAAACTGGCTGAATTCGAGTTGGCGCATTTTTTGAATTTATTTTTTACAAAACTAAGCAAATAGCGGAGGCGCTATTAATATTTGATATTATCTGCCGGATCTTTGTATTTTGCACCCATATTTTATCCACATGACGATAACAGATTTGCTCTCTGAATATGCTGAAGCACACACGACCCCTGAACCGCCGGTTCTGGAAATACTGAACCGTGAAACCCATCTTTCCCAGGTATATCCTCAAATGTTGTCGGGGCACTTGCAGGGAGCCCTGCTCCGTATGTTCGTTCAAATGATCAGACCAAAACGGGGGCTTGAAATAGGAACATTTACGGGGTATTCAGCCATTGCCATGGGGCTGGGGATGACTGTATCCCCGGCTTCTCCCCACGGGATTGTCTCACGCCCAACCCCTATCCCGGGGGAAAGGGGTGATGCTTTGCTGCATACGATCGAAGTGAATCCTGAACTGGAGGAAGGTATTCGCCATTTCATCCGGGCAGCCGGGTTGGACGAGAGGATTATCCTGCACATTGGGGAGGCTCTTGAAATTATTCCGACCCTTGATGAAATTTGGGATCTTGTTTTTATCGATGCCGATAAGCCGAACTACCTGAATTATTACAACACGATATTGCCAAAAGTACGCCCCGGCGGGTTTGTCATTGCCGATAATGTTCTGTGGAGGGGAAAGGTGACAGGTGATCCGGTAAAAATGGATAAGGATACCTGCGGAATCATTGAATTCAATGAGTTTGTAACCCATGACGACCGGGTTGAAAATCTTATTTTACCTGTCAGGGACGGGCTGATGGTGATCAGGAAACTAGATATCGGTGTTGCATGATTCCACACCTGAATGATTGTTTTTTTCTTGTTCCATTCTTAAAAACAATTGAGTGATGAAAATGTTTCTTGGAATATTGTTTATCAGTTTGACAACTTCAGCAACTTTTTCGCAATCATTAATTCTTAACCCGGCAGTTGACGAAAAAACCGAACTGTTGAGTATTGTATTCAGGCTGGCAGGGGAGCAGGAATATATCAATAACGAGATGAAGGGTTATACTGATGCGATTGACAAATATTTCAACCCTTACAAAGATGATGAACTGCTGAAATTTGTAAAAAAAATCAGAAAAAAGACCGGTGTTTCATTTGATGCAGTGATGTCGATGGCAATACATGTTGAACTTGCCAACGGAACCATCAGGTTGAAAAATAATGTAGAGAAAGGCAGTCTTGACTGCCGTTGGGGAAAATATACCGAACAATTCATCTTGCTTTTAAACAACTTTTATCAGAGAACTGATTTTTCCGGGTTCTTTTCCGATCATAAACCACTTTATTCAATTGCTGAAGACCGGTTTTCTGAAATCGTTAAAGCAACCGACCTTGCCTGGTTTAAAATTTTTTTTGGTGAAAAGCCTGAAGGTAGCTACAATCTGATCATAAGCCTTACAAATGGCGGTGGCAATTATGGTGTAAAGGTCAGGTACCTGGATGGCACCGAAGAAATGTATTCTATTATCGGGTCTTGGGAAACAGATAGCATTGGAAATCCTGTATATTCCAAGGATATTACTGAAACCATTATTCATGAATTCGGTCATTCATTCTGCAACAGGCTTGGCGAAAAGTATTATCCGGAAATGAAAACCGTTGCCGATGCGTTTTTTAACCTTGTCGAAGATAATATGCGAAGGCAGGCATATTCCAATTCCCAGATAATGGTGAATGAAATACTGGTGCGTGCTTCGGTTATCAGGTATTTTCAGGACCATACAACCACTGAAATGAAAATAAAACGAATGATCGGGGCTGAACAGGTAAGGGGGTTCATCTGGATTTCAAAACTTATAAACTCAATGGCAAAGTATGAAGCCTCCCGTGAAGCGTATCCGACACTGGATAAATACATGCCTGAAATCGTTAAGTTGCAGAATTCACTATCTCCTCCAGAGGAGTTAAAAGTGACAGAAGAAAACCGGCCAAAACTGGTCGCCTTTTCGATTTCAAACAACAGTAAAGATGTCGATCCCGCAACCAGAGAATTGATCCTGACTTTTAACAAGCCGATGATGACCAGACCTTATGGAATGAGCAAGGGTAAATGCGGAGACAAATGCTGGCCCGATATTACTTCGGTAAGATGGAATACCGATAAAAAGAACGAGTTGGTTGTTTCATGGAAATTGGAACCGAACCACACGTATTCAATGATTTTTCCTGCTCAGTTCATCATGGATGAAAATGGCTTTTTTATGAAAGAAACCTATTATCTGGATTTTTCCACCAAAAAGTAAAGAATGGTTGATAGTGTATGGCCGGCGATTTGCCAATGGCTTGCCTAAAGGCCATATATCGCTTGGGGGCTGCTGATTATCCCACCCTGTATTCAAACCTCACCGCTTCCAACTCTTCGTTGGCTTTGATGATCTTTTTTTTCAGGTCTTCTTTGAACACGATCATCTTTTTGTGCAGTACTTGATCACTGGTAGCGAGGATCTCAGCCGCAAGAATGGCCGCGTTCTGCGCGCCATTGATCCCGACAGTGGCCACTGGTATTCCCGGGGGCATCTGGACGATGGCGAGCAGGGCATCTATTCCTTCCAGGGAAGCTTTGATAGGAACGCCAATAACAGGCAGAGTGGTAGATGCTGCGATCACACCGGGTAAATGCGCTGCCATGCCGGCTGCGGCAATGATGACGCGGATTCCGCGCTGATACGCGTTCTTCGCAAACTCTTCTACTTTTTCAGGGGTCCTGTGGGCTGAAAGGGCATTCATCTCAAAAGGGATGTGCATATCGTTCAGAAATTTGGCTGCCGCTTCCATGACCGGTAGATCAGAAGTGCTGCCCATGATAATGCTGACTTTGGCTTCCATGATTTCAGATTTCCGGGTACTTCACAAAATTAAACATATTTTGACTACCTTTGTGCGAAAGAAATATATCATTGATTATGACAAAGGTACAGGTAAGGGAGTTGACTTTCGAAAAGTTCATCGGCAAGGAAGATATAGATGTGGCTGTGCAAAAAGTTGCAGATGACATCAACCGCGATTATGACGGAAAGAACCCACTCCTTCTTGCTATCCTGAATGGCGCCTTTATTTTTGCCTCCGATTTAATGCGCAAAATCACCATTCCTTGCGAAATTTCTTTCGTGAAGTTCGCCTCGTATTCGGGAACTACTACAACGGAAAATGTAAAGGAACTGATTGGAATTGATGAGGATTTCACCGGCAGACATATTATTATCGTTGAAGATATTGTGGATACGGGTATCACCATGGATAAGCTGCTTGGTGACGTGAAGGGAAAAAATCCTGCTGACATAAAAGTCGCCTGTTTCTGTTTTAAGCCTGACGCTTTTCAGAAAGATTTCCCGATCGACTATGTGGGGTTGAAAATCCCCAATGACTTCATTGTTGGTTACGGACTGGATTATGATGGGTATGGCAGAAATCTGCCTGATATTTATAAAATTTCAAAATAATCTGAAGTTATGTTCAATCTGATCCTATTTGGACCTCCGGGCGCCGGAAAAGGTACCCAGGCTGTTAAAATTGCTGAAACATTTGGTTGGAAACACGTATCAACCGGAGATATCCTGCGCGCAGAAGTAAGCCAGGGAACCCCTTTGGGCTTAAAAGTCAAATCGGTGATGGAGGCCGGGCACCTGGTTTCCGATGAATTGCTGATCGAAATCATGGAATCTGTATTTTTAAAGAACAGTACTGTCAAAGGGTTTGTTCTCGACGGGTTTCCACGCACAATAAACCAGGCTGAGGAACTTGATAAAATGTTGTTGAAGCATGGCCAGAAAGTCACACAAGTACTCGCCCTCGAGGTGGACGAGGATGAGTTGGTCAAGCGCCTGCTCAAACGGGCATTGGAGCAGGGTCGGAAGGACGATACGGAGGAGGTGGTAAAAAACCGCCTGGTTCAGTATCATCATCACACCAAACCGCTGACAGACTATTATATTGACAAAAAGTTATACCAGGAGGTTTACGGGGTAGGCTCTATTGATGATATTTTCAGCCAGCTTTGCGCTGTCATCAAACCGTAAATCGTAAATCGTTTAATCGAAAAAATACATTGTCTGATTCAAACTTCGTTGATTACGTAAAGATCCATTGCGCTTCGGGTAACGGAGGCGCTGGATCGAGGCATTTTATGCGCACCAGAACCAACGCCCATGGCGGACCGGACGGCGGTGACGGCGGCAGGGGAGGGCATGTCATTCTGAAAGGGAACAGCCAGTTTTGGACATTGCTGCATCTGAAGTTTACAAAACATCTCAAAGCCGACCATGGCGGAGCCGGATCAAAGCAGCTCATGCATGGGGCAAACGGGAAGGATGTGGTCATAGATGTTCCCTTGGGAACCGTCGCACGTGATGCCGAAACAGGTGAGTTTGAATGTGAGATCACTGAAGATGGACAAACACATGTCCTCGTACCGGGTGGTCGGGGAGGACTTGGAAATGATCACTTTAAAACCCCAACCCGGCAGGCGCCAAAGTTCGCCCAGCCTGGTGAGCCCGGTCTTGAATTCTGGAAAGTGTTAGAATTGAAGCTTTTAGCCGATGTCGGATTGGTCGGTTTTCCCAATGCCGGCAAATCGACACTTTTGTCGGTAATCTCAGCGGCAAAACCTCAGATCGCTGATTATCCGTTTACCACACTTGTTCCAAACCTCGGAATTGTAAGGTATCACGAAAACAAGTCATTTGTCATGGCAGATATCCCCGGCATTATTGAGGGGGCCCATGAGGGTAAAGGACTTGGATTGAGGTTTTTACGTCATATTGAGCGAAATTCAACCCTGCTGTTCATGGTACCTGTCGATTCCAGGGATATCCGGTCTGAATACAATATCCTGCTCAATGAGCTTGCTCAGTACAATCCTGAATTGCTGGATAAAACACGTGTTCTGGCAATAACAAAATCTGACCTGGCCGATGCGGAAATTTTGGATGAATTAAAAAAGGATTTACCGGAACTTCCAACCGTTTTTATCTCATCGCACAAGCAGACAGGATTGGAAAAGCTGAAGAAGATGCTTTGGGAGGAGTTGACTCGTGACGCGTGACGCGTGATGCGTGACAAATGTTAAACCTGCTGCATGCTGGAAAGCCTGAAATCATTTGATCAAACATTGTTCCTGTTTCTGAATGGGCATCATTCCTCATTTTTTGATCCGATCGTTTACTGGGGAACCAATCCCGTCAGCTGGTTGCCATTGTATATTTTGCTGCTGTACTTGTTAGTCAGGAGATACAGGTGGCATACTTTCTGGATTTTACTTTTTGCAGCCATCATGATCCTTTTCAGCGATCAGCTTGCAAATATTTCCAAAGATATGGTTGTCAGGCCCCGCCCGACATATGAACCTGGTTTGACCGGCTTGCATACGGTGAATGGATACTTTGGCGGTCGGTTCGGGTTTTATTCTGCGCATGCCTCAACAAACCTGGCCATCGCGGTATATATGATCATTCTTCTGGGCAGACCATTCCCCTGTTTTCCATTGCTGATGCTCGTATGGGCATTATTCATGGCTTATTCCCGGATATACCTCGGGGTACATTACCCTGGAGATATTATAGCCGGCTGGATTGCCGGCGGGTTGATTGGATGGTGTTTTGGCCAGTTATCCGGCTGGTTTGTCCGAAAACCGATTAATTTTCAAACTGAATAATCAACGCTGGCTTCTCAGGCGTTTGCTGCTTCTTCCCGGAAAATTCATTTCAGGATATATCATTTTAAAAAATCATACGTTAGATTGGGTAAAGCCTTTGGTCATTACCGGCTTGGTTAATCTGTCTTACTAAGTATTGATTTTATGAAAAAAATAATTTTGGTTGTTCTCGTGATAGCGCTCTTTGGATTGTTTTCCCACATTTCGGCTTATTCAAAGGGGCCTCTTGATCCAGTAAGGTTAAATACCTGGATTGTCAATGCAAGCGTTGGGCCTGGTACACCTTATTTTGGCAACGGGGCTGGGTTTGGCCCCGCAATAAAGGGATCTTTTGAAAAGGGAATGTGGGATCTGGGTCCGGGTGTGATCACACTTGGAGGCGAAGCGACATTTTCATTTTTCAGTCACCATTACGGGTCCGGCTGGAACGAATCATGGGCCAATTTTATATTTGGCGGCCGCGCGGCCTATCATTACGGCTGGGATGTTGAAGGTTTGGATACTTACGGCGGAATCCCGCTCGGAATCGGGTTTTGCGCACATGGTTGGGACAATCATCCCGGGAGCAGCGGGTATAGCCCCTTATATCCTTATGCCGGGTTTTTCCTGGGGGCCTCCTATTTTTTCACCAAGGTGATTGGAATCTACGGAGAAGTAGGATATAACTCGACCTTTGCAAACATCGGTGTGGTATATAAACTTAAGTAGATTCATCCTGACCGGCTGATCATTGCATTGATGTCGAAAGTGAAAACTTCCATGGCCTGGAATTATATTGTTATTATCGGGAAAAGTTTTATTTTTGAATCCGGTATGTTGTGCAAATGCCTCATTTATCACCATGAACAAACGATGTTTTTTAATCCTGGCAGGTTTCCTGGTTATATTTTCAGGATGCAAAACACTCAAGGCTACCGATGCATCGGGGCCTGCAGTTAATCCTGATCCAAGGCTCAACAACATATGGGTGGTTGAGAAGGTGAATGGGAGATCACTGCTCCCTGGTGACTATGCAAAAGGCCTTCCTACCCTCGAAATTTTTGTTGGTGAACAAAGGGTAGGCGGACACGACGGCTGCAACCATATTGGAGGATCTTTTACAGCGACAGAAAAAACAATCAGTTTTACAGAAATGGTCAGTACAAAGATGGCATGCCCTGGAAATGAGAAAGGTGTACAGCTGGGGACGCTTTTAAACGGGAAGACCTATCAATATTCATTCGGAAAGAACTGTCTCGTCTTCAAAGAGGATGACAAAGAAATTATGTTGCTTAAAAATGTTGACTGATTCAATTATACCACAATTAATTCATCTTAAACATTCATTAAACCCCTGAAACCATGAAAAAGTATTTAGCAGAATGTGTTGGTACATTTAGTCTTGTCCTGTTTGGCTGCGGCGCTGCAAGCATTGCCGGAGCAAATTTGCCTGCGATCAACGGTATTGGCCTGTTGGGAATAGCTGTTGCTTTTGGCTTTGCCGTGGTAGCCATGGCCTATGCCATCGGTGGAATTTCCGGCTGCCATGTCAATCCGGCTGTCACTATTGGTGTTCTTGTGGCAGGAAAAATTGAAATCAAGGATGCCATCGGGTATATTGTTGCACAATGTCTCGGTGCGATCCTGGGAGCGGGAGTGTTGTATCTTATCAAAACAGGCCAGCCGGGTTTTACCATGGGTGAATGGGCGCTGGCATCCAATGGGTGGGGCGAAGGGTACCTTGGTGGCTTTAATACGTTAAGTGCATTCGTTATTGAACTTGTTATGACCTTCCTCTTCATTTTCGTGATCCTCGCAACAACTTCCAAATTCGGAAATGGTGCAATGGCCGGACTGGCCATCGGTGTCACCCTGATGCTGATCCATCTGGTCACTATTCCTGTTACCGGAACATCAGTTAACCCTGCCCGGAGCCTTGGGCCGGCGCTTTTTGCAGGCGGCAAAGCGCTTTCCCAATTATGGCTGTTCTTTGTTGCACCGATCGCCGGCGCAATTCTCTCTGCGCTTGTATGGAAATTCGGGTTTGACAAGGAATAACGGGTGCCGAAGCAGCAGAATTAATATCCGTAGGCCCTTCCTTCGTATGTTAACACGTTGACTTTCCACACGCAAACCTCGCGGATGGAAGGCGGGTTGAATTTGAATTCACCCTTTGTGTATTGAGCCATGACAATGTGAAATGCGGCAATTTTTTCTGCGGAATCTTTGATGAATTCTGCCTGACCGTAGCATAGCACACTGCGGTATTTCATGCTCCATGAGCAGGCTACAGATTCATTTTGGTAACGCAACAGATGATCGGTCGTGAAATTGATGCACACGTCAGGATGCCGGCTCAGAATGTCTATCTTTTTGCCATGTTGAGCTCCGTGAAGGTAGATGGTGTCGTCTTTGTAGCCGAAATTCATAGGAATCACGTAAGGCTTACCTTCCAGATCAACCATGGAAAGGTGGCAATGCTGGCTCCGTTGAATTACATCAATGAACTCTGCTTTCTCAAAAATTGCGCGCGCTTTCATCGTGTTTTACCAACCTTTCCAATAGTGAAGAAATGACAGACAGAATAATGCTGAACAGCATCGCCCACCAGAAACCATCTACTTTAAACCCATTCACCCATGCACCTGCAATCATAATGATGAATGCATTGATGACCAATAAAAACAAACCGAATGTTATAACAGTAAAAGGGATTGTGAGGATAACCATCAGCGGTTTCAGAAATACATTCAGAAAACTCAGCACCAATGCAACAAGCAATGCTGTCCAGAAAGAGCTGACATGTATTCCGGGTAAAAAATAGCCGGCAATGAGAATGGCGACCGAAGTCAGCAGGAGTTTTGGGAAAAAGGGCATGTTGTTTATTTTTCCAGATGATATTTGAATACAAAGGTAATGAAATTGAAATTCATGGGAATTTCAATTTCCAGCGTGCTAATTCATAAAACATATTAATATTTATATATTTGTACCTCTTTAAAAACGTAAAAAATGCAAGTACTGAAATTTGGAGGAACCTCGGTTGCGAATGCGGAGAATATTCGGAAAGTCATAGCTGTTGTTCAAAAAGCGTATCTGAAAGATCAAACTATCGTTGTGGTATCTGCGTTGGGCGGCGCCACCGACATGCTGATTGAGATCGGCAAAATGGCTGCTTCACATCATCCGGCCTACAAAGAAAAATTAAGGGAATTCGGTTTCCGGCATGAAACTGTCGTGCAGGAATTGCTGCCCGTTATATTGCAGCAGAACCTGCTCGAATTTGTGTCGGAAAAATTCAACGAACTTGACCGGATATATGAAGCTGTTTTTTTGCTTCGTGAACTTTCATCCCGCACCCTGGATAGTATTTTGAGTCATGGTGAATTGCTTTCGTCAAAGATCATCTCAGCCGCCTTCCAGTCGGTGCGAGTTGAAAACCAATGGCTCGATGCACGAAAGGTCATCCGTACTGATTCTGCCTTCGGATTTGCGGTTCCTGATTTCGATTTTACGGCCGGAGCACTCGGAGAATATCTGCTTCAAAATCCGGCACAACTCTATATTGTTCCCGGATTTATTGCCTCCGACAGCAATGGGGTCACCACGACCCTTGGCAGAGGTGGTTCGGATTATACCGCCGCAATCCTTGCTGCCGCCACCGATGCCACAGCGCTTGAAATATGGACGGATGTGAGTGGTATGATGACTGCAGATCCGCGGCTGGTGACCAATGCAAAGGCAATACCATATATCTCATATAAAGAGGCAATGGAACTGTCTCATTTCGGAGCCAGGGTGATTTATCCACCTACCATCCAGCCAGTTATGAAAAAGGAGATTCCGGTTTGGATAAAAAACACCTTTGCGCCCGATGATTATGGCACATTAATCGAAAGCAGCGTTTCCGAAAATAGGAATACCGTTAGAGGAATTTCAAGTATCGGGAAAATGGCGTTTCTAAGCCTTGAAGGCAGTGGTATGGTTGGTATTCCGGGCTTTTCCAGGCGATTGTTCGGAGCGCTGTCTGAAGAAAAAATAAATGTAATCCTGATTACCCAAAGTTCCTCGGAACACTCAATCTGCGCGGCGATTGATGAATCGAATGCCGAAAAGGCAAGAAAAGCCGTGGATGAAGAATTTGCAAACGAAATTATTGCCGGCAAGGTTGACCCACTTCAATTGGAAACGGGGTTGTCTATTATCGCTTTGGTTGGTGATAATATGAAAAACCATACGGGGATCAGTGGCAAAATGTTTGATGCACTGGGGCGCAACAGTGTCAATATCCGGGCAATTGCACAAGGCTCGTCTGAAAAAAACATTTCGACAGTGATCAACACCGTTGATGTGAAGAAAGCAATCAATGTGTTGCACGAGGAGTTTTTCGAAACGGCCTACAAACAGGTCAACCTTTATATTACCGGTGTAGGGAACGTTGGCAGCCGCCTGATGGCCCAATTGAAGAAGCAGCAGCAATATCTGCTTGACCATCTTCGCCTTCAGCTCAGGGTGGTTGGGATCAGCAACAGCACAAAAATGGTTTTAAACGAAGATGGAATTAATTTGCAAACCTGGCAGGAAACATTGAAACAAGGTGTGCCTATGGAATTTCCAGATTTCGTTGCTTTTATTGAACAAAAAAACCTGCGCAATCCCATTTTTGTCGATGTAACATCTAGTGAATCAGTTACAAGGTGGTACGAGACTTTGCTGAGAAAAAGTGTGGCTGTGGTGGCCTGCAATAAAATAGCCAGTTCATCGTCGTATGAAAATTTTCAATTGTTGAAGCATCTTGCCCGGGAATACAATACCGCCTACCTTTTTGAAACCAATGTCGGAGCCGGTTTACCCATTATCGGAACCTTGAATGACCTGATGCGCAGCGGAGATAAGGTGAACCGGATTGAGGCTGTCCTTTCTGGCACCCTTAATTTCGTATTCAACAATTATGATGGGACCGTTCCGTTTGCCCGCATTGTGAAACAAGCACAGGATGAGGGATATGCCGAACCGGATCCCCGCATCGACCTGAGCGGTACCGATGTGATGAGAAAACTGCTTATTCTGTCCAGGGAAGCAGGATATGAGATGGAAATGGAAGAGATCAGAAGCAACTCTTTCCTGCCGGATTCTTGCATGCAAGGTGATGTCGCCAATTTCTACCTTGAGATGGAGAAACATGAAGCTCATTTCTTTTCATTGTACAGCAAAGCTATGCAAGAAGGCTGCAAATTAAAGTTTGTTGCCAGTCTCGATTGCGGGAAAGCATGGGTAGGATTGCAGCATGTCGGCAAAGATCACGATCTGTTCCATCTTTATGGAAAAGACAATGTTGTGCTGTTTTATACCAACCGTTATGTGCAGCAGCCATTGGTTATCAAAGGAGCCGGTGCAGGAGCTGATGTCACCGCTTCCGGAATTTTTGCCGACATCATCCGTGCATCCAGGGTATAGTTGAAATGCCGGAAAAAATCAGTGATCGGACAATATTTTCCCTTTCTGAAGTAGCCCTCAGCATCCAGAAAACATTGACGGAAAGGTATATAAGTTCATTTTGGATCAAAGCCGAGATGAATAAGCTGAACCATTACCCGCAATCGGGCCATTGCTATCCTGACCTTGTTGAGAAAACCGAAGGGAAAATTATTGCTGAAATGAGATCCACGATCTGGAGGGATGATTTTCAGCGTATCAATGATCATTTCCTCTCGGTTTTGCATGAGCCTCTGAAGAACGGGATTAAAATCCTTTTCCTGGCAAAAATATCCTATAATCCCGTATATGGACTGAGTTTGAGAATACTTGACGTTGACCCATCCTGGTCTCTTGGTGAGCTCGAAAAAGAAAAACAGCAGACGTTAGAGAGGTTGCAAAAAGAAGGGATTTTTAATACGAACAGATCCCTGCATATGCCCTTGCTTCCCAAGAGAATAGCCATCATTTCGGTTGAAACCAGTAAAGGGTATGCCGATTTTCGGAACATTCTGGATGGAAACGATTGGGGATATTCTTTTTTTTACATGCTCTTTCCTGCCTTGCTCCAGGGAGAAAATGCCATAAATTCGATTATCGGGCAAATGGAGCGCATCAGCAAGGTGCAAAGTCATTTCGACGCAGTTGCCATCATTCGAGGGGGCGGGGGAGAGGTTGGACTGACCTGCTATAATAACTACGAACTTGCAAAAACTGTTGCTCTATTCCCGCTTCCGGTTATAACCGGCATTGGTCATTCAACCAATGAAACAGTTGCCGAAATGGTTGCATTCAAAAACGCAATAACTCCTTCAGAGCTGGCAGATTATCTGATTCAAAAATTTCACAATCTCGCTGTTCCCTTAAAAAAATCGCAGGAAACCATCATCGGCAAAATCAGCAGGTCAATCCAGGATGAAAAAACAAAACTGCTGAATACCGTTCGGTATTTCAAATCGGAGACGCTGTCTAATCTGGCCCAGGGCAAAAATGACATTCAACAGGAATTAAAGGCGCTACAACAGCAGACAACCTATTATGTGTTGCGGAAAATGGAACTATGCATGGTTCAAAAGGTGAACATGACAGCTCATACTTTCAGTTTTTTACAAATCCGGACCAATGAAATAACTGGTATTAAAAAGAATATCGACCTGTTAAATCCGGTGAATGTATTGAACCGTGGATACAGCATCACCCTGGTTGATGGTAAAGCTTTGACATCGGTCGATCAGGCCAAAGCAGGCAGCCAGCTCAAAACCATTCTTGCGGATGGAAAAATAATCAGTACTATTCAATCAGTGAAAAAAGCAGAAAGCAATGACGAATGAGCCAAATTATACACAAGCGTACGAAGAACTTCAGAATATTGTTTCTGAAATTGAAAGAGGCGAAATTTCAGTAGATGAATTATCTGAAAAAGTGAAACGAGCTGCACTTTTAATTAAAATATGCAAAAACAAACTTACAGCTACAGAAGACAACGTAAAACAGATTTTATTGGAACTTGAATCCAATGAATAATCCCTGCTTTCCTGTTGTTATTGCATGATGATCTTACCTGTACCTGCACGATTTCCGCTTACAACCCGGATGAAATAGATGCCAAGCGGCTTGCCCGCCAGTGACAGATGATAGGTTTGCTGACCTTTCAGCGCCTCATGCTGTATCCGGTCCCCCTGCATACCATATATTTCCATCTGGAGCTCTGCAGATGCATCAATGCCGGTGAGTTGGAGTGAAAATTCGCCTGATGTAGGATTGGGATAAATCGTAAAAAATGATTTTTCCCCAACAGGCAGAGACTCAGTCTCTCCCAATGCTGATGCGACAATGGTTGCATCTTTTAACCCGCACCATGGGCCACCCGGGGCGATATGACCATGAAGAGAGCCGCTATAGTTAACTTTGGTTCCCGGATAATAAAGGATGTTGTGCCCGGCAATCATGTTTGCAATGCCTCCGCTCTGAACAACAAAGGTGGTTCCTCCACCGGCAACTGTAATGGTTTGTGTTGCATTGAAACAATTTGTTTGTCCTGTGAAGACTGTGTCATTCTGAACAGTTAGTGTCGTGGGAGGTCCGCTCAGCGTCAGGCAGGTATCCAGGGTGGTTGTCATGCCATTCTGTACAGCCACACCGGAAACCGATTTAGTTACATATCCTGTCAGGCTGAATTGAACACTGTATGTTGCAACAGGGATATTCAAAAACTGATAAAACCCTGATGCATTGGTTGTGGTGGTAAGGGCACCCGCTGCAACCGATACGCCCTGGAGTGCGCCGCCACCCGGACAAACATTGACAATTCCCTGCAGGGTTCCTGTCTGAGGCACTCCCGTAAGAGAAATATCATCAATATTCCAGATGTCAAGGTCCCAGGAATAACCATTTACAGCGAATGCAAACTGGAAATTAGCAGAACCAACATCAGAAGTTGTGATCGAAAGGTAGGTTGTTTGAGGCCCGAATATACTGTTTTGTGCAATAGACCAGACTGAATGCCACGTACTCCCGCCATCGCTTGTTGTCCAAATCTCACAGAAAGTTCCGGAACTATATGCATGAATATATTGTTTAAAGGAGAGGTCAAGCGAAGCTTGTCCTGTTGTATTAATGACGGGTGAGGTAATATATGATCTGCCGCTAAAATAGGGATTATATCTGTTAAACGTCAATTCATGAAGGTCACCGCCTGCATTGTTTGTATTATCAACAGTCCAGTTTGTAGGTTGGCCGTCACCCTGCTCCTGCCAGCATTGTGGAGTTATACCCACCAGTTGGGAAGTGAAATCCTGAGAATAGGGCAAGGTGGCTGTGGAACAGGGCACGTAAAATTCATAAGGACCAGTCCAATTGCTCAATGCACCGCTGCCGCAATCACTTTGTACATAAAAACTGTATGAATAGCCCGCTGTCAGCCCGGATAAGGTGTACGGATTCAAATGAGTTCCGGTAATCATGGTTCCTGTTCCTTTTGCAAACCCGGTAATCCCCCACTCAATGTTCCATGTCCCAATCGTGGATGTCCAACTTAAATCTGCGGAAGAAGAGGTGATATTCAACGCATTGAGTGTGGTCACTGACAAACATGGGTTGCAGATCAGTTTAATCCAGTAACGGCTCAATGAATCACAAAAAACCTGTTCTGAATAGGCAGGTGCCGCATATGCATAATAGGTTCCGGCACCAAGCCGTATGGTGATCGGTGTATTGTATCCCGGACTATAAGTTGCTGAAGAATAGAATAAGGACGTATCACAGGGAGACCGTGCGATACCGAAAAAACTGGTGAACTCGGCATTCCCTGAAAGCGTGACATCATTTGAGTCGGTCAGTGTGAATGAGTACCAGTCGGAATCGCGGTGCGACCTGTGCAACCAGCTTGTACCGCAAATTGTTTCACCGCAACTGATGGTTCCCGTTGCAGGTTCGGCCATTTCACAACCATCATTCACCGCACTGCCGCAGGTTTCCGGCTCGGTAGTTGCGCCTGGCGGGCAGTCAAAGTAATGGGTGCGGAAAGTCTTCTTAACCCATTGACTTTCATCGGTGGAGCTACAATAGGTTTTGAGGTAGAAATCATATTCAGTTCCCGGGGTTAGACTATCTAATGAATATTGAGGAGTTGTATAGATGGTGTCGGTTGTGCCATACCCTTGCCAAAATCCGGTGGGTCCCCATTCCAGGATCCAAACCAGATTGGTCGAAATCGTTGATGGTGTCCATGAAAGATCAGCTGTGGTTGTAGTCAGTGTTGAATTGGAAACCGTAAGGCTGGTCGGAGGGAAACAGGTGTAAATATTCACAAATACCGGTCCGATCAACACAGATTCCCCATTTTCATATTGAGCAGAGACCTGGTATTCATATACTCCTTTGGAAAGTGCAAGATCATCAAAGGAGAGGTCAGGAATATTATCGGCGATCTTGCTATAATTGCGGTAAACTTTGTAACCGGTCATGACGACTGATGGAGCGGAAGGAGCAATGGTTGCAGGTTTTGGCAGCACTTCATTCGCCATCGCATGGTTTGTATGGTTTTTTACTGCTGTAGTCTGTTCCAGAAGCATCACCTGGGGCTTCAATGAGGCAGCCATTGGATTAGCAACAACGGGTTGCTGCAGTTCGCTTTGTTCCATCGGGATCAGGTGTTGTGGAGCCAGCAGTGCGTTTTCGGAAACAAATCCCTGGAGCGTCCAGTTAAATTCCCAGCCCCATGCTTCTTTCACGGAAAACCAACCACCGCCTGAATTGATCATATCACCTTTTCCGGTGACAGCCGGGCCCTGTCCTAATCCTGCAGGGTACCCTTTTACGGTTTCAACGATTTCATAACCAAACCATAATTCCTCTGCGCCGTCAATCAGGATGGGGGAGGTGAGCGTCACGTCATTCCACCCTCCAATAATTGGATCGGAAACAGCCTGTGAAAGCAGCAAAGTAGATGCATTGCTTCCTTTCCACACTTTTAAAGTGTATGCGGCATTGGCGTCAGTGGGAACGAAACGGATCTTTTTCAGGTAGGTTCCGTCATAAGGAGCGATATCGGAGACCGGCCACCTGGAGGCAACACTAAAGGTCATGGGCGCGTTATATCCAAGCGCGCCGTACAAGGTTCCCGGGCCCCAATAGATATATTGATCTGCAACTGACCCAGGTGCCATCCATGATAGATGGACATTGTTCAGAACCGGTCCGGAAATAGTGGCCTGTAAATTTACCGGTGGAGCATAATAGGGTTGTATGCAAAAATCCTGGATGGTGGTATTCCCCTGAGTAATCTCGATGGGGGAAATGGTTTGGGTTACATCATGATAGAAGACAGTTATATCATAATAAGTTCCAATGGGTAAATGTAATTGGTAATAACCTGAAGCATCAGAAGTTGTAGAATCTGCACCTGTCATGATGGTCGCTCCCGCAATGGGAACAGTACAAGCTGGTTCTTCGGTAACATAGCCTTCAAGGGTCCCAACTGCAGTGTTGATCTCAAATTGGATCTGGGCAATGTCAGGATTTATAATGCCATCAGGGGGTGATAAAGGATTTGGATTGTAACTGTCGTCATAATATGATAGTCCGCGTGGCGCACCAGTATAAAATGAACCCCATTGAGCGGTACAGTCATAGCCGTTGGAATTTTCATACACTGCAATCACCACGTTGTCTCCGGAATAATAAAACGGAGTTGGTAAATTGATTTCCAGCCATGTTCCGTCAACAGGGGTGGAAATTAATCCGGAGAAGACCTGTTTTAGCGCAGCTGCAGGAACCCAGTCGGAAATGGTTGAAAACTCTGCCTTGGTGGTATTTCCAAGGTAAACAGTCCAGTTATTCCAATTCGAAAATTGGGAACCACCACCTGCATAGTAAAACCTGATCTTTGTAATAAGTCCGGTTGCACCGCCACCTGAGGATATTTCATTCCAGAGATAGATTTGCTGACTGTAGTTATAATTGTAGCAGGAGTAAATAGGAAACTGGGAGGAAACATCAGTACCCGATCCAATTTGAACATTCACTACAGCAAAGGAGCCATATTCATAAGCCCCCATATCGATCACATCCTTAATCCTGGGATTTCCATCGAGATCAACTGACTGGCTGTTATAAAAATTATCACCGGCATCAATGCATGGACTCCCTGCGGATAATCTGAAATTATCAGATCCGGGATTGATGAAATTCGGATCTGAGGAAATATTGCCAATCCCATCCGGCAATGGGTCGCTGCAGCAATTTACCAATGAATTTCCGTCATAGTTGGATATATTCAGGTATTGGTCTGTATTCCCATAGATGATGCAATTGCGGAACTCACCACCGGATAATCCGTTAACAAGGCTTACGCCTCCGAAGTTGAAAGCTGTATTATTGGCAATGGTACATCCGGTAACGAAAATCCCCTGGCTTCCATAATAATCCCCCCAGTCGCATTGGATAGCTCCACCCCCTGCCGGGGCGTATGGGGCACTGTTGCCGGTTATCAGGCAATTCGTCAGTTTTCCCGTATGGGTGAGATTTACTCCGCCTCCGCCACCATTCCAGTCGCAATTGCATGTAATTGAATTACCGGAAATGACACAGTTGATCAGTTCTGCATCCACGCTGCAATCGCCCATAAATACGCCTCCGCCATAACTTTCAGCGGTGTTGTTGAGAATGGAACAATTAATGACCTTTGCACCTGCAGTGGAACCATATATGCCTAGACCCCCGCCATTGCTGGGTGCAATGTTGTTTTGAATGATGCAATGGAGGATTTGAGGTGATGAGTCTGAAATAAATATCCCTCCGCCATAGGGCATTCCGTATTCCCAGTTGGAATCTCCATGCTGAATCGTAAATCCGATGATCTGGCAGGTTGAATTCTGGCCCTGGTTAATGGTAATCACGCGTCCGTTATAATTTCCATCAATAATCGTATTGGTTATATAAGTGGAATCACCGGTTGTGAAGTAATTGGAACAAAGGATGATATTTTTCTCATTCAGGTTTATGTTCTCATAATAGGTGTTCGGTTCAACCAAAACAATATCTCCGTCATATGCTGCATCAATACCTTCCTGAATCGTGCTGTAATCTGCTGGAATATGAATGATGGCGCTGAAAACTGAGAGAGGAAGAACAAAGCTTATAAAAAGAAAAACTGTTAATAAATTTGTTTTCATGGTTGAGGCTTTTTGAAATTATTTAAACACAGACTAAATAGAGTCAAATGTAAGCAATAATTGAAGTATTTGTTAAACTTTAACTTTTATTAACACATTAATGTCACGCGTCACGTGTCACGAATCCCCGGATTTAATTCACAAAACCATCCTTCACGAAAACAACTTCCTGTAAACCTCTTCGATTTTAGCAACAGGTATGATTTGTATGGTATATCGCTTAAAATCCAATCCTTTGGTGTTGTATCTGGAGATGAAGACACGTTCGAAGCCCAGTTTATCGGCCTCTGAAATGCGCTGTTCGACACGGTTAATCGGCCGGATTTCTCCACTAAGGCCTACCTCTGCCGTAAAACAAGTTTTTGAATCGACAGGGGTATCCTGGTTTGAGGAGAGTACTGCGGCAACCACAGCGAGGTCGATGGCAGGATCTTCCACCCTGATGCCGCCTGCAATATTGAGGAACACATCCTTGTGCCCCAACCTGAAGCCGCTGCGCTTTTCAAGAACTGCGAGCAGCATGTTTAGCCTGCGCGCATCAAAACCGGTGGTGGAGCGTTGGGGAGTGCCGTAAACAGCGGTGCTGACCAGTGCCTGTGTCTCGACCAGCATGGGGCGCTGGCCCTCCATCATGGCTGCAATTGCAATACCGCTCACTGCTTCGTCACGCTGGCTGAGCAGGATCTCCGATGGATTGCTTACTTCACGCAGACCTGCATCGTTCATTTCATAGATTCCCAGTTCAGAAGTTGAGCCAAATCGGTTTTTCAGGGAGCGGAGAATGCGGTAGCCATAATTCCTGTCGCCTTCAAACTGGAGTACGGTATCAACCATATGCTCCAGTATTTTAGGGCCGGCGAGGCTGCCATCTTTGGTTATGTGCCCGATAAGAAAAACCGGCGTGTTGGTGTGTTTTGAGTATTTCTGCATTTCTGCCGCACACTCTTTGATCTGGGATACGCTTCCTGCAGACGACTCGATCAGATCGGTTTGCAGGGTTTGAATCGAGTCGGCAATGATGATCCCTGGCCTGAGGGCTTCAAGATGCTGAAAAATCGCCTGGGTATTGGTTTCAGTCAGGATAAAACAGTTGTCATTGCTTATGCCGAGACGTTCTGCGCGCATCCTGATTTGCTGGTCGCTCTCCTCACCTGTTATGTAAAGTATTTTCTGGTCGGAACATTTCAATGCAACCTGTAGCATCAGGGTTGATTTCCCAATCCCTGGTTCGCCTCCGATCAGGGTTAATGAGCCTGGCACCAAACCTCCTCCCAAAACCCGGTTAAGTTCCTGGTCGTGGGTGTTTATTCTGGCTTCGTGGCTGAAAGTAACTTCGGAAATCCGCACAGGTATCACCGATCTTGGATCCCTGGTCACTGATCCCAACGATCCTTTTTCCTCCCGCTGTATCACCTCTTCAACAAAGGTGTTCCATTCCCCGCAGGCATTGCATTTGCCCATCCATTTGGGCGCCTGTGCGCCGCAGTTCTGGCAAAAGAATGCTGTTTTGATCTTGGACATGAGAATTTATTAATTCGAAAATGCACCATTGTCACGTGTCACGCGTCTCGCGTCACGTAATCACCGTTACAGATGCACCTTCTGCGCCAGCTCAATCGTATGGGTTGTTGAATACCCTTTGGTAAGTTCGATGGTAACCACCTGGCCTCCGCGGGCTTTTACCACGTCACTGCCAATAATTTCCTTGTCATCATAATCTTTTCCTTTCACCAGAATATCCGGCTGTACAAATTTGATCAATTCGTGGGGAGTATCTTCTCCAAACACGACAACACAATCGACAAATGAAAAGCCTGCGAGCGTGATGGCTCTTGCCTCTTCCTTGTTAACCGGCCGGTGAGCGCCTTTGATCCTTCGCACGGAGTCATCAGAGTTGAGGCCAACAATTAAAATATCGCCCAGGTCACGGGCTTTGGCCAGATATTCAACATGCCCAAGGTGCAACACATCGAAGCAGCCATTTGAAAATACCAGTGTTTTACCTTTGAACCTCCATATCGCAAGTTGTCGGCGGAGATGATCCCAGGTATAAATTTTCGACTTTATGATGCTAAGCCTTTCCATGTTTTTGTTTGTTGAATGATAATAAAATGAGGGAAATCCCTCCTAAAGCTAAAATCATGCTGGTTTGGGCAGTCCATGAAATCCATCCCAGGGCTAAACCGGTTGTACGAACAATTCCATAAAGCAACATCGTTTCCTGGATGATTGCCGGATAAAGCCCGATGCCTCCGGGAGTGACCATAATGCCAACGCTGCCCAGTACCAACGCGGATAATCCTGCCCCGGGACTCAGCGAACTTGTATCGGTAAAGCAGAAAAAGCATACGTAGATCATCAGAAAATACAGGGTCCATATAGCCAGTGAGTAAAAAATGAAAAGGCCTGGCTTGTTAATCTGGCTCAGTGATTTAAGACCTTCCCAAAAACCAAGGATAAGGCCTTTCATCTTATGAAACAATTTGGAAGCTGCGATTCTCTTACGCATCAGGAAAACCAAGGTAAGGAGAATGATGCCTAGGGCAACTGCGGAAAAAATAAACACCCTGCTGAAGATTGGGTTGTTAAACTTTTCAGCCAGTTTTGGGTAGATATTGGAATTGAGATAGTGCCCGATAGTCTTTGCCTGCGTAAAAATCATTAAAAAGAAAAGGAAGATGAATAAAATCATATCAATGGCTCGTTCGGTTATCACCGTACCGAAAGATTTATTAAATGGGATTTTTTCATACCGTGCAAGGATACCGCAACGGGTAACTTCGCCTAGTCTAGGAAAAGCCATGTTTGCAAAATAACCAACCATCACTGCAAAAAAAGTATTTTTCAAGGAAGGATGATAGCCTAGCGGCTCGAAAAACAACATCCATCGCAGTGCACGGAGCACATGACTTGTAATGCCCATTGCGATCGAAAAAATAACCCAATTGTAATTTGCAATGCGGAAAGAGTGCAATATCTGAACACGCTCATTTGGAGTTAATCCTCTGAGCGATAGCCAAATGATAAATATACCAAGACCAAGGAAAACCGCGAATTTAATAAAGGTTGTTGCCCGGTTTGTCCGTGGGGTTTCTTCAATTGTAAAGTCGGCCATTATTGTGTTTTTTCACCTTTGACCAATTTATTTTCAGAATCGACAAAGGCAATGCTGGGGCAGAATATTTTTGCTTCCTCAAAATCCATCATAGCATAAGAGACAATAATCACAAGGTCATTGGGTAAAAATTTTCGGGCGGCAGCTCCGTTCAAACAAATGATGCCACTTCCTGGTTTTCCTTTAATGACATATGTTTCGATCCGCTCGCCATTGTTGATGTTCAAGACCTGTACTTTCTCAAATTCAATAAGATTCGAGGCGTTCATCAAGGCTTCATCAATCGTAATACTGCCAACATAATTGATGTCGGCATCTGTAACAACGGCACGATGGATCTTCGATTTTAATACTTGAATCTGCATCATGCCGCAAAATTACGAAAAAAGTTCAATATTGTCGATCAGCCTCACATCCCCCACAAAAACAGCAACAAGGGCCACTGCACGATCCCTGGAAGTCCAATCCTCCATTGGCATCAGGCTCTCCTGGTCAACGATTTCAAAATATTCCACCCGAAACCCGTCATTTTCCTCAATTTTTTTTACAGCCCACTCTTTAAGTTCTGGAACAGGTGTTTTTCCAATTTTTTCACGGACATTCAGCAGTGTCTGATAAATTCCCGAAGCCAGTTTACGTTCGGCGGGAGAAAGCCTTGTATTCCGTGAACTCATGGCCAGTCCATCCACCTCCCGGATGGTTTCGCAAGGAATAATTTCAACAGGAATCCCCATCGCGTAAACCATGTGTTTGATGATTGCGAGTTGCTGGAAATCCTTTTTCCCGAAGTAGGCATGTGTTGGTTGAACAATATCGAATAATTTTTTTACAACAATGGCAACACCATTGAAATGTCCCGGACGGAATTGCCCCTCCAAAACCTTGTCGAGTGTTCCGAAGTTAAGGCCAAAACTGATCGTTTCACCATCCGGGTACATTTCTGCAGTGTCAGGAAAAAAAACAACATCACACCCGCATGATTCCAGCATTTTTAAATCCTGCGATAAAGTACGCGGATAGTTTGCAAGGTCATTATTGTTGTTGAATTGTATCGGATTGACGAAGATGCTGCATACTGTGATATCGTTTTCCTGCAGAGACCTTTTTATCAGGGCAAGGTGACCTTCATGCAAAGCGCCCATTGTTGGTACAAATCCAATCATGAGATCTTTTTCTCTTTGGATTTCAAGATAATCCGCAGTTTCTGCAATGTGCGTAAATTGTTTCATCAGCTGGTTATAAATATCCCAATTGTCAAAGGTAAAATGAATTATCAATGGTAAGTAAAAATGATGTGCGTAAAATTTTCTTTATTGGATTATTCATAAATTTCGCTGTATATTAGCGCGCTTTTTTCAAACTTCTATCTAAGAATTATTTTGTTGAAGGCGAGGTTATAACAACTTACTTTACAAATATCATACTGCATGGTCCGGGTTCTACAAATTGAGGATATGCCATCGGATGCATATCTGATCAGCAGAGAAATAAAAAAGACGCTTGGTCCTTGTGAATTTCAGATTGTTGAGGATAAGGATGCATTTCTACTTTCATTAATAGAATTCAGACCTGAGATTATCATCTCAGATTTCAGCATCCCTGGTTTTGATTGGAAAACTGCACTCGTCCTTGCCATCAAACACTCGCCCCTGACGCCGTTTATCATTGTTACAGGTTCAACAAGCGAAGAGATCAGAAATCAATGCATCAATGCAGGCGCAACGGATTTTATCAGTAAAAACACAATACAGGAACTTGGCCCGGCTGTTTTGAAAGCGCTGAAAAAAGGCGCTGTTTAACAACAAAGACGCCAAGCCGGTAAAATTTCACTGAGGTGAATTACGGACTTGGCGTCTTGATATTTTGAGATCAGAGGGAACCTTCGTCGTACGCCCTCTCCCCATGCAAAGCAACATCCAGCCCTGCCTTTTCATGTTCATGGGTTACTCTTACCGGGGTTATCAGGTTGATCAGCGCCAGCATAATGTAAGTGAATATGAACGCGTAGGCTGATGCGGCAACCACCGTAATGAGTTGCTTGAAGAAAAAGGAGCTTTGGCCAAACCACAAGCCTTCAGATAATACGGCCGGATTGATCAGTTTTGTTGCAAAAACCCCGAGCAGAATGGTGCCAAGTACACCGCCAATCCCGTGTACACCCCAAACATCGAGCGCATCATCCCATTTCAATTTGTTTTTGAGTTGAACTGCCAGATAGCATGTCACCCCTGCTGCCACCCCGATGATGGGTGCCGACCACATGGGAACGAACCCTGCGCATGGTGTGATAGTGGCTAATCCGGCAATAGAGCCTGTTAGCAAGCCGAGAAGCTTTGGCCTCCCTTCACGTATCCATTCGATGGCAACCCAGGCGGCTGTGGCAAACGATGCAGCAACATCGGTGTTGATAAAGGCAAGTGCCGTGATTTTATCCACCTGAAGTTCACTGCCGGCATTGAAACCGTACCAGCCAAACCAGAGAAGACCGCTTCCGATGGCTACAAGTGGTATGCTGTTTGGAGTGGAGCTTTTATCGGAACGGGCACCCACATAGAACACTGAAGCAAGCGCTGCAAAACCAGCCGTAGCGTGCACCACAATACCTCCTGCGAAGTCAAGAACACCCCACTGTGCAAGGAGTCCGTTACCCCAGATCATATGGACAAACGGGTAGTAAACCATGATCTGCCATACGGTGAGAAAGATCATGTAGGAGCGGAATGTCACACGATTCACAAAAGCGCCGGTGATCAGGGCTGGTGTGATGATGGCAAACATCATCTGATAAACGATAAAAACGATTTCCGGGATTTTTCCGTTGCCTGCATAAATAGAATCAATGGTGACTCCGTTGAGGAAAACTTTATCAAGGTTGCCAAAAATGCCACCTTCACCGCCACTGAAACACAGGGAGTAACCAAAAGTGACCCAAAGAACGGTTGTCCACCCCAATGATGCAAAACTCTGGATCATAATCCCGAGGATATTCCGTTTGGAGGCCAGGCCTCCGTAAAAAAACGCCAGCGCAGGCGTCATTAACATAACCAGACTCGCTGACAACAGCATAAACCCGGTTGAACCAACATCGATCGTTCCCATAAAAATTCAATTAGAAATTAAAAATATATTTGTGCTGTATTGCTGATTACAATGAGATACCAAACACCAGAAAAACACTCCCTGCCTGCGGATTGGTAATTACCGAACTGAAAACCGGGAGAGAATATTCTTTGGAAATCTGAATGGACTTGCTAACCGTTAATCCTGCATTGATAATGCCACCAGAGGGCCCATACCAGGATGATCCGAAAGGAATCCCGCCAATGAATGGTTTTACACCAAAACCCTTGACATTGAACTGGTATGCCGCCTCAAAATAGGTTGAAAAATTGTTGTCACTGCTTGTCCCGTAAACCCCTGTGGAATCTTTTCCTTTATCGGCGCCATATACAAGTGTGCCTGCAAAGAGCTGCAGCGGAAATTTTTCTAACCCTGCCCATGACAGGCAAACTTCAACCGTGTGCCCGGTGGTACTGTTCTTAAAATTGTAATACTTGTTGTCAAAATTCGGGTTCAGGGGATTTGGCACAAAATAGTCATAGGCCATCAACGTGAAGCCTTTCATGGTATATGAAAGGAAAAAATCGAATTCAGCATAGTTTCCCATGTTGACTAAGGTGGAATCATCGACTTGTTTCGAGTATTGGCCCAACCCATATGAACCCCAGAAACCTGCTTTAAACCCAGCTACGGAAAAGGCCATGGATGGCTGTACGGCTGGCGAATTTCCATAATCGGCACCACGCCAGATGTACCGGCTTACCAGGTCGGCACCGGCGCTGAAGGTGGCCGTGGAGGCGCTCTTTTCTTCCACTTTGTTTTCATCCTGCAATTGGGCATTTACTCCATTGGATAGGATCAGAAGCAATACCACCAGAATGAATGATTTGAAGGGGGAGGCTGTTTTTTTCATTGCCATGCGATTTGTTAAAATTTTCACATGCAATGTTAGGGCGATCGCAGCAGTCTCGCAATCCTGTAAACTACTGAAATTTAGTCAGCAAAAACGGCGGTGATCTTACGTGAATTTCTTAAGGGAAATCCTGCACGCCTTTCTCAAAGTTCCACAATTTTATTTCTGATAGCGTACTTGATCAGCTCCACCGTTGACTTCAACTCCAGCTTTTTCATGATGTGGTTCTTATGAGTTTCCACTGTACGGATGCTGATGTCGAGCTGGTCGCTGATCTCTTTGTTGATATAACCTTCTGCAAAGAGTTTCAGAATTTCAATTTCACGCGAGGTGAGTGGTATCGGGCCCCGCTGTGGAGAAAGGTCGTCTTCCTTGGCTTTACGGACATAGCTTTTCAGCATGATGCGTGAAATAGTGTCGGAGAAAAATTCCTCTCCCTCATAAATGGCATGGATGGCGCTCAGAAGCTCTTCGCGTGATGTGTTTTTTGGCAGATATCCCCGTGCGCCGGCTTTTACCGAATTGAAAATGAAATCTTCATTGGTGTACATAGAGAGGATGAGCACCCTCATTTCCGGGTATTCAACGGTAATGCGTTTTGTGATCTCAATGCCATTGGTGTCGGGCAATGAGATATCGAGGATGAGGATATCTGGAGGGTCCAGTGCGATTTTTTCAAAACACTCCCTGCCGGAGGAGGCCTCCCCAAGAATTAATAAATCTTCGGCGCTGATAAGCAAGGCTTTGATCCCATCTCTTACAAGCTGGTGATCATCCACGAGGAAAATTCTGATCTTTGACATAGGTAACTATAATTGGTACGTTCAAGGTAATTGTTGTGCCTTTCGACGGAGCCGAACGGATATCTATCTGACCTTGCAGCAAACTGGCCCGTTCACGCATATTGTGAATCCCGTTTCCGCCATCTTTTCCAACTTTGTCAAGTAAAAAACCCTTTCCATCGTCCTGAATCACCAGCGTAAGCTGAACAGTATTCCGGGTAAGATTGACCCTGACTTCACGGGCTTCCGCGTGTTTTACAATGTTATTCAGCGCTTCCTGTGTCAATCGGTAAATATAGGTTTTCAGCTTTTTATCAAGGTCGTCAAAGTTCCCTTTGGCTTCAAAATGAATCCGTAGACCGCTATGCTCTTCTGTCTCCGAAAAAAGATTGCGGAATGCAATCGGAATGCTGAAAACCTCCAACACCGATGGCATAAGGTTGTTCGAGATGCGGCGCACTTCATCGATAATTTGATCAAAATAGTTCTTCAACTCCTGAATGGAAGTACGGATGTCATTTCCTTCCTGATACAAGAGGTTCTCAAGACGCAGCTTAATGGCAATCAGTGATTGTCCGATACCATCATGGAGTTCACGTGAAAGACGCTGCCGCTCAATTTCTTCCCCGTCAAATACCGAACGTATGCGACCGAACCTTTCCATCTGGAGTTCAGTCGTTTTTTCCTTTATCTGCAGGGCCATCATATTGAATGATTCGGTGAGCGCCCCGATTTCATCCTGTGTTTCAATCGGGAGGTCGATATCGTAATGTCCCTTTCCAACCTTTACAACTGCATTCCGGAGCCGGATCAGCGGTTTGGTGATGCGCCTGGAGATAAACAGGACAATTCCGAAAAAGATAACGATCATGATAACGCTTAGCAGGAGGATGTGTGTGCGGGTTTCATAAATTGGAACCATGGCCTCTTTCATGTCAATTTCAGCCAATATCGCCCAGGTCAGTCCGGATACGCTGATCGTGTCGTATGCAGATAGCACGGGTATGTTGCGGTAATCAGTTGTCGTCATGGTACCTGAAGAGCCCGACATGGCTTTTATTACAGGTTGTGTTCTGACAGCTGTTCTCAGGATCGAATTGGGCTGAAACCTGGAATTGGACCGCATGAGGTAATCCTGTCCTACAAGGTAGGTTTCGCCACTCAGCCCGAGTCCGCTCAACGGGTCATTGTTAAGCATGATCGCATTGATGGCATCCATGGAAACTGCAAGCAAAAGAATCCACTGCCCCGGCTTTTTTCCTTTATCTGTGTCAGTCATCCTTGTTGCGATTAGCTGGTATGGTTTACCGCTTTGCTCATCTATGGCTTCGTCGTAAACCACCACTGGCCTTATGCGCAGCTGATCCTCGATTTTATTGAAAACCTTTTCGGATACCAATGGTGGCGCTGAAACTGCTGTGTCAAAACAACCCTGTGTCACGACACCTTCAGGCCCCAAAAAGTAATAGGCTGAAAAATATTGTCCCGGAAAACGGAACCTGCCGGATATTATCGCTTTCTGGAGGGAGAGTGGACCTTTTGAGGAATATCCTGCCATAAAGGAGAGGTCTCTGATCCGGTCAAAATAAAATTGGCCGATCTGATTTTTTTTAACAATCCGGAGTGAAGTAAGTTGATCGAAAGTGCGGCTCATCAATGCTTCTTTGTTGCTGTAAAATGCCACTGTGCTGATGATCAGGATTGCACCAATGCCTAACAATACAAAGTAAAGAATGAGTTTTTCACCAAGCGTGTCGATCTTCATTGTTTTTTACTACTTTTGAATCACCTCAACGTGGAATCGAATTTTATCCACAGGCAAACATAATAAAAATAAGTATTTATGAGCGCACTATTTGTAAGAGAAACACGTAATTTATTTTTTTGCCCTTACATTATTTTTTTTGCTATCGGAATCTTTTTTCACATGGAAAGAGTGGCTGCTCAGGATAAAACAATTACATTTTATGCTGACCCGGCCGGAATTCCGCCTGATTTACCTATTACCATTAAACACCTCACGGCTCATGTCAGTTTCATACCCGTGAAAAACAGGGTGACCGGAACGGCCGAATTCACTTTCCTGCCAAACCGTCAACACATTGATTCCATCGTTTTCCATGCACCCGATTTCGATGTGTCTTCTGTAACCATAGATGATCAAAATGTGAAATATCATCAAACCGGTAATAATCTGGTTATTGATCCCGGTTCCATTCCACTGCTTCCGTCAAATCCAAAGCAAGGCATCTTACAAACCTCCCGCCTGCTCATTACCTATTCTGCGGTCCCCCTGGCCGGTCCGATTTATTTCATCGGATGGCAGCCTGAAGAATCAGGCAAACGCAAACAAATATGGGCTCACCGGCCAAACGGCTGGCTTCCTTATATGGATGGGCGCATCACGGTTGACATGTTCATCACTTTTGATGGCAGATACAAGGTGTTTTCAAACGGGGAACGTTTGGATGTTGCGGAAAATTCTGATGGGACCAAAACCTGGCACTATGCCATGAAAAAGGATCACCCGTTTTTCTCAACAGCATTGGTAATCGGCGATTACAATTATAAAACTGGTAAAACCTCGCGGGGATTGCCGCTTGAATTCTGGTATTACTCCGATATGCCCGATCGTGTAGGCACAACCTATATGTACACAGAGCTGATGTTCGATTTCCTTGAAAAGGAACTGGACTTCGGTTATCCTTATCCTCTTTACAGAGAGGCGCCGGTGATCGATTATATGTATGGAGCTATGGAAACGACCACCAGCACTGTTTTTGGTGATTATATGCAGATCACTCCAAGGTCATGGTGGCAACGGAATTATGTAAATGTGAATGTTCATGAACTGGCACACCAGTGGTTTGGGAATTGTGTGGCCCATTTTGTCAACCGGGATGTGTGGCTTACGGAGAGTTTTGCGACCTATTATGCAAAAATGTTCGAGAAAAGCATCTTTGGGGAAGATTATTTTCAGAACATCCGCAACGATGAAATGCGTCTGGTTTTCGAGGCAGCGAAAAAAAATGATTACCCAGTAGGCGGGAGTCAGGGTGGTGTTCAGCGGGTTTACCAAAAAGGATCGCTGGTGCTCGAAATGCTCAGAGATGTGATGGGCGAAAAGGGCTTTCAGGATGCCATCTCCCGGTATCTGAATAAATACGCATTCGGATATTCCGAAACAAACGATTTTGTGCGTTGTGTGTATGAATCAACCGGAAAACCATATAACTGGTTTTTTGAAGAGTGGATATTGAAGGGGGGAGAACCAGACTATCTGGTTAGAGATTCCATCTGTGTTGATTCCCTCGGGAACCCTTCAACCATGTTTAAAGTATGGCAGATGCAGAAAGTCAATGATTTGAACGGGTTATTTAAAATGCCTGTCGAATTTGAAGTTCATTATCAGGACGGCGATATCGATCACATGAAAACATGGATTGAAAAACAATACACGGAAGTATCTGTTCCAAACAGACAGAAAAAATCAATTGACTTTCTGCTCTTTGACCCCAACCGGAAAATTCTGAAAAAGGCGACCTTTGTGCAACCCTATGAAAAATTACTTGCCCAGGCACAGCGGGCAGCTAACATGATCGACCGGTACGATGCCTGGGTCGCATTACGCCCGGAACCGGTCTCCAAAAAATCACAATTCCTGATTACTGCATTTCACAAAGAAACATTCTGGTTGATCCGGTCTGAAATCCTGCAGCAGCTTGCTGCTGATCATTCTCCTGAATCAGTCGAGACATTCAGGGAGGCTTTGCGTGATGCAGATGCCAATGTTAGGAAAAGCGCCCTTCTGTTGCTAAATCCGGTACCTGATCTGCTGCAAAGCACTGTGGAGAAATTATTGTTTGATTCCAGCTACCTGAACGTCGAGTACGCCCTAGAAGCGTTGTGTGTTTCCTTTCCTGGGCATGTTGATCAATATCTTGATCTCACGAGAGATATGGAAGGCTGGCGGGGAAAGAATATCCGTATGATGTGGCTCTCAGTAGCCCTTAAAAGCGGAAAAATGGAATACCTGCCCGAACTCATCGGCTATTGCAGCCCTCAATATGAATTCGAAACCCGCATGAATGCTTTTAACCTGTTGAAAAAACTGAATTACGTTGATACGGAAACGAGAAAATATGCGGAAGTTGCCAGTAAACATTGGAATAATAAGCTGAGCGGTGTGGCCAGGGAATATCTTAAAAACAGCGAAACAGCGAAATAGAGAAATGGGAGCTTTTGTGAAAAGTAAAATAATTACCCAAACAGTTCTGCTGGTATCTTTTGTGAGCCTGTTCACCGATATTGCCAGTGAGATGCTTTATCCCATCATGCCAGTTTACCTGAAGTCCATCGGATTTTCAGTTTTACTGATCGGTATCCTCGAGGGAGTGGCTGAGGCTACCGCCGGTTTGAGTAAGGGCTATTTCGGTCACCTTTCTGATATCAAATATAAACGTGTTCCGTTTGTCAGGGCAGGTTATATCCTGAGCGCGCTCTCCAAACCCATGATGGCTATGTTCATATTCCCGGTCTGGATTTTCTTTGCCCGCACCCTCGATCGGTTTGGCAAGGGAATCCGCACCAGCGCTCGTGATGCCATGTTAAGTGATGAAACTACGCCTGAGCACAAGGGGGAGGTTTTTGGCTTTCACCGCTCCCTCGATACCATTGGCGCCGCCGTCGGCCCGATTCTGGCCTTGATCTTTCTTTGGTTTTATCCCGGCCGGTACCAATGGATGTTCTTCATTGCATTTTTCCCGGGGCTTATCGCCATTGGCCTGACCTTTTTGTTAAAGGACCGGGTTCCTGGCCCGCAAGTTCAGCCTGCAAATTCACCCGCTCATCTGCCTGCCCATTCGCCTGGAAACATCGGATTCTTTTCCTACCTCAAATACTGGTCCCGGGCTTCTTCAGGGTTCCGCTTTCTGGTGGCCGGTTTATTGGGATTTACCCTTTTCAACAGTTCCGATGCTTTTCTTTTGCTTGCGCTGAAAGAGCAGAACTTATCCGATTCCATGATGATCGGAGTGTATATCTTTTACAACCTGATTTATGCCCTCTTTTCCTATCCTGTCGGGATTCTTGCCGACCGCATCGGTCTGAAAACCATGATGATCATTGGTCTTTTTCTGTTTGCTATTGTCTATACATCCATGGGATTTACCTCCTCCGTGCCTATATTCGCACTCCTTTTTTTTCTATACGGAATATACGCAGCCTGTACCGAAGGGATTTCAAAGGCACTCATCTCAAACATGGCTCAGAAAAAGGACACAGCTACAGCCATTGGATTTTACAACAGTCTGGCCAGCATTTTCACCCTCCTGGCCAGTTCTCTGGCTGGTGTGCTATGGTATTCCATCGGATCAAAAGCGATGTTTATGATTTCAGGGATTGGGGTGTTTTTAGTTGTTTGTTATCTGCTTGTTGTATTTCGGTTAAAAAAAATGAGTGTATAAAACCTGACCACCCGGAATGATAAAACTTAAATTTTAATTTTAACAAGATAACCCATTGATAATAATGGGAATAACCATTCCACACCACGGATAAACTTTTCAATCAAGACAATAAACGAGCGCTTGACACGATTCTTTGTTTTAAGCTTTAGTTCAGTTGCAAAAAAATGATATGGAATGATCTCCCATTCAGTAAAACCTGCATTCTTACATAAGGTGTTGAGTATTTTGTATGTAAAAACATGCAGGTGATCCGGATGCTGAACTTCTCTCCTGATCAAGGCCATTAAAGTATTGCCAAATGACAAACCGTTTGGCGTACTGAGCAACAGGTTATGAGACGGGAATTCCTTTTTAAAGAATGCCAGAAAAGAGGAAGGATTATGAATGTGCTCAATTAATTCACCTCCTGTTATAAGTTCAATATCAGAATAATTTAATTTCTGCTTGAGCTCATAAATGTCCATTTTAATGATTTTGGCAGATTTATAGCAAAGTTCATCCGAAGGCAAGGCAATATCTATACCGACCAATGATTTGCAAACATTTTCAAGCCTGGAAAACAACCAGTAACCCATGTCCACCTTTAAAGAATATGCAGTTTCATCATAACTGCCCAAGTCCAGAACATTCTTGTTTGCCGAACTCGTTTCAAAAAAATTTAGTCGATCTACAGGTTTTTTTATGTGCAAAACCTCGAAATTATCATATACGATCATAACGGTAAATTAGGATTAAAAATTAATTTTTTCAGAAATGATATATTCGGGGCGATTCTTTACTTCATCGAAAAGACTTCCAATATACTGTCCGAGAACCCCAATGGTTAACAACTGAACTCCCCCGAAATAAAATTAACCATAATGCCAGTAAAAATCCTGCAGCCAGACTTAAAAAGCCAATGGATGTTGCTAATTTTAACGGCTTTATTGAAAAATAGAACAGCCCTATGGATGCAAAACGGAGCATTTTTGAAAACGAATACTTTGTTTCTCCGGCAAACCGTGCATCCCTTTCATAATACACCGGGCATTGTTTAAATCCCACCCAGCTGATCAGTCCCCGGATATATTTGTTTTTCTCGTGCATGCTTTTGAATACATCGATTATTTTTCGGTCAACCAGTCTGAAATCACCCGTGTCCAGCGGGAAATTGATTTCGGATAAATAATTTAATGTACGATAGAATATTTTGGCTGTCAGCTTCTTGAAAATGCTTTCTCCTTTTCTGGCCTTTCGCACGCCATAAACAACATTGCATTGATTTTGCCGGAAAACCTCTATCATCTGAGGAATAACCTCCGGCGGATCTTGCAGGTCTGCATCAATGATTATGGCAATATCTCCCTGGCATTGGTTCAACCCGGCTGTAACTGCGGCCTGATGACCGAAATTTCGGGAGAAATCAAGAATTTTGACACACTTGTCACGGCCGGCAATCTCCTTCAGTATATCTATCGTCCGGTCAACGCTGCCATCGTTTATAAACAGCAACTCATAATCTGAATATTTGTTATCAGCAAGTACCTTTGATAAGCGATTGTAACTTTCGGTGATTACAAGTTCCTCATTATAAGTTGGAATGATAACTGAGATTTTCATGATCTAAAATTTAAAGTTGATAAAATAAATCAAGTTGCGTCCCAAACCCCACATATATGCCATCATCATGCTTAGGATTTTATCCATCCGATTAATACCATATGCATTGTCAGGTGGAAAGATATGTAAATATTGTTTAAACTGAGTAAATTGAGAAAATCCTAAACTTGTACTGATCGATTTTTTTGAAATTCTAAAGCCAAAAAGCACGTTGTTGATGACAAAGATATCCCCATACAACAGAATCCTTTTCCAAAGATCAAAATCGATCATATACAAATTATTACCACAATACAATCCTGATTTAGCCAAAACTTCGGCTTTGATCAAGCCAATGCCTGGTTCGCCGATAATATTTGTACCGAAGCGGATGCTCTTTTTTATTGCTTCAATTCCATTGACATGCCCCGTTTTGCCGGGATAGCGTTTTATGAATAAAACCTTTCCGTCTTCATTGATAATGTTTTTATGACTGCTTACCAATACAATCTTTGATGAAAGGTCGTTTTCAAAAACACGCACCTGCTCCGAAATACAATCCGGATAAATGATGTCATCTGCATGCAACAGTTTGATATATTTTCCGCTGGCAAGTGATACCGCCTTATTCCAATTGCCCTCAACACCCAATTGTGTTGCATTGACATGGTATTTTAGCCGGTTATCATTGTGGCTACGAATGATGTCAACTGTTTTATCGCTGGAACAATCATCGGTTATTAATAATTCGAAATTTTGATAGGTCTGATTCAGAACACTGGAAATAGTATCCTGGAGGTACTTCTCAGAGTTATACGAAGGAATACAGATACTAACCAGCGGCTCGGTAATCATGGACTAACGATCTTTTTCTTCTTGGCCAGCGTTGTTACGACCAGGAGGATAAGATAACCCATGATCGCTATGACAGAGACAACAATACTGGCATTAAAATACAGAGGTGTGTATTGCAAATCGACCTCATATTGCCCGGGTTTAAGCAAAAATCCCATAAAACCCAGATTGGATAAAACGGGTTCGACTTTTTTCCCGTTTATTTTCGCATTCCAACCTTTATCATACGGGATACTGAAAAACAGAAATTTCGTCGAATCCACAGAAATCTTACCGGTGATATGCTTCTGACTAAATTGACCAATGGCAAATGTGTCCCGTTTAAGGGCAGCAATATCGTCAAAATACAGATTGTATGTGTAAACAGGAACGGTATCTGCAGCCGTGATGGCACGCAAATCTTTAAGCGATGGATCCAATGGCTCTTCCGCAACAAATGCACGTTGCAAAATCTGATCTTTTCGGGATCGCGGAAGTTTTAAAAAGTCACTTATGGGTATGTATTGTGAATAGGTAAATCCAAGAGGTATAAAAAATTTGTTTTTTAATACGGCAATATTCCCAAACGCCCCGACAGAATCATATCCAAAATTTCTATACAAAGACACTGAGTTTGGGTTTGTTGCAAGATGGTATTTGTTGCTGGCAAGGTTTAATAGCAACGGCTCATGTAATAAACCCGCCGCCCATCTGCTCTGCGCTTCAATTCCCTTCTTGAGAATACCCATTTCTTCCATAAACCGGATATAATATTTTTGGTTAAAACTATGATAGGAAGATGTGCCGTAATAGTCCTGAACTTTTGCATTATTCAAACTTGAATGAATCGCCGGATTGGAGGTGAAATCCTTGTTTACCCTGAAAAATCCTTTGTCATTGCCATGAATGTATGAAACTGCATCCACCGTAAAATCATTATATCCGGTCTTTTGTTTCATTTCAATACTGGTCATGGTGGTACGTTCGTCTTCAGTGCGAAGGTTCAGGTATCCGATCTCAATCAGCAGAAAGAAAAGTAAAAGATACTTACTGACAGATTGTAATCCGGTTATGTTGAATAATACCAGAATAACCGTATAGATAACCAGAAAATTCCGGATAGTTGAACGAATGCCCTCCTGGATGATCTGATCAGCAAAAGGATACGGAAAGTATAAAACTCCAAGCAATACGACAGCGGTAACAATCAGCAAAACCAAATTAATTTTTCTTGATTTCTCAATACCGTCAAGCGCGCTCAGGCTGAAAAACAATAGAGGAAGGGAACAAAACAACGAGAAACCACGAAAATAATCGCCGGTGAAAAGCCAGAATGCATAACGAAAATACGGAAAAACAACCGGGATGAAAAATATCAGAAAGAAGATGGAATAGACGATCCTTTTTCTATTTGTCAAATGAATAAAAACCTGAGGCGCCAATAGCAATGGCAGTAGTCCTATGTAAAACAACGGAGCCTCAAGGTAGTTGTACCATCCTCTGAAACTGCTTCCATTCCCTAAAATATCATTGGAAAATAAACGCAATGCAGCGGTAGTATAGTACGATGCTCCTTCAAATCCGAAAACAGGGAACGACAGAAGTTTATTGAAATAGGTTGAGTTGCCTCCAACCCTTGGGCTGTCAAGAATTAGTTGCAAGGGGCTCAATGTTAAAAATCCGGACATGAAAACCCCAAGCAAGCTTAAAGCAGCCATTTTCCCTGTTAAAACCCAAAACTGTTTTAAGGTGTTTTCCTCTGATGAGAAAAACCGGAACAGGTAATAGAGGATTAGGAACAGTCCGTAAAAAAACAAGTTAAATGGTTGAAAGATTGGAATTAAGGCAACCGCAATTGGAAACAGATACCAAGAGTCCTGACGATATAATTTTTCAAATGAGAATAGAAGGAAAGCCAGATAGGTTGCTTCTGTTGAGAATTGTATCCAACTTCCGCCAACGATCATAAACCCGCTGAAACAATAGAGCAGGGTTCCGGTTGACGCAGCAAAATTGGAGATTTTCCAAAGTTTAAAAAAATGATACATCAAAGCGGCTGTTACCAGTAGTTTTGCAATTTCCATCCAGATAATCGCCCCTGCAATATTATGTGGATCAACGAAATAAACAATACTGTAAAAGACATCCATAAAAGTGGGCCATAAAATATTCTGGCCCATACCTTGCGAAAAGGACCAGGTTGGAAATCCATCGGTACGAAAATAATTTGAAGCACAAACCCAATTTGGAAAAACTCCGTTTAGCGTATCACTTCCAATGTCTTTAAAAAGATAAAACGAATTTCCGAAAATAAATTTGTGGAAAATGATCATGATCAGCAGCAAAACCAGTCCTATGGTAGTCCATAAGCCATTTTTTTCCATGAATGAATCGAGGAAAGAAGGCCTGGGAGTCGCTTTAACGGGTGCTTTGGTGACGGGTGCCTTTGGTATTGGCTTGGTTGATGGCTTATTTGTTGAGTTTGGCTTCATATTACTTGTTTTCACACTCCTTTTTAAAGATCGGATAAGCAGCTGTATAACCCAGTTTTACAGCCTTCTGAAGGTCAGCGCATGCGAGGTCTCTTTTCCCGGAGTTGAGAAATACGAGTCCTCGGTTAAAATATGCAATGGCATAATCGGGGTTTCCC
>JAPLDG010000214.1:13578-15975 GCA_026391845.1 Bacteroidota bacterium | reverse complement strand
GGCATAAGCGATTCCTCTGCTTGATAATGCTTCTGAGTAATCGCTTTTATACCTGATGGCATTGTTCAGGCAATTCATAGCTTCGCTGAACTGGTTGATTTTTCCATATACGTTACCAAGATTGAACCAGGCTTCGGGGTAATCAGGTTTCATATCAAGTGCCTGTTTGTAAAAGGCGATAGCATCCTGCAGTTTACCGGATGTTTCCATTTGCAATCCCTGGCTGTTAAGTTGGGAGGGTTGAAGCCCCGGCAACTCAGACGAGGCAATACCGATGTTTTTCCTGTATCCTTCAGCGGCATAGCTGGGTTCCAGTTCGACAGCTTTGATATAGTCTGTTTTAGCTCCTGAAGGGTTATTCATCGCCTTTTTTACCAGCGATCTGGTATAATAAAGCTCACCCGATTTAGGGTTTAACAGAATTCCCTCCGACAAATCTGCCAGAGCCTCATCATATTGTTTTCGTGAAAACCGGATGGACCCACGGTTTTTATAGCCTAAAAAATCCTTTGGGTTAATACGGATACTGGCCGAATAATCATCAATAGCTCCCTGAAAATCACCCAATTGGAATTTAAGATTTCCACGGTTATTATAAAACTCACTGTTTTTGGGATCAAGTTCAATCGCCAGGTTATAATCCTCAAGCGCCCCGGTCAAATCATTTTTTGCCTTTTTAACGATGGCCCTGTTGGTGTAAGCGATGGTGTATTTAGGATTCATTTTGATTGCCTGGTTAAAGTCACTGATGGCACCCTCATAATCCTTCATGTCTAATTTCAGATTTGCCCGACTTGTATAAAGCTCCATTTGATCCGGTTTCATCCGGATGGCAATGTTATAATCCTTCAATGCGTTATCATAATCCAGAAGCATCCGTCGCGACATCGCACGGTTGATATAGGAATTTACCGCCGTGGAATCAAATCTGAGCATGGCATCAAAATCCTCAATGGATCCAATGTAATCCTTCTCCCTGCTTCTGGCGTTGCCCCTGTTGATGTAAGCCCTCCAAAATGACGGATCAAGGTTGATGCATTCCGTGTAATCTATAATTGCACCTTTATTGTCGGCAGAATCCAACTTCGTGTTTCCCCGGTTATACCAGGCTACAGGAACCCTTGGATTTTTTTCAATGGCATCACTCCACAGTGTATTTGAATTGAGCCATACCTTGCTCTGCTGAAATGTCAGAAACATCAGGAGCATGGTGTAAAACCCCACAACAGCCCAGGTGATTTTTTCATTTTTGATGTATTTTTTGTCGGTAAGATAAAATCCTACCAGAAAGAAATAGCCGATGGAGGGGATATAGGCATAGCGATCGGCCATGATCGCACGACCTACCGGCAAAAGTTGCAGCAGGAGAACAATATTCACCAGAAAGAAACTCATCCCGAAAAAAAGAACTTTTGACCGTTTCCACGACATGTAAACCAGAACAAGGAATGTGATGGCTGGTATAATGCATAACCAATACAAAAAGGGTACCTCGCCAACATTACCCAGGATGGGATAGGGATAATACACCGACAACGCGAACGGATAAAAAAGTTTAAGAATGTACATGAGCAGTCCATAAGATGCAAATGCAATTCGCTGCTGAAGCGGGAAATTGGCCATGATGGTTGCATCAGCGCCTGTCTGTGCCTGAAATGCCACAATTCCGAATATCAGGGCCAGAATCAGAAAAGGAACCTTCTCCATCAGGACCTTAAAATCGGTCCATTTACGGCCCATAAATATATCAACCAGGAAAAGCGTGACAGCCAGGGTAACTGCCTGACCTTTCGACAAACAAGAAAGGAGAAAGAACAGAAAGCTAAGCCCATACCATTTCTGATCTTTTTTTGGCACATACCTGATATAACTGTATAGGGATAAAAGATAAAAGAATGTATAAAGCACATCTTTTCGCTCCGAAATCCAGGCCACAGACTCAACATGAAGTGCATGGACACCAAAAAGCAAGGCAGCAATGGCAGCGAGATGTAATTTCCCGGTAAGTTGCTTTAAAACCACTAAAACCAAAATGGAATTTATAATGTGGATGAGAATATTCGTCAGATGAAATACAAATGGGTCAAATTTATTAATCTGATAATCAATGGCAAGGGATAACATGGCCAGAGGATGATAATTCCCCATGTAATTCTCCGAGAAGATGGCGGCAAGGTTTTTTGCAGATATTGATTTAATGTAAGGATTAGCACCAATATAAACCATGTCGTCCCAATTGGTGAAAACCCCTTTCAAAGCCGGGAGGTAAGCAATAAAGGTTGCAATTGCAATGAGTGCCATCCAGAATATGGGAAGCGCAACAAGCGAAAATGGGCGATTGGTTGTTTTCATAGTCGATAGAATTAGCGAAATTACAAATTTTGTCTTGATTGATAA
>JAPLDG010000214.1:3396-13532 GCA_026391845.1 Bacteroidota bacterium | reverse complement strand
TTTTGTCTTGATTGATAAATATTTCTACCTTTATCTGCCATTTTAACCTGACATCCTTGAAGAACAAACCGATCGCCCCTGCATCGAAATTGAATCAATATTCAACGCTGCTTATCATTCTCATTCCCTTTATTTTGTACATATCTGCGCTGCAGCTAGGATTTGTCTATTTTGATGATGATATTCTTATTCTTGACAACTATGATAAAATCAGTCATCTGACAAATATCGGACTTGCATTTCGTACCGATGCCTTCTTATCCAACCTTAGCCCTTACTATCGACCGCTCATGAATGTATCCTTCATGGTCGATGCAGCAATCGGTGGTAAGTCTCCAATGATTTATCATCTGGGGAATTTAATCTACCATATGCTGACCTGTCTCAGTCTTATGTGGCTTTTATCGTTGATGGGTCTCAGTAAAAACAAGGCATTCATCGGAACGCTTATTTTCGCAGTACATCCCATGATGGGACATGCCGTACTTTGGATTCCTGCCAGGGGCGACCTGCTGGTTACCTTATTTGGTTTACTGTCATTTTCATTGTTTATCCGGTATCTAAACGAAAAGAAAATCATATTCCTCTTATTGCATATAGTTTGTCTCACGGGGGCCATTTTTTCCAAGGAATCTGCTGTATTATTGCCTGTGCTCTTTGGTTTATGGCTCGTGGTAAGGAAGGAAAAATTATTTGAAATCAAAGCATTGGTTTTATATGGGTCATGGATATTGATCTTTGCTACATGGTATTGGCTGCGTCTCAAATTCATCGATCAGCGTAGCGACGATCAGCGGGGTATCGAGGCTTTGATTCAAAACATTCAATTTCTCCCGGAAGCGGTAACACGATTTTTTTTCCCGTTCATGTTGCCGGTAACACCAGTGTTTTCTGCAACCATTACCCTGGCAGGTGTTGTGCTGATCATCGGGATAGTTGTGTTCATCTTCCGACAAGGTACCCGTATTAAACTGCCGTTGATCATTTTTGGCGCTGCCTGGTTTTTAGGTTTCTGCATGCCGAACATGTTTGTACGGCTGACATCGGCCAACGACAGCTTCGAGTACCTTCTGCATCGTACCTATCTGCCTTATGTGGGGTTCCTGATCATGCTGTTGGGCGCCTGCCCGGAAAAGTGGTTTGAATTTGAAAAAAGACCGTATAGTATGATCATTGGAAGCTTGCTGGTTCTTTTATCATTGGCATCGTTGTTTCAACAGAAGAAATACAAGGATGCGATGAGTTATTGGGGTTCATCCATTCAATACGCCCCTGATAAAGCCTGGTTTCATTACTTCATGGGTAGATATTATTTTAAACAGAAAGACTATACACAGTTTAACAAATATCTTCTTAAAGCAGTCAGCCTGAAGTCATATCCGGAATTTAAATACCATTTGGGGATGGTTGCCTTCATGGATAAAAAGGATTATGAAGCAGCTTATTTGTATTTTTCTGAGGCATTTAAAGAGGGTTTTGGAGACGCTGAGGCGCACACAAATTTTATCGGGCTTTGCCTTGAATCGAGCAGTGATTTGTTTCAGAAGGGATCATACGCCAAAGCGGTGGTGCGATGTGAGGAAGCGCTTGCCAATGATCCTGAAAACGGGGTAGTGGCTTACAATTTGGGAATTTACCTTGTCAATGTCGGAGAAAAGCAACGCGCCGCCGCGATGTGGAAGCGTGCCATACATTTAAAACCGGACCTCTCAGAAGCGTATCGAAGTCTTTTTCTCTATTATAAGCTGGATGTAAAAAAGGCTGATTCAGCGGCTTGGTATGCCCGTGAATTTAACAAACACGGGGGAACCGGAAACCTGAACAGCCCTCAGTAAAAATATACGATCAGTTATTTTTTCTTGCCTGCAAGCGTACCGTCAGTTTCGAAGGTGAAGCTTGTAGCAATTTTGGCAATGGTTTTATAGGTTACTTTTTCTTTATTGTCTGTAATTTCATAAATGCTGATAAATTCAAAGTTCGGATCAAGGGTTTTCAGGTAAGCTTTCGCCTTTTTTGGAAGATAGGTTTCATGAAGTTTTCGCTCGATCCGGACAGTATGTCCAAGGGAATCGATTACCATGAAAGCTGGTGCATCCATGATGGTAATTGCAGCTTTGTAATTGCCTTTTTCCTTCGACCAGGATACCGGAATATCAATGGTTTGTGGAAATACTGCCTGAAGCCTGTCTTTAATATCCGTAGGTACCTGGTCAGGCTGCAATAATTGTGAAAAACCAAAGGTCCCGACAAAGGCGAAAGCCATGATAAGAATGAATTTTCTCATAAAGGTTGTTTGTTAAAGTTAAACTAATTTCAAAACTGAAATGCCATTTGCTTATTGACCCTATTGTATTGAATACAATAAGGTCAATAAGGTTGTAATTAATAGTGGTTGATTACAATGTATGGCTGGCAAAAATCATGGATGAATCTTTGGTTGATAACAGGATTAATTCCCAGGTTCAACCATGTTTTCTTGCTTTGATTTACGTGCATTGTAAAGTTTTTTGCCTCCGTAGCCCAATCCCAGCGCGAGCAGGATTCCCAGGCCACCATCAATTGGGGCGCCAACCGGAACTTGCCCGCCTCCCTGTGTACTGCCAGCTGTTCCGCTGCCCGGAGGACCTGGAGGGTCAGGTAAAGAAACCAATGGCAAGGCGAATATAGCTAGCAGAATAAAAACCGTTTTGATCGTTTTCATATCTATTATTTATTTATTTTTTTAGTGATTAATTAGACCGATGAAATTGAAAAATTACTTGATAAAAACTTTACTTGTTAAAGTGCTGGAATCTCCATCAACTTTTACAAGGTAGAATCCCGAGGGGACATTCAAACTGATTTTATTCAATGAGTTGGTTTGAATGGTTGTTCTCGTAATTTCACTTCCAAGCATATTGTAAACAACAATGCTGCCTCTCATATCGGTCGGAATGTTTACATATACGGTTTTTTCAGCCGAATAGATTTTTATATCTGAGGTGGTTTTGGTATCCTGCATTCCTACCGGGGCAAAATGGAGGTTGAAACGGTGTTCCTGTTGGCCAGGGGCAGCTGCAAAAGTGTAAGTCGGATTTACCTGAAGATTTATTACTGTATTGGCAACAAGGTCTTCCAGGAAGAATTCAGTTCCGGTTGCAAATGATTCAAGCCCTTTGGCTGTGAGGGTAAAATTATTCACCGAACCAGCCGTAAAACCAAACTGGATTACCGGAGAGCCATTGAGATCCGGGAGTGCGTTGATTGACAACTGCTGGTCGGAAACCATGGAATATAACTGTGGTGCATAGTCCATTCCTGTCATTTTGATTGCGTCATAATCAGCATCAAAGCCTACAGCTGCCATTGGCCTGATCGAAACTTGTGCCTGATCCCAATAATTGCGTCCTTCAACTTTCAGTGTAAGCAGGCTTTGTCCGGCTGATTTGTAGAATGTAGAAGGACCATGGGTACGGCCTCTGTTCTTGAAGGTAACCGATCCTGCCGCAGTTGCATGAACAAAGAACCCTTGTTCTGCCGCAATGAGGTATCCATCACCCTGATTGTTGGCAAGATAATTGCCAGCCATGTTCCATATCCATGCAGTAATGCCAACATTGGAAAGTGTAACGCTATCCCAGTTAATTGCACTCGGATAAGGGTTGCCAACCAGATTATATCCTTTCCAGGTGGCTGCTCCTGCTGCTTCGCTTGCAACAGCAACTGTTTTATCGCCAACATTCAGCGTTCCGCTAAAAGCAGCTGTAATACCAGGGTTTAAAGGCGACACGGCATAACCGGTTCCAACGCCCATCGTTATATAATCCTTGGTGAGAGGATCCCAGTTTTGATTTTTTTCATTCCATATATTCATCAGGGAACCATAGAAAATTGAATTAGATTGTGCAGCAGTCGGTGAAGAGACCAGGTGTGAATCATATAAATCCTGACCCATTATCCAGTTTCCGTTCATCTTGCGCTCAACGGTGGTTGTACCTCCAACAGAGACCGGTGTGGAACCGAATTCAACATATGATCCGGTATTGGTAGCATCGCCCTGTAGCACCATGTTGCCGGAGACTGATAGTTTACCATCAATTAGGTTTTCATCGTCACGAACCGTTGTCAGTTTTCCGCCTGGTTTTATAGTGAGATTTATGCATTTTGCAATGCTCGATACTGTTCCACCTCTATAGCCCTGTACGGAAACCTCATCACCTTGAATAACGACATTGAAGCACTTTGCAGGGGTTAGAACCATTCCAGGATCGCCATCATAAGTGTCAGACCAACTTGCTGGTGCATCCCAATCAATTGGTCCATCTGAAGGCCTAGAATAAAGAGTTTTGGGGGGTAATCCGGTTGTTCCACTGACTAAAAAATCAGGTGAATATGTAGTGATGGCAATAGAATTACCAGTAAATGTAAAGAAGCCACAGACTGGGGATGAAGTTGATCTTCTTAAGTGAACATTAGAGAATCCCGGCGCACCTCCAGTATATATGAAACAAAAATAACCAACAAGTTGATTCGTCATAGATGCCCATGATGTATTATCATCTGGTGTAAGAATACTTAAATAAAAGGTGCTACCGCCAAAATAGGTGGGATTTACAATTTCAATAGCTTTTCCTTGTGCGGGTGTCCATGTTGAATTAAAAATAAAAAGAGAAGCTTGAGGAGCAAGTATATCCTGATTATAATCAAACGCGATTACGATATTGTGAACCTGATTAACTGTAGTTATTCTTAGGGGAAGCATAACGGTATCCCCAAGGTTTTTTCCCGCAGGTGTCCCTCCTAAAGTAACAGTTCCTGTTGACATTGCATCAAATCCGGCTAAAACCATGGCCAGAAACAAGAGCCCATTTAAAATAAATTTCGATTTTTTCATATAATAAAGTTTTATATTTTTTCTAAGTTATTTGGTCCTAATTGGGATATGATCCGTTAATATCGCCTGAGCAGATCCCCAAAATATCGATATTGCTCATATCTGCAGTCGAAACGGCAACAGGGATATTGGTAAAGAGCCACCTTGGTGCCAGGTAATTCGGATTCGGAGTCAAACCGGCAATTTCTCGCCGCAAGGGGATCACATCGCCACTGTTCACAAGGCCGTCCTGGTTAATGTCTGAAGCACGCAACCTGAGAGAATTGTCTATGGTATTCGACAAACCAGCTACATACCGTCTTAAATTTATTACGTCTGAGTTATTTACGCCCAGCCAGGGAGAAGCACTGGCAGCATAGATGTAATAGTTTCCAGCAGGAACGCTCACTGAATAAAATCCAGCGGCATCAGTCGTTGTAGTAGCGATGATAGTCGGAACAGGCGTAGTGGCAGGAGCCACAGGTTCCGGTCCGTCTTTTACATAGATCGTCACACCGGAAAGAACGACATTGGGGTCTGGTGCATTGTTATATGAAAGGTGACCACTGATTGAGCGGAATAAATTTACTCCTCCATTTATCCAGTTGGCTGGTACAAGAATACCTGCCACTGATTCGGCCAATTGGCAATCATCACCAAAAATGACTTGGGTTGGTCCGCTTCCTGAGGCTGCATAATTGAATTTCAGGGTAATAAAGGTTGTCGGGGTGTCATTTATAACAATGGCTGAGCTGGTTTTATACCAGATAATTTGAAGAATGTTTCCTAATGGAACCACTGAGGCACCAAATGAACTCACTGAATTCACGTATGTAAGTTTTGACGCATCATAAGCAATATACATGGTTACTGCGCCAAGGCTCGTGCTGCTTGGTGTGCCGGTAAGCGTAACCGGAACATCAACAGGTGAAGGACTGGTTGCGCTGACAGATCCGATTTTAGCGCTAACACCTGATGTTACCGGGGCCGGAGAAACAGAACCGTTGGTATATCCTACACCGACAGGGGCGAAGCCATCAGAGAACTGGCAGCCATTGCTGAAAACGATATTTGCAGTGCCAGTTCCATTGTATCTGAAACGAAATTTAAGGAAAACTCCGTTAATTAATGGTGCCGCGGTGTTTACATATTGCAGGTGGATAGTTCCATTTGTCTTTGTGATTGTAACAGATTCCATCTGGTCAATTACATTTATAAGTTCCATTCGTGGATAGTCATAGGAGAGAAAAACATCGAAATTGTTCGTACCTGCTGGCATGCCGCTGAAAGTAAGAGGTACTTCAATTATTTGGCCCTGTATCGCTGTATTTAATGTAGGCAATGAGGCAAAGGAGGTGATTGAACCACTGCTGGGTGCTACGCTTCCGTTGAAATAGGATACCGGGATGTTAACCGGCGATGCGGAAGCCGTTGTAATCACGCAACCTGTGCCGAATTTGACGTCAGTTGCTGCCAGATTTGTATAGGTAAAATGCAAATTCATCAGGCTGGCGTTGATGTTCCTGCCAAATTGGTTTACCCATGTCACTGTAACGACTCCGGCGGAAACGCTGGAATTCAGTCCTGTGGCAAACTCACCTGTACCGGTAACACTTTGGAAAGTTAATTTTCCGGGATCATAGGAAAAAGTCTGTGTTATTGAACCTGTCATTGGTGAGCCTATTGTTGACGGAAATCCGGTATAATGCACCGGAACCACAACAGTTCCAAGCGGTGATAAAACATGTTCAATGTCTGCATGCGCAACATTTCCCAGGAACGGGGTGATGGAGCCATCTGTAAAAGTCCCTGTAAGCGGGGTTATTACAATGGGATTCAATGTCAGCTTTGTCACAGCGCACTGCAGTGCAAGAAAAGTAAGAGGGCTCGATAACCCGTTATATTTGAAGTTAAGGGTTAACAGCCTTCCATTTGTCCAATCATGAGGCGTAGTGCTCGTCCAGCTAAGCGTTACAACATTTCCTCCAGTGACACCGGGAAGAAGTCCGGATTGGCTAAAATTCGTTGGATTAATAAATGTCAACACGGCCGGGTCAAACTGGATTTGGAATTGAAACGAGCCGATACTGGCAAAACCAGTTACGTTAAGGTCGAATGAAACATTTTCATTCGGGCTTGCCGTCGTGACAGAGTTTAGCGATGCGGTGTATTGTCCAAAGGATAAAGATCCGAAAACCAACACCATCAGCAGTGTAAAAGTAAATTTTCTCATCATGGTATTTATTTTTATTGTTATTAAATTTTTAAGGGTTCAATGGGTTGTATATATGATTGTTTATTTTAGTTTAATTTAATCATTTTTCGATAGGTTTCGTACATACCGTTTGGGCCTTTAAATGCATACTGGCAAAAATAAATTCCAGCCGGTAAAGATACAAAATTATCTTCCATCCTGTAGGTCCCCGCTACATGTGGCTTTTCAACAGGAGTTTCCATGAGTTGTCCGGTCATGGAAAAAATCTTTAGGGTGACATACCCATTTTGCGGAACAGAATATTCGATGGTTGTTTTTCCTGAAAACGGGTTTGGACTGTTTGTTAAAGCTAACATGGCTGCAGATGATTGTCTGCTGATTCCGGAAAGGGTATCAACTTTCAATAAAGCAGCAGAGGATATGGATACACAAGTACTTTGGTTTAAGACGCATCTGTACATGAAATTGCTAAAATTTACAGGAACATGCCTGATCGTAAGTATATTGGTTTGTGTTCCTCCATAAGTAGCTGTTTCAGATATATTTGACCATATACTTCCGTCGTTCCTGCTTTCCTGCCAGATATATCCTGAGGCATTTGGCGAGGACACCTGAAAAACAGCGTTGGATTGTGATGAAATTGTTCTATTCTGAGGCTCAGATGAAATTACAGGAATATCTTCGAAAGTTGCTCCATCCGTGTAATCAATTGCAATAACCTCGGGTAAGGGAATTGAAAGTACGGCAACTTCACACTGAGCTTTATTGAAATTTATCGTTCCCGAATTTTTTATAACATCAAATTTCAGATTCAAGAGGGTTGCATTCATAAAGCTAACACCGGATGTTTTACTCCATACGATTGCGATGCTGGATGATCCGGGAAGTGAGTTAAATATTAACCCATTCAACTGTGGATTTAAATTTTCTATGGAATTGAACGACAGACTTTGTGCATCATAGTTAATAAATAGTTGTATTGCTCCGATGTTGGATAAATTAGTGCCGGTAATGGGAACTGACACGGTTGCATTACCGCAAACACCTACTCTTCCAATAGACAAACCAGGAGTTTGAGCGTTCACAAACAAGCTTGAAAATAGCATACCCATCATCAGTGAGGTAACTCTGAGGATGTTGGTTTTATTTAAATAACTTGTTTTTAATAAATACATACGGCGATTGAAGTGAATGCGATTTATTTGCTTTTGATAATTTTAACTACCCGATTAATTTGTTCATTGCTGAATGTCCCGGTAAATTTTAAAAAATAAATTCCAGAGTGCCATTCAATGGTGTTCAGTAAAATATGATGGTGCCCTGTTTGCTGAGAGGGCAGGTTTATTTCAGAAACGAGCTGGCCCATGCAATTCATTACCTGGATCATTACATTGCAATTTTCATGCAGTGTAAATTCAATGTTGGTATTGTTGTTAAACGGGACAGGGGAAACGATAAGGTCTTTGTGGTCCGGAGTTGGAAAATTTTCGGTTGCAGCAAGTGCATCAACTGAAAGAGTAGCAGTTTCAGAGATAGCCTGGCAGTCATTGTTTAATAAAACACACTGGTACTTATTGTTGTCGAAGGATAATGGCACAGGGAAAATGGAGAGTTCCTGTGTGTGAGTACCGGAATAGATGCCACTGTCTGGCAATGCATGCCAGCTGGTTCCATGATTTTGGAATTCCATCCAGGTAAATGAACTGGCATTCGGGGAGAATACAGAGAAAGTGGCTTGGCCGCCTTCAGTCATTAAAGTATCTTTTGGTTGGGTCAATATAACAGGAAGGCCTGAGTTAACCGCTCCATTTGTATAAACTACCGGAATAACAACGCCGGCCGGATCAGCAATTTCGCATCCCGGATTATAAAACACAGGGGATGACTGCTCATTGGAAATAAATTTCAGATCAAATATTTTGTCATTCAATAAGTTGATGGGGGTTGTGCTACTCCAGGCACATGCAAGTTGCAACGGATTTGTCATCATATTGACGCTCATGCCATCGAGTTGCGGATTCAAATTTTCAACGGAGATAAATGCGAGAGTTGTCGTATCAAAACTGATGTAGAGTGTAAGCGCGCCAACATTTGACACGGAAACAGCTGTTACAGGAAGTAACACTTCCTGTCCTGCGCAAACCTCAACTGTATTGATGTTGATGGTTTGCGCAGACATGAAGGAGCACTGAATAAATAAAAGGAAGAAGATAAAATTACTTTTCATTTTACGATCAGGCTGTGATGGAAGTGTTTGAATCATTTATAATTTTTAGAAAACAAGAGGGCAACAGAATGAACTGTTGCCGTCTTGTTTCAGTACAATCACTATTTAGCGAAGATCATTTTGTTAACCTTCACATAGGTATCCGTTGCACCAACTGCTTCGATCCGATACAGGTAAACTCCTGAAGTCAGATTGAAATCAATTGCGTTAACAGGGATCGAGTATGTACCAGCATCCTGGAATCCATCAACAAGGGTGCGCAGTGTCTTACCAAACATATCGGTAATAACAAGGGTTACCTTGCCTGATTCAGGAAGTGTGTAAACGATCTTCGTGTTGGCAGCAAATGGGTTAGGATAGTTGACGATCGAGAACTCTTTCGAACCGCCCGCGGTAATAACCTTGGACATCTTCAGATCGAAGTTATCGTACCTGGTACCAGTCGGGCTGGCAAATTCACTACCAGTCTTAACATTGAAGATCTGTGTTGCTTCAGCCAAAGGAGCTTTAGCTTTCACAGTCAGTGTAAAGAGCTGATCGTTATTTTTCACCGACATTGGTTTGGTGTCAGCCCAAGCAATCGCTACGTTGCCATCTTCAATTACATACTTCATTTCATCATTGGATGAAGCAGTAACGTCCATAACTTCGAAACGATCTTTGTCATAACCCATGAAGAGGGTCATAGCGCCGAGTTGAGCCACCGAGTTGCTTCTGACTTCGTATGAGAAGGTTTCATCAACAGGGACAGTCTGGATTTCAGTATCGATCACTGACAGGAAGGACACAGCCTTCAAGCCGGTTGGGATAAAGGAACCGTTCACGTCACCTGTGCAGAGACC
>JAPLDG010000214.1:0-3390 GCA_026391845.1 Bacteroidota bacterium | reverse complement strand
GTCACCTGTGCAGAGACCGGCGAAGTTAACAACAGCAGGCAGAGCAGATACAGTCGGAACTTCAAATTTCCAATCCCCTGCAGGGTAGGAATTGATAGAACCAACGGTACGTAATTTAATGTAGAGTGCATCCAATGCAGTAACAAAGTTGCTGGCATTGACATCACCGGCAGTATGGTTAATACCGGTAAGGATCCAACCGCTGGTCGGGCCATATTCAACGCCGGCCTGTAATTGTACCAGAAGAGCATCAGTTGCATTGTTACCACCCCATGTACCGTTGTAGCTGGCTTCCAGTTTATAGTTGCCGGCAGGAACATCGGTGAAGGAGTAGTATCCCGGTTCACCGGTATAGTATGGAGGATTCATATTCGGACCTGATACGGTTGTTGCAATCGTAACATTGGTCGCAATATCCTTCAACTTGATGGTGACACCATTCAGCGGGGTATTTGGTAACCCGTTTTTGTAAGATACGGTACCTTGTAAGTTGATGTCGGTTAAATTCGGTAACATCGTGATATACAAAGTATCGCAACCCATGCAGCCTGTAATAGGATCGGTTTCACAAACAACGATCATTGCGCAACCACATGCAGGATAAGAATCCCACTTAATTGTGATACATGGGCCAGTCGGGTCAGAAGTGACTTCACCGTTCAGCACATGCCATGAATAATCATGTCCGGCAATAGCAGGTACTACACAATAGGTATCAACACCGCCTGAAATAACCGATACAGGACCGGTAATCTCTGGAGCAGGTGCCTGGTTGACTACCACATACATGGAATCTGTCAACATACAGCCGTCACATTTCTCGACTGTAACTTTAACAGTTCCCTGGAAACAGCAGTTCCATTTTACTTCGATAGAGGATTCATTCCATCCGGATTTAATCTCACCACCGACTACAACCCAACGATATCTCAGATTAGCTGCAGTACATGGGTCTCCATTGGGTTTAAATCCAAGGTCTCCACCAACAGTTGCAGTATAACGGAATTTTTCCGTAGTGTTGCAGCATACAGGTGTAGGTCCGTTAACATCAACTGACCACATCGCAGGTTCACTGACCACATAGGTTCCGTAAGCTTTGCATGCATGTGAATCGGTTACTGTCACAGAATATGTACCTGCGGTAAGGCCGGTAATATCTTGTGTTGTAGCTCCGTTGTTCCAAACATACGTGTAAGCAGGGGTTCCGCCTGTTACTGTCAGGTCAATCGCACCGTTACTGCCTTTGTAGCAGGAAACTGTAGAGATTGATTCTGCAATTACGATGGCTGTTGGTTCAGAGATACACCAGGTGCCGGTAGTTACGCAACTATGTGCATCAATCAATTGTCCATTGCTCCATGCGAATGAATATGGCATGGTGCCGCCGGTAACCGTAATATCGATCTCACCGGTGCTGGCTCCATTGCAAAGAACATCAACCTTATCGCCAATTACAGTCAGGGACTGAGGAGTTGTTACTTCCCAGGTGCCTGTAATCTGACAACCGTTTCCATCAGTAACAGTTACTGTGTAGAATCCGGTAGTTAAGCCACTGATGTCCTGATCAACGGTATTTCCATTGCTCCATTCGTAGGTGTAGTCAGGAGTACCACCGGTAACGGTGATGTCAACTGAACCGTTTGCATCTCCGAAACACAGCACACCTGTCGGCTTACCGCTCAGTGAAAGCGCTGGTGGTTCAGTAATGCACCATGTACCAGTAGTCACACATGAGTGAGCATCGGTAACAGTCACGGTATAGCATCCTGCAGTTACACAACATAAGTTGTTGTCGGTAGTGTTGTTGCTCCAGAGATAAGTATAAGGAGCAGTACCACCACTAACTGGAAGTGGGTCAATGACTGGCCATGTGCCACCGCCATTGATAAATCCAACGCTGCCATTGCACGAAACATTCGTAACAACAGGAGTGCCGATTGTAAGAACATTGGGTTCAGTGATACACCAGACACCAAACGTTGTACATTGACGGGCATCGGTAACTATTACAGAATAACAGCCAACGGTTAATCCGCTGATGTCTTCTGTAGAAGGACCATGGCTCCATGCATACGTGTAAGGTGAAGTGCCACCGGTAGCGGTGATGTCGATCGAACCGTTGTTGCCTCCGTTGCATAATACATCAACCTGAGTAGCAGTAACTGCCAATACATTCGGTTGTGTTATACACCAGGTGCCGGTTCCGGTACATGATTGAGCATCCGTAACGGTTACTGTGTAACAACCTGCGGATAATCCACTGATATTCTGTGTGGTTGAGCCGGCAGGATCGTTCCATAAGTATGTGTAAGCGCCAGTACCACCGGTTACAGTGATGTTGATGCTACCAGTTAAGGTGTTATTACAGGTTACAGGGGAAGTTTCGCCGGTTACAGCAACTGCATCCGGAGAGGTAACAGGCCAGCTTCCAACCACTTCGCAACTGCGTGCGTCGGTGATGGTTACAGTATAAGTGCCTGCACAAAGACCGCTGATGTTCTGCGTAGTTGAATGAGCCGGATCGTTCCATACAAAATAGTAAGGTAATGTTCCACCGGTTACAGTCAGGTCTATCTTGCCATCACAGGAACCACTACACAAAGTTTTGGTTACATTGGGTGTGACTTCAAGAACGGCAGGTTGAGTAATACAGAAACGGCCGAATGCCTGACATGCCTGAGCATCGGTAACGGTCACTCCGTAACAGCCTGCGGATAAACCGCTGATGTTCTGGGTTGTTGAATGTGATGGATCGTCCCATACAAATGTATAGGGCAATGTTCCACCCGTAACGGTAATTGAGATAGCTCCATCGGTTAAATTGTTGCAACTAACCGGGGTGATATCGCCAATTTCATTAACTGCGAGGAGAGCTGGTTCAGAGATTTCCCTGAATCCTAATGCGTCGCATGAATGGGCATCTGTAACGGTGACATCATATCTGCCGGCAGATAATCCAGTAATGTTCGCAGTGGTTTCACCGTTGTTCCAGATATATGTATATGGTGGGGTTCCGCCAATGGTCTGAATAGTTGTAATGCTACCATTGAAGAGTCCGTTGCAGGTTACATTAACTGCAGAGGCATACCATGATACTTCACCAGGCTCGGAAACAGTCCAGGTGCCAGTCTTGACACAGCTATTAGCATCGGTTACGGTTACAGTATAGGTATTCGCTGTAAGGCCGCTGATGTTCTGTGTTGTTGAGCCAGCAGGATCACTCCAAATGAACGAGTAAGCACCTGTTCCACCGGTTACGGTCAGGTGGATTTTTCCGTCGCATGAACCATTGCACAAAGTTTTGGTCACGTTCGGAGTAATCACAAACATTTCGGGTTGACTGACACAGAAACGGCCGTATGCCTTACATGCCTGAGCATCGGTAACGGT
>JAPLDG010000136.1 GCA_026391845.1 Bacteroidota bacterium | reverse complement strand
CAAACCGCTGAAGGGAGTCTGCACCGTATGCCTGGTTGTATTGTGAATCAGCTGCTGAAACCACTGTTTCCGGCTGGGATTTTTGGCATCCGGTGAGGAAGATCGGGAAAAACAGCGTAAGCAACAGGGGATACAGGGTATATCTGATGAACGGATTTCTGGTCATTTCAAATCGGAAAATTTTCAAAGTAATTAATTTTCATACGGTTACTATCTGTATTATTTATATTTCACCCCTTCGGAGTTCAATGAATCTTACACCTCCTCCATGGCTACAATCTTGTCATCCCTTCGGGATTCTCATTACGCGCTGAAAGCGCGTAATATTATTAACCGTGGGTGAAGCCCACGGGAACCATGAAACGATCCAATTATGAGCCCTGAAGGGGCGATATATCTCACATTATCAGGAATATGACGCACTTTCTGGGCTCAATAAAATATTTTGCAAAACTACATAAAAAACCGAAAGACTGGAATTTCATATGTAAATTTAAACACCTGAAAGCCACGAATGTACAGCGTCGGCATAGGTGTCGCCGATTGGAATTTTAATGGATTCAAGAAAAATATATTTCTTACGCACACTGCGGACATTTCTGAGCGAAACGATAAAACTCCGGTGAACCCGCATGAACCCTCCTTCAGGTAGTTTTTCAAGGATGCTCTTCAAACTCATCAGTGAAAGGAGAGGCTTTCGTTCATCCTCAAAGTGGATTTTAATGTAATCATCAAGGCCTTCAATGTACTTCACCTCCGTGAAATTAATCCTGAAAGTCTGGTAGCCTGATTTTACGAACATAAAGTCATCCTGCGCTCCTTCCGGTATCGCATTGCGCATGGCTAAAAGTTTCTGTGCCTTTTCCACCGCCGTGATGAACCGTTCGAATTTGATCGGTTTTACCAGGTAGTCAATCGCTTCAAGCTCAAATCCTTTCACCGCATATTCGGCATAGGCTGTTGTAAAGATCACCATGGGAGGCTGCGTCAGACTTTTCAGGAACCGGATGCCACTGATGTCGGGCATCCGGATATCCAGGAAAATCAAATCAACGGGCTGCGTCTGGAGAAAGGTCAGCGCCTGAATGGCATCCGTGAAGGCATTGATAAGCCGGATATGGGGCGTGTCGGTAGCGTACTTCCGGATCACTTCCAGCGCCAACGGCTCGTCATCAACGGCGATACAGGTCATCATGAGCGGGAGATTTCAAGATTTACGATAAAGAGCGCCCCGTTGTTTGTAAGGATAAGCTTGTGCCGGTCAGGATAGATCAGATTCAGCCGTTGACGCGTATTTTGTATTCCGATGCCAAAGGTTTCCGTTTTTTCCCTCCCGGGAAAGATCTGATTGGAGACGGTGAAAGAGAGCGTTTCGTGTTCTATTTTAAGGTCAATCCCGATCACGGTATTTTCATGTGAGCTGATGCCATATTTAAAGGCATTTTCAATGAAGGGTACCAGGATCATCGGAGGAATTTCCCAGGATTTGGGATCTCCGGTTACATTCGTATGAACAACCACGTTGTTATTCATCCGAAGCTGCTGTAGCTCAATATAATCGACAATGTAATCAAGTTCAAGTTCAAGCGGTACCGTTTCCTGAGCCACATCCTGAAGCACATAGCGCATCATGTCTGAAAGTTTCATCACGGCTTCAGCAGTCATTTCACTCTTGGTAAGCGCCAGACTGTAAATGGAATTCAGCGTATTAAACAGGAAGTGAGGGTTTATCTGGTGCTTCAGTAATTCAAGTTCGGTATGCAGTTTTTCCCTTTCAGCCTCTTTTCGCCTTTTTTCGTTGAGGATCAGCTTTTCTGAAAAGCGCAATCCGAGGCTTAATCCTGTCACCATTGCGGCGGTGAGAAAAAAATTGAAAAGGGGCCAGTTCCTGACTGGGGCAGGTGGTTTGTCAGCCGGAGGTTGCGGCCTGAATTCCGGTTGATTTGTTTCCCGGAGATGGTTTGGCTGCGGCATGTGTTCCCTTGAACCAGGATGAAAAACCGGACCGTGATGATCATTCAACAATAGCAGGAACAAGGTAAAAACAAGGATGAGCGCTGCGGCGGAGATAAAATAGGCAAGCTTTTTTCCGGAAAAAAAGTACCTCGGTGCGAGCAGAAAATAACTCACATAAAAGATAACGGCGTAGCTGGCAAGCTGAAACCATACCTCCCTGAGGAAGGCCTGGTCGCGCGATGAATCGCCATAGAGCAGGAAAGTGGGAATGATGAACAGCACCGACCAGAGTGCAAAATGCAGCAGGATCTTCAGCTTCGTTCCGGTTAATAAAAATCGTGACATGCCGGGTTAAAATGTAAAATAATATTCAATCCCGATCACATAATCTGTTTCGGGATTCACCGCATTGTACTCCCGGCAGAACAGGTAGTGCAGGTCAACCATATGCCGGCGGTTGAAAGAATATTCAATGCCGGCGCATAACCTGAGCTGGTCAAATGAGACAGAGGCAGGTACGCCGGTGCGGAAATAGGTTTCAGCGTAAAGATAGGGTTCAAATTTTTTCTGAAGATCATATTTTACCGTGAGTTTTGTCCGCAAATGATTTTTGGGAATTGCTGCCTTTTCAGAAGTAAATGCCTCGGAATACCTCGACTGGTAACGCAGCCGGAGAGCCAGCCCGATTGGTTTGAACTTTTCCCGGAAACTTCCGTCCACATACCAGCTGTTCATTCGTTCGTAGGTGTCGTTCAACCTTCGCTTCATGGCCAGCCGGTATGATCCGCCAATTTTGAATTGCTTCAGAAACCTGTAACTGATGCCAAGATCACTGTATATGGTTCCGGCTTCGGTCATGTTTTCATTCATCCGGACCTCTTCTGTAAATTCAATCGCCAATGCAGGAGTCAGTCTCTTTTCCAGGTTCACGCTAAGCCACAATTGGGCATCGCTGACCTGTGAGTAGAGACTTTCCCCGGCCAGGAACAGGAAAACCAGCAGAAGATGTCGTGGTATTTTAATCATAATAATAAATTTTGATCATGGCCGAATCCCTCAGGAAATTAATCTTTCCGATCACGATCCGGTGAATGTTGAGCCCTGTGCGTTGCCGCAGGTCTTCCATCAGGGCATCATGGTTGCCGGGTTTGATCAGTTCAATGTTCTCATACTGAACGCTTTTGATCAGTTCCGTCCTGAAAATCACCCTTCCGTCGAGTACAAAAGTGCTGGCGAGAATGATGCCATGGATAATCCCCAGCTGATAATACTCCAGCTGAATAGCGCTGATAACTCCCATGGCAATGAAGATGAAAAGATAGGTGAGGTCCTTGATCGAAAGTCCCTGTGTGCGGTACCGAAGCATGGAAAATACCGCAAAGAGCCCGAATGCGGCTCCAACCGACAGCTTGACATATTTCAGTACAAAAGTGAGCAGGAAGATAACCAGGTTGAAAATGACGAAAGTAAAGATATAATCAAGTTTTCGGTAATTCGGGTAATAGATGAACAGGATGATCAAGGCAACACTGAGCAGGTTGATCCCCAGACTGATGAGAAACTTTTCGTTCATCTCCAACACCTTGGAGTCTTTCTTCTTATCCTTTTTGTCCTTCGTGTCCGGTTCATCCATTAAAAAAGTTTCCGGATCAGCTTGTTGCGGAATACATACCTTGACCGGCAGGGCCAGCAACAAAAGCAGGAAGAACATCGTGATTTGTTTCGCAGATATCATGATTCAGTTTGTTAATGTAACGGAGTTTTTCTTTGAAATTGTTTTGCCTGATATGGTTGTTGAGACTGATGATCCCAAGGCAGTACTTGCTGATTTTAGTTCCGGGGACATGTTCCTGATGCAAAAGGGCGGAAATGGCCGAAGAATGTGACCTGTCCTGCTTTACCTCTGCAATGATCACCCCCGGATAGGTGCGTTCCTTCTGACCATTGCTGAAAGATAACCCGGTGTCGATGGTAACCCTTTCCGACATTCCATGGTTGACCAGTGTGATGCGTGAAAAGTCGATCCGGAGAACAGGCAGAAGCATTTCGGGGGTGTATTTTGTCAGCGAAATTAGCGCCTGGGCCTGCTTGCCAATGATCTCTTCCTGCGGGCCGGCCTGTTTGTTCCGTTTCTTGATGGTTCGTCCCTTGTTGTTTTTGAACTTGATCTCGAAATAGCACAGACCCGAATCTGCATATTTGCGGCTGCGCACTTTGAACCGGTTCAGATGTTTGTTGTGGTGGTCCATGTACAGCCTGTGTTCAGGCGTGTCAAAGTAGAGGGTTTCGTAACGTTGCAGGCGTACCTGATTGATCTCAAGGATATAATACGAGGAATAAAGCTGCGCCAGGATTGCCGGTAATTTCCCGGCATTGAACACAAACTTTGAATCCATGCGGTTGAGCAGCTTCACTTCATCCATTTTTTCAAGTGAAACCGGCTCAAATGGGGCGAGCATCTCATCAATAATAGACATATTCCCATTTTTTCGTCTTTTCCTTCTGCTTTGATCCGGCAGCATTGGCTTTCCCTGTTTTAAGATTCTTCGAATTGTAGGTGTAAACCGATTTTTTCAAAAGGTTCCCTGCCGCATCCATTTCAGTCTCGGAAATTTTGTTGCCAACGGCATCATACGTGTAAATCGTTTTTTTCCGGATCACTGAACCTTCGTATTCCACCTCTTCTGTTTTATCTTTCATGGCATTATACCGGTAAGTCCACCGGGTATTTTTCTTTTTGGCAAGGTCGGTTTCAGTCTCCTCCGTTTTATTGCCAAAACTGTCGAAAACAGCAGTTGTCTTGAATGTTGCTGTTCCGTCGGGGGAATACTCAGCCTTCATGGTTGTACGTCCTGCCCTGTCGAATTCTTCAGAGGCGACTTTATACGTGGAACTCTTTCCGTCTATGGTCGAAGTCTCCCATTCTGTGGTCGATCTGATCTTATATTTCTTTCGTTCTTTTTTGCTCTGGCAGGGGGCTGTGAGCCCGATCAGCAGACAAAGGATGAAAATAACTATCCGGTTCATGTGGGTTTAATTAAAGATTACGAGATCAGCTACTTCAATGTCCTGTTTTTTATCCGGAACTACCACATCGCTGATCACAGGGATCTGTGAATTGGTTTGAAGGGTGGAGTCTTTGGAGTATGTATAAACATGGTAAGTTCCGGGGTATAGGTATTTGAACTCCCAGGTGCCGTCATAATTGGTCTGGATACGATCGCCGTAATCACGGTTATCGCCATAAATGATATATACCCAAATACCTGATCCGTAGTATGTTTCATTAAGAATGGTGAAGGTTGAGTTATAATCCTTTACCAGCACCTTGCCATAGATGGTCGATTTGCCGCCGGGCCCCGGCTCCTTTTTGCAGGAGGTCATCATCAGGGGGAGCGCCAGCAGCAATAACATGCTGATGATGAAAGATTTTTTTCGTGTTTCGGACATGATTTTATAATTTGTTTGATGCATGGTGTTCAATAAATAATGAGTTTGTTTGTGGTGGTCTCACCGTTGGCGCTCACCCGGATCAGATAGAGGCCACTGCCAAGGGTTGAAACATCAACCGGTTGTGTCAGCGACCGGATCAGGCCTGTTCCCGGGAGGTTTTGCTTCCGGACAAGCTCCCCCGTCATGTTATAGATGCTCACCTCGACCGGTCCGAAATTATTCATGATTTCGATGCAGGCCTGCCCGGATGTTGGATTGGGATAGAGGAGAAACCCCGATCCGGGCGTTGTTCCGAGGCTGTTATAACT
>JAPLDG010000134.1 GCA_026391845.1 Bacteroidota bacterium | reverse complement strand
AATGTAGAAAACTTTGTAGAAATTGCCAGGTCTTTGCCTTTGTAAAAATAATCTGAATAGAATTGAAGGTCCTGAGTTGACCATGGAAAGACCGTCCAGACATAATTCCATAGGACATAAAATTTTTGTTCATCGCGCACCCATTTGCAATCAAGAGACTTTGACTGTGGCCAGGGTTTTAAATCGGAATATGAATCAACGGAATCTTTTATATGTTCCAAATTTGTTTCCTGAGCTGATTTTATATTAGCCCAATAGGTATCGTCAGTGTCCATATTCATTGATAAATGAAATCCGCTTGGTTTTTCGGAATTGTCAACATAAATGGCAGAAACATTTTTGGAATATTCGGTGGATGATGTTGATTTAACAATATCATCAACGGAAAGAACCTTGATGGTTCCGGTAATATTATTGACAAAAAACCGGATATTGAAAAAGTTTTCAAGGCCGGAAAGAAAATCATTCAGTGAGATTACGGGAACATGATAACTGAGCAAAAGTTTGAGATTGGAATAATTAAAATATCCTGTTGCAAGGCCATTGCAATCCACTGAATTATACAAAACAAGTGAATTGAAGACTGAATCTGAATCAAAAAATGTATTTTCATAAGTGTAATCCATGCTATCAAATATGGTTTTGATAACATATTTGAGATAAAGCATGGGAGTGTGTATGTTTCTGTTGCCATCAATGCTGACGTTAGACATTATACCATACCAATAATCATTGATATTGGCCAATGCGCGATCTGGGGGTTCAGGATAGGTTTCAAGATATGATAGGTTTTGAATCATTGGAAATGAAAAATTCCGGGCAGGATAAACCGTGTTTTTGCAATTGTTCATGTAAACAAGCTTCGCGCCTTCAGATGCAAAAGTCATTGTTCCAAAATCAAAATCCTGAAGTGTTGCTTTTTGACGTTTAAAAGAGAAGTCTCCTTTATCCATATAAAACGATGCTTCATAGAAATCGGCCTGGGCTTTGAGAATGCGAAGGGATCCTTTGAGAATGGTTATACCATCGGACAATAGAATTGCATCATAGGATTTATTAACATTCCCGAAATTTTCGACCCTGTGGACAAATCCCAGGGCAGCAATGTTTTTGGAAGTGGCCGGGATTTTAAACGGATAGGTATAATCGCCGATGGTATTGAAGATGGGAGAAGAAAATTTCAAGGTAATTGAAACATCAGCAGAAAGGTCAAGGGATTGGTTATTTACAAGTAATGAAAGCATATTAACCGGTTTTTACGTTTTTCTCGATTTCATTTATTGTGTCCGCAGAATCACGGATATCGTCATATACGACAAATGATCTGCTTGGTTTATTGGCATTGGCATTGAGTGTTATGATGGCATTGGTGAGTAGTTGCAATGATTCGCCGTTTAAAGACTGCTGCATTACCGGGTTTTCAGGGAGATAACTGCCGGTTGCTCGCTGCGGCACACGTGCGAAATTGATGGCGCTGATAACGCCAGGATAATTGACCATCAAGTTTTTCGTGGTTTTGGGGTCAATTACAATTTCATTGCCTGTCTCATTGACCAGCATCGCTCGGCCGGGGATCCCGGTGAATGATTCTTGATAAGGAACATTTGAATAATGCTTTCCATCCTGATTGCCGATCACATTAAATCTTCCTTTTGCAGCCTGGGGAACGGGAGCCGCTAAAATTGCAGCAATTTGAACAGCGCCAAGAATACCTGTTATAATTGCAAGTGCAAAACCAGCGGGAATCGTCGAAAGAGCAGAAGTAATGCCAAGGGCAACATTGATACCGGCTTGAAGCACAGCCATTGCTTTTGCACGAACTGCCTGATCATGCTCAATTTTGCGCTTTTTTGTGGCAAGGTCGGCATCATTCTTTGCGGTGGCAGCATCATATTGTTTTTGAGTGATCAGGCCGGCGTTTAATCTTGCTTTGAGATTTTTTTCTTTCTGTTTATTCAAATATTCATCTTTAGCAAGGTCCTGGTTTTCTCGTGCGGCCAGGAATGAATCCAATGAACCAAGGGTATTTTCAACCATGCTGACATAACCAAGAACTTCTTCTGCATCCTTTGCCCATTTATTAGCATCGGCAGATTCTCTTTCGGCCTGCATCTGAGGATCTTCAACATTGGGATCAGGTCCATCCAGGGGGCCAAGCAATCCTTCGGTGGTACGGTCCCATTCTTCCTGGGGTGTTTCCTGTCGATCGTCGAGCAATCCCATGAGATCTTCCTGTTTCATCATGGATTTGACCAATTCATCAATTTTCTCTTTCTCCTCTTGAAGTTTTCTTATCCTCTGGGCAGTTACGGCAGCTTGCTCAGGATCATTGATAACTTGTTGATAAAGGAGGTCGGTATTCTTTTTAATGTCCTCATTCAACTGATCATAATCGGTTTTACCCTCAGCGCCTTTAAGATCAACCAATGATCCCACCAGTGCATCAATTTTGGCTTTTTCATCCTGCAGTCGTTTTATTTTTTTGGCAGTTATCGCGGCCTGTTTGGGATCAGAGACAACTTGTTGCTGGAGAAGGGCAATGTATTCCTTTATTTCAACGCCAAGTTTTTCGTAGGAAGATTTGAGGGCATCGTTTTGGGATTTCTTTTTATCCTCATCAGTGCTTTTATCACTGTTATCGAACTTTGCAAGTGCAATTTGGGTATATTTTATACTTTTTTGAATGCGAATAAAATCTTCACTGCCGGCAACAGTACTTCTTAGAGCTGTCTGGTAGAGTGAGAGTTTTTCAGTAAGAGCATCCTGCGTTTTAAGGGTGATTTTATGAGCAGTGTATTCAGCATACATTACATCAGTGAGCGACTTTTTTGATTCAATTAATTGAAAAATCTTTGACTTTAATGCTTCGATACCATCAGAATATTCACCCATTGCTTCTTTGGAATTTAAAGTGGACCAAACATGTTTGGCTTCTTTTGCATCTTCGGGGGTTAGCATCCTGGATCGTACTGATTGCCAGGTGGTAGGTTTTGATGCATTTTTCCCGACACTTTTTTGTTTTGCTTCAAAAACGAGTAATTCTGCCTGCGCTGATTTTATCTTAAGATCAATGGATTGTTCGAGCAGTGTTTTTTCTTCCCTGGACAGTTTATTTAACTCCCTCAATTGTGAAACGATTTTAGTATATGTTCCTTCAAGTTTGAGGTTGGAATTAGCAAGTAAAACAGTCAGGCTTGCCTTTTCCTTTTCATTTGCGATTGCTTGTGAGTTGTATTTATTGTAGGCTGCAATCCCGGCAATGAGGGTTGTAATTCCTGCAATGACAAGCCCTATTGGATTAGCTGCCAAGGCAGCGTTCCATGCCCATTGGGCAATGGTAGCAAGTTTGGTGGCAATTGAACCTTCACTTTTAACAAGGTTCATTAACCGTTCTTTCATGATCAAGGTTTCCAGAACCAAAGCATCTTTTATCTTCAACAAGATGCCTTCTTTCATCAGAAGGTTGTTGAGAATGGTGATTTGCATTGATTTGGTAACAGAGGCAATATAAATCAGCAGGGTTCCGCTCATCAGGGTTAAGACAACTATATTATCCTTTATTGTTTTTGGCAGGACCTTTAGCCAGGCTACAAGTGAAACAACGGCTTCAACACCGGATTTTAGCAGTGAAATAAGCGAAGCCGAAGACATAAGGCTGTTGAAATCCTTGCCAAGTTTATCAAGGGTAGCGCCCAGGGTTTCATTTTTAATTTTGAACTCAGCAAGTACCCCGGCTGTGGTTTGTAGAGATGAACCTGCCATGGTAACTTTTTGAGAAAGCATTTGTGTATTGGTTCCTAATTTTGAAAACACTTCAGCTGCTCCAATGCCTGATATTTCCATCTCTTTGATCATGTTACCCAGCACAGTTGCTCCTTCGCCCGATCTTCTTGATCCTTCGAGGACTTTTACAAATGCGGCATACAAATCAGTGTTTACCAATTTGGTGAAGTCTTCGAGTGGTTCTCCTGCAACCTTGGCAAATTCACCCGTGTTTGTTGTCATTTTTGAAAGAATTTTGACCATTGCCGTACCGCCGCGTTCGGTAGAAATTGCAAGTTCCTGCATGGTTGCACTAATCCCAAGAACTTCATTCGAGGTAAGGCCAAGGTTAATTCCAACACCACCAATCCGGTTGGCGAAATCTGCCAGTACCGGAGCAGTGGCAAAGCCTGAAGCACTCAGGTCATTGATTGCATTGCCAATACGAAGTAAATCATCAGAAACATCCTTTGTTTTCATGTCAGTGAGAACATTTCTGAGAGTTCCCATTGTAGTTGCAACACCTTCGGCGCCGCCTTGAATTTCATCGCCAAGGGCAACATTCAATTTGTCAATTGAGTTGGTAAACTCAAAAACAGAATATTTTTCAATTCCCAGCTGGCCGGCAACATTGGCGATCCCACGAAGTTCTTCGCGCGAAGTCCTGGTATCGATTTTTTTCAGTTCTGAATTCAATCGGGAAACTTCATCGGCAGTCATGCCGGTAGTTTTTCTGATATTAGCCAGGGAGTCACTGAGTTTACCGGCATTTTCAACCATGCCTTTTATGGCAAGGGCAGCACCGGTGAAGGCAGCAGCAATAATGGTAATCCCCTGAAAGTATTTGTTTGACCAGTCAGCAAATTTTCCCATGGCGCTCTGGGTGCCAATGATTTCCTGTTTTATATCTCCGATCCGTTTTTTAACGGTTTGGAATTCTTCTGTTTTCTTGGCGAAAGCATCAGAATTGGTAGGTAGTTTGCGTAATTCGGCGTTCAGCGCCTTGGCTGAATTTTCCAATTCTTTGAGTGTTGCATTTGCTTTTTGGCCATTGAGAATTACTTCTGCCCTGGCTACTTCACTATTTGCCATTGTTTAGTGTATTGAATTGTCATCAAGATTTTCACAAATCACAAGTGATCCTTTATGCCCGTATTCTTTGATAAGAATTTCCTTGAGTGTGGCGACTTCTGCGTAAAGGGTTTTTCCGTACCATTTTTTAGGCCGTCTGCGGTTGCCCAGCATCTTGCCTTCCAGTGCCCGAGAGGTTTT
>JAPLDG010000116.1:972-2607 GCA_026391845.1 Bacteroidota bacterium | reverse complement strand
GAGGTTAACGTACAGGTTATAAAATCTCCATGGGCAGGGACATAGGTATAGGTCGGCCCCATGCCCACACTATCTCCGTTTTTTTTCCATTTATACTTCGGCGAACTTCCTCCGTTGTTTATGGCGGAATTAAATGTGACGGCACTCCCCTGACAAAAAGGATTTGCAGAGGCTGTTATGTTAATTGAACCTGGCAGAGGAGTATTGGTGTGTATGATGAAATCACTTGATATCACTGGATTTTGGCGTAAACACAACTCGCTTGACGTCAGCCGGCAGGATATTTTATCTCCATCACCAGGGGTCACAGTAAAAACCGGGTTATTGGCGCCACCAGGATTATTGTTCAAATACCATTGATAAGCAGGCGTTGTGCCTCCGTTTATTGCATTCGCAGTAAACGACACCTGTGTTCCGGGACATACGGTATCATCAGCTGTAACAGAAACAGAGGCTGATATAATGGGTTTTACGGTCATGATAAGTTTGTTGGAAATTACTGGATTGGTAATGGCACACTGCTCACTCGATGTCAGTGTACATCTGACCGAATCGCCTGAAACCGGAGCATACGTATAGGTTGGCTGGTCAGCCCCTGCATTCACACCTTTAACCTTCCATTGATAGTGTGGCTGGGTTCCTCCATGAACCGGAGTTGCAGTAAAAGTAATAAAAGCGCCCTCGCACAGGGGGTTCGCGGAGGGAAGGATCGAAATACCGACCTGCAACATCGGACTGACAACCATTGAAATCAGGTTAGAGATGGCAGTATTTGAGGCCGGACATCCGTTATTTGAAGTGATGATACATTGAGTGATGATACATTGTAGTGTGTAATCGTTGTTCAGGGTATAACTGAATGTTGGAATATGCGTAGTTTCAATTGGTATATCATTGACGCGCCATTCATAGGTCGGATCTGAACCTCCGTTTACCGGAGTTGCAGTGAATTGAACTGTTGCTCCGATACAGGCCGGGTTTGCCGATGCAACAACACTGACCCCCGCCGGTAAGGATTCGTTTACACTCATGGTAATCTGGTTGGATGTTGCCGGATTCCCTGTGGTGCACCCTGCACTCGAGGTAAGTACACAAGTTACAACCTCCCCGTCGTTCGGCTGATAATTGAAAGTCGCAGAATTCGTTCCTGCGTTCCCCCCATTCACTTTCCATTGATAAATCGGAGCAATTCCACCATAAGATGCTGTTGCAGTGAAGCCAATATAGCTTCCCCTGCATACAGGACCTGTTGGGGCAACAATCGAGATCCCTACCTCGCGTACGGGGCTGGCAGACATAACAATCAAATTTGAAACAAGTGGATTCCCTGACGTGCATAAGGAATTTGAGGTCATGCTGCACGTGACCGAATCACCATCCTGTGGAATATACGTGTAAACAGGACTATTTGAGCCAACGACGATACGATTAACTTTCCATTGAAAAACAGGTGATGTTCCACCGTTCATCGGCGTGGCTGAAAAAGTCACCAGAGTGCCCTGACAAATGGGATTGTTTGAGGATACGATCGATATGCCCGGGACGCCGGATGAACTCACGGTCATGTTGATTATATTGGACATAGCAGGATTTCCTGTATTGCATAAGGCATTTGAATTCAACTGGCAACTGACT
>JAPLDG010000116.1:0-934 GCA_026391845.1 Bacteroidota bacterium | reverse complement strand
ATTTACAAACCATTGAAAATGAGGGGATGAACCACCATTTACGGCAGTGGCTGTGAAGGCAACCGGGATACCATTGCAGGAAGGGTTCGCCGAGGCAACGATGCCAATACTAACAGGCGAATAAAGACCAACTGTCATGGTAATCACATTCGAGGTATCAGGATTTCCGGAAGGACAACCAGTACTTGAGTTCATGATGCAGCTGATATGATCAGTTGAAACGGGCGTATAGGAAAACACCGGACTATTAATTCCGCCGGGTGTTCCATTGACAAACCAATTGAACACAGGAGATATTCCACCGTTGGTCGGAGTTGCTGTAAAACTCACCAGACTGCCCGCGCATGATGGGTTTTCCGATGCTCCAATCACAACATTCACCGGCACATTTGGACTCACAGTCATGATAATTGCATTGGAGACAGCCGGATTGCCTCCGGGACATATTTCATTGGATGTCATCACACATGTTATAGTGTCATCTGCATTTGGCTGATGTGCAAAAGTGATTGCATTTGCACCTTGATCGGTGCCATTCACTTTCCATTGAAATGAAGGAGCAACTCCGCCATGAACCGGATGTGCTGTAAAAATAACGGGAGTTCCCTCGCAGACAGGGTTTGCAGAGGCTGTGATGCTGACAGCGACAGGAAGATTTGGAATGACAGCCATGGTGTCTGGTTCTGATGTCGCCGGATTTCCGCTCGCGCATTCAAGACTTGAGGTTAATTGACAGGTGACAACATTCCCGTTGGCCGGATTAAAGCTAAAAACCGGGCTGTTCGACCCGGTTCCGACATGATCAACCATCCAGAGGTATGCAGGTGAATCACCACCATGAGTCGGCGTTGCCGTGAAGGTCACTGATGAGCCTGCACATACCTGATTAGCAGAGGGCGTAACCGTCACAGAAACCTCAAAACTGGGCAAGACC
>JAPLDG010000309.1 GCA_026391845.1 Bacteroidota bacterium | reverse complement strand
GGTGTCGTGTCCTTGGAACTGAGTCCGTAGCGGCCGGCGATAATCATCGGGCGGTTCTCCCGGTCGTAAAACATGTCGCGGATATCCAGATACAGCGGATCGCCATTGGCTCCCGGCTCCTTGGTGCGGTCGAGTACGCAGATGCGTTTCACGCTTTTGGGCAGTACGTTGAAGAAATATTTTTCAGAGAACGGGCGATAAAGATGAACCGAGATCAATCCGATCTTCTCCCCTTTTGCCATAAGGTGGTCAATCACCTCTTTGGTGGTATCGGTAATCGATCCCATCGCCACTATGATATTTTCGGCTTCGGGATGACCATAATACATGAACGGGTGATAAACGCGGCCGGTCATTTTGGTAATCTCCTGCATGTAAGCGTCAACGATGTCGGGAACCGGTTCATAAAAACGGTTGATCGCTTCCTTGGCCTGGAAAAAGATATCCGGATTCTGGGCGGTGCCACGGGTTACGGGGTGCTCCGGATTCAACGCATGATCGCGGAAAGCCTGGAGGGCTTCCATATCGAGTAATTTCAGCATATCTTCATTCTCGAACATCTCGATCTTCTGAATTTCGTGCGAGGTGCGGAAACCATCAAAGAAATGAAGGAAAGGGATGCGGGATTTGATGGCAGAAAGGTGGGCAATGCCGGCCAGGTCCATCACCTCCTGAACAGAACCGGAAGCCAGCATGGCGAAACCGGTCTGACGGGTGGCATACACATCGCTGTGGTCGCCAAAGATCGAGAGTGCATGTGCGGCAACCGTACGTGCGCTTACATGGAATACGGCCGGAAGAAGTTCGCCGGCAAGCTTGTACATGTTGGGGATCATGAGCAGCAGTCCCTGTGATGCGGTAAAGGTTGAAGTCAGTGCGCCTGCCTGAAGTGAACCGTGCAAAGTGCCTGCAGCGCCGGCTTCCGATTGCATTTCGACTACTTTTACCTCTTCGCCAAAAAGATTTTTGCGTCCGTGGGCGGCCCATTCATCCACGTTTTCGGCCATGTTTGAGGAGGGAGTGATGGGATAGATGGCGGCAACTTCGCTGAACATATAGGCCATATGGGCGGCAGCCTGGTTTCCGTCACAGGATAAAAATTTCTTTGCTTTATTCATATTATATTGATTTTTAAATACTTAGTTCCCGTATTGTGAATTTCCTAACAAGCCGCAAAATTACAAATTATATTTGAGATACGGGAGGAAAAAGCTCATTATTTCTTGAGCGTAACACGTGACACGTGACACGTGACTGCCGACTGCCGACTGGTGACTGGTCACTATGTCAGATGAATGGTAAAAGGCACCTATGATACAGGAAGGTTAGAGCAAGGTTAGAGCAAGGTCAGAGAAATGGGTTACAAATGGCGGGAAAAATACGGCCCGGGGGAGGGGATTAGCCCGGCAAAGGTTCCGGACAGAAAACAAATATACGAAATTCCGGTTGATTAAATTTTTTTCTTGCATAGAAAAAAGGAATGTTGTAATTTTGCATCTTCAAATTAACCAATGGCCGGTTCGTCTAGGGGTTAGGACGCCAGGTTTTCATCCTGGTAACAGGGGTTCGATTCCCCTACAGGCTACAAGTCAAATGCGAAATGTGAAAATCTGAAATGCGGAAACAGAGCCCGCTATCAGAGTTACATTTCGCATTTCGCGTTTCAGCCTTCAAATTTCGCGGCTAATCCCGCGGCAATTAAAACTTTGGAAAAGGTCTATTGTGGACTTAGTTTGGAGTCAGTAAAATCTATTGTTCTTTTGAGGACACCCTCTTCTCGCTCAAACAAGTTGAGCTGCCTTCCTGACTCCTCCTTTCCCAATAAATCTTCGAGGCTTCTTTTCGTGACTGCGCCACGGAGTCTAACTCCTGCTGTGAGCAACGAATTAAACTGCGCGAGAAAAGCAGCCTCTCTTTCGGTGAGAGACGCAAGAGTTCTTCCCTGGTCATCTAAAAATGAGTTGAGATTGTTTTCGCCAAATTTACTGATTAATTTCTCCCTGGTCAAACTTTTCATTTCAAAATCCGGCCCCATTCTCCCAACTGCGAGAGTTTGAACGCCAATAACATCACCGCCGTTTGCCTCTATGTAATCTTTAAGACCCTTCAACGAACTGCCAGTCGCCGAAACATCATCAACAATAATATATTTTTTACCATTTTCTACCGGACCCGTAAACTCAACCGGGTAGCTAAATCTCTCTGCCAATGACTTTCCTGTATGTTTAGGTTTATTTGCCATTAGTAACATATCATCAGAAACACGCCCACCTGACTTTTCAGCTATTTTTTCGGCCATTAATTGAGGAATTTGGTTTTGACCTGACTCCTCAATACCCATTACTGGTGCAATTATAACATCACCATATTTCTCTTTAACCAATTTCGCAGGAATAAAAAAACCATCTCTGGTCATAAGTTCGTCCACTAATTTTGCAGCAGCCTCCGAGTCACCGGATTTTGCTTTCTCGTAAAATGGGCTGGATTTAAGTTTTGTGATGGACGTCAGGAAACTAATATTTGGGATACACTCGCTGAGGCTATTTTTAGGCATACCTGTATTGTCAACATATTACAACAAACTACTCATATTGCGAGTGCTGAGGTTCTCTTTTCTCTTGGCTACTGCCAAATCAAATTTCTTGCGAAATATCTCATGTATCTCGCTCGAACTCTTGCCTTGTTTTAAGAGATTCACTAATTCCAACTGTTCCGGTGTTAGTTTCTTTTTCATGGCGACCTCCTGCTGCAAATGTATTATATTTCCTGCCTGATATTAATTTACTTATTTATGGCCGTTATAAATTTAACCTAAATTATTTCCTGACTTCTGACATTTAATGCGGTACAACCCGAAGTACGAAGTACGAATGACGAAGTCCGAAGTACAAAGTGGATTAGCCGGCAGTTGTTCGTCCTTCGAACTTTCTACTTCCCACTTTTCGTTTGTCCTTTGTCCTTTGTCCTTCGTACTTTCTGCGTGAATATATGTGAAATTCACGTATAGCTAAGTGGTTTCAATGTGAATCTGTGTGAATCTATGTAAAATTCACATCCAACTACGTGGTTTTACCGTGCTTATACGTGCCTTATATGTGAATTCACGGTCAAATTTTCTTAAATCAATGAAAACCCATGCTTCACAGAATTTCATTATATTTACGTGATTAAATATGGGGACGATTTCCATATGCCTGGTGCGACGAACTATAAAAAATCTTGTCATGAAACTCCTGCGGCTTAGCCTCATCCTGTTCTTTCTACTGAACCTCTCACAGATTTTTGCACAATGGCAAAAAATCAGTTCAGGAACAACTGCAAACCTTGTGGATGGCTGCTTTGTAAGCGATTCTATAGGGTTCGTTATCAGCTCCGGGGGAAAGGTATATAAAACCAGTGATCAGGGTACAACCTGGCATTTAACGGGCAGTTTATCGGGTGTATTCAAGGCAATCTGCAGTTCGGGACCGGATACGGTATATGCCGGCGGAAACTGCATTTTCAGGAGTACCGACAGAGGAGTAACATGGAACCTGATTAAAAGCTTTACATACACGATCACCGATCTCATTTTTTTCAGGGGAGGAGCAGGGTTTATGGTAATCCCCGGATATACTGTCTGCAACTGGAGCGGAGGGACCACCTATATTCCGAATTATATTGTGAATAAATCTGTTGATGGCGGCATTACATGGACGTATGCCTTTTCACCCAATGACCCGGGCGGCAGTTTCGATGTAGTGAATGATCACATGGCAACAATCACCGGGGGGCATCATGAACTGGTTGCACATTGCAGTGGCCCGTGGTATAATGATTCCCGGAGAACGGTCAATATGGGAGCATCCTGGACTTATCTCGGGTTACCCACAGGACCTTATGGCGGATATCTGATCTCATATGTGAATGATTCTGTCGGTTATTATGTCAGAGAACAACAAAAAATCTATAAAACCACGCAGGGAAACAATGGAATCAAAGGATATGATGCAGAAGTTCCCGGCTCCGTTCATCAAAACAAGTTTATCAATGAGATTGATGGATACCTGGTGTCTTTGCACAACATATATTTGACAAGATCAGATGGACTTGCATGGACGAGTGACTATTTTGCCGCCGACACCATCAACTATCTTTTTCGGGGCAAACAGAATTTCCTTTACGCAGTTGGAACCAATGGGCTGATCCTGAGAAAGTATCATGTGGAAAGTACATCTCCGGAGCCGGTTTACAGACTTAGGTCCAGTAAAAACCCGGTCTATTTCGGTAATTTATCAATCAACGGTTTATCTGCTATACCGATTACCCTCACCAACACCGGCAACCGACTACTTGAACTGACCCTGAAAGTTTCCGATCCATACGGGATCAGTTTTACCAATGATTCTTACGGAGTCAGTCTCCATGTATCTCTGGCACAGCAGTCCGATACGGTGGTGTTTGTGCGATTTAATCCAACCCATCAGGGCAATTACCCCGACACCCTGAGAATCTCCTCGCCTGAACTTTCCCCCATGAAAATTCCACTTGTGGGTTTTTCATTTCCGCCGTTAGTGAATAACATCTTGTCCGATACCGTTATTTGCTCAGATACCTTGTTGATCGGAGCCAACATCATTGTCATGGATTCAGCTAAATTGACCATTTGTGCTGGTACGCATGTGATCATCCTGGGCGTCTACAATTTGAGGATTAGAGGGATACTGGAGGCATTTGGCGACTCACTCAATCCGATCCGCATAGAATCGCTGGATCCTGCTGTTCCGTGGACAGGGATCTTATTTGAACATTCGGTCGCTACCGATACCTCTTTTCTCCGGTATTGCACCCTGACCTCCAATTGTTACAAATCACCCATTTTACTGAATAACGGTGTGGTGAGAATAGACTACTGCTCCATCAGCAACCTTTATGACTATGTAACCCCGCCGGGAGGTATAGCCCTGTCGGGCAACGCTACCCAGCGGCCAATCCTGATCATCACGAACAGTAAAATTTTTAACATCAATGGAGAAGCAATCCATTGCAATAAGTTTAATCCATCAGTTATAGAAAACAATGAGATATTCAATAACCATTATGGAGTATGGGCCAGTGGGAACAGCGGACTGCTGATTACAAAAAATCATATCCATCATAATCGGTATGAAGGGATTTCCGGATCAGGAGTCGTCGAAATTCTGGATAATAAAATTCACAACAACGGTGGAGGAATTAACTGGACAAGCTATGGCAGCGTCATTGAAAATAATGTGATCTATAACAATGCCTCAGACTTGATCGGAGGAATGTGCCTGACTGTTAAGGATGGCGAAAAAAAGATCGCTCAGAATCTGATCTACAACAATTCCAACCGAACTTATGGAGCCGGGATGATTTTGAAGTTGGATTATTCTGATTCCTTGCCACCCATGGTCATAAATAACACCATTTGCAACAACAAGGTCGTCGGTGGCGGTCAAGGAAATGAGTTTTATGCATGGATTGTAGGCGGAACGGCAAAGAAATTCAGGATGTACAATAATATCATCTATAACTTATCCGATTCAAACAATATATCCTGGTACAGAGGTGTTTCGGGAGAACTCGAATGCAATAGCATCCGACAGAAAAATGCAGACACCCTCGGCCAGAATACCATTATAGCCGATCCTGCGCTGAACCTTCCGACCGTTTCCTCCGGGTTCATGCAGAACCTGGGCATTTACAGCTGGGAATTGCTGAGCAATTCACCGTGCATCAATGCAGGAAATATGGATTTAATTTCAAATCTGTCTGATGTTGATTTTGCGGGAAACCCAAGGATAACGCAAAGCAGGGTTGATGTTGGCGCGTATGAATATCCATTCCCTTATCATGTGTATGAAAAACAGACTGATGCTCCTTTTTCGGTTTATCCCAATCCTGCTGATGACATCCTCCATGTTATGGTTAATAAAAACCAGGTGGCCGGAATTGTCATTTACGACCTCACTTCAAGAATGGTGATGCAGGCCGATTTCACAGGTCATATTTCTCTAAATACACGTTTTCTTGCTTCAGGTATTTATCTCTATCAACTGAGAGTCAATGATGGGACAAATATTGGAGGAAAATTTGTAAAAAAATAAACCCTATGCCCCTCTCCTGGAACGAAATTAAAGACCGCGCAATACATTTCTCCAAAGAATGGGAAAATGAGACCTCCGAAGATGCCGAAGCTAAAACCTTTTGGGATGATTTTTTTCATGTTTTCGGCATACACCGCCGCAAGATAGGCAGTTTTGAAAAGCCCGTCAAACGGTTGGATAATTCCACCGGGTATATCGACTTCCTCTGGAAGGGCACAATACTGGTCGAACATAAATCAAGGGGGAAAGACCTTGATAAAGCGTTTAAGCAAGCTCTTGAGTACTTCCCGGGGCTGAAAGATTATGAGCTTCCGAAATACGTGCTGGTGTCTGATTTTGCCCGGTTCCGGCTCTACGACCTTGAGACCGGCGCCAACTTTGAATTTGAACTCCGGGACCTGTATCAGAACGTTTCGCATTTTGGTTTCATAGCTGGTTACCAGAAACATGAATTCCACGAGCAGGACCCGGTGAATATCAAAGCTGCCGAACTCATGGGTAAACTTCATGACCGGCTGAAAGAGATCGGTTATGCCGGCCACCCGCTGGAGCTATATCTGGTGAGGTTGCTGTTCTGCCTGTTTGCCGAGGATACCAGTATTTTTGACAAGGACCAGCTACGCGACTACATCGAGCATAAAACCAAGGAGGATGGCAGCGACCTGGCCCATCATCTGGCCTCACTGTTTTATGTGCTGAATACTCCCCGAAATAAACGCCTGACCAACCTCGACGAAGAGATGGCCGCGTTTCATTATGTGAACGGCAAATTGTTTGAAGAACCACTACCCCCGGCCTCCTTCGACAGCAAAATGCGGGATATCCTCCTGGAATGTACCACCCTTAACTGGGGCGCCATTTCCCCTGCTATTTTCGGCTCGCTGTTCCAGAGCGTCATGAACCCGGTCGAACGCCGGAACCTGGGAGCACACTATACCTCTGAGAAAAATATCCTCAAGGTTATCAAACCCCTGTTTCTGGATGATCTGTGGAAAGAGTTCCATGCGGTAAAAGACAACCGAAGTAAGTTGATAAAGTTCCATGATAAACTGGCTGCCCTGCGTTTTCTCGACCCGGCCTGTGGTTGCGGCAATTTTCTGGTCATCACCTACCGGGAGTTGCGATTATTGGAGCTGGAGATCATCAAAATTTTGCAGAAAGGGCAGCAGGTATTTGATATTGGTGAACTGTTAAAGCTCGATGTTGACCGTTTTTATGGCATCGAGATCGAGGAATTTCCCTCCCAGATCGCCCAGGTCGCCTTATGGCTGATGGACCACCAGATGAACATGCTGGTCAGTGAGGAGTTCGGGCAGTATTTTGTCCGGCTTCCGCTGCGGAAAAGCCCCAACATCATTTGCGCCAATGCGTTGCGCACCGACTGGCAAAGCCTGATCGAGCCAGTTCCCTGGGAGCAGGGAGAGCAACGGTTTGATTACATTTATGGAAATCCGCCGTTTATCGGGAAACATTTGATGAATACTCCACAAAAAGAGGACATGGCTGCTGTTTTTACAGGTGTCAAAGGTGCCGGGGTGCTGGATTTCGTGACAGCGTGGTATATTAAAGCAGCAACGTATTGTACCTCACCCCGCCCTGTCGGGCACCCCTCTCCCCAGGGAGAGGGGAAGAGAACCAAATGTGCGTTCGTCTCAACAAATTCAATATCGCAAGGTGAGCAGGTCGGAATTTTATGGAATGAGCTGTTCAGTAAATACAAAATTAAAATTCACTTTGCCCATCGAACATTCAAGTGGGGTAATGAGGCAAAGGGTAATGCTGCTGTGCATGTTGTCATAATCGGGTTCTCAAATTTCGATATTTCAGAAAAACGAATTTATGAATATGAGGAAATAGCGGGTGAAGCCCATGTCATAAAAGTTGGCAATATTAATCCATATTTAGTTGAAGGGAATGATACTTATCTGATTAGCAGACGGAAGCCAATATGTAATGTTCCAAATTTAATTTATGGGAGCAAACCTGTTGACAACGGTAATTTCTTTTTATCAGATACTGAAAAAAATGATTTGATGGCGATAGAACCACTGGTGACAAAATATATAAGACCAATTTTAAGCAGCCATGAATTCCTGCATGGTAAAACCCGTTGGTGCTTCTGGTTAGTTAATGCTGACCCTGCTGAGTTGTCAAAAGTGCCACAAATAATTGACAGACTAAAGAAAATAAAAGAATTTCGATCAAAAAGCACCAAAGATTCCGTAAGGCTACAGGCAAGCACTCCATCTCTTTTTTCTGAAATCCGTCAACCTCAACATGATTATTTAATCATTCCCAGACATTCATCGGAAAACAGGAAATACATACCTGTGGGATTTTTCCCGCATGAAACAATAGTAAGCGATTCGTGTACGGCACTCCCCAATGCCACTTTATTTCATTTTGGTTTACTGACCTCAGAAATGCATCAGGTCTGGATACACTATGTCTGCGGTCGCTTAGAAAGCAGGTTCAGATATTCAAATGATATTGTTTACAATAACTACCCCTGGCCCGAAACCCCCTCCGATAAGCAAATAAAAACAGTTGAGACTGCCGCTCAAAAGGTGCTTGATACCAGGGCTAATTATCCAACGAGCAGTTTGGCCGATCTTTACGACCCTTTAACCATGCCCCCCGACCTTGTAAAGGCTCACCAGGAGCTTGATAAAGCGGTTGACCTGTGTTACCGGCCACAACCCTTTATCAACGAGACCAAGCGCATCGAGTACCTTTTTGAGTTATATGACAAATACACGGCGGGGTTGTTTGCGGTGGAGAAGAAGGGTAAAAGGGCTAAATCATAACTTCCACTATGTCCTGACTTCTGACATTTAGTGCGGTGTAATGCGAAGCAATAGTAATACAATAGGTACGAATGATGAAGTACGAATGACGAATGACGAAGTACAAAGGCTGGGATTAGCCGGCCGTTGTTCGTCCTTCGAACTTTGTACTTCCCACTTTCGTTTGTCCTTCGAACTTTGTACTTCCCACTTTCGATAGGCGTTAGTGCGGTAAAAGTCACAATTGTGAATTTTATGTCATTCAAATTCAATTGCTTGGAAAATGTCAATATACTACAACTTGGAAGAGTCAGAAGTCAGGAAAGG
>JAPLDG010000162.1 GCA_026391845.1 Bacteroidota bacterium | reverse complement strand
GGCAGAAATGTACTGGGATTGGTCGGCGCTCATTCCACAGAATTCAACAAGCTGACCCCTTATCCGGTAATCGATATGATGGAGATGCAAAAGAAGATTTCCGGGCTGGGGGGCACCATGAGACTGGGATCTTTCCCTTGTAAATTAACACATGATTCCAAAGCATACCCTGTTTATCAACAGGAAAACATCAATGAACGTCACCGTCACCGGTTTGAATTCAACAACGACTATCTCGATGCATACCGCAAAGCTGGTATGAAGCCGGTTGGTATGAATCAAAAGGACAACCTCGTAGAGATCATTGAACTGGAGAATCATCCATGGTTCATCGGAGTTCAGTTTCATCCGGAATATAAAAGTACGGTTGCCCGTCCACACCCGCTTTTTGTGAGTTTTGTAAAAGCAGCAAAGGACTACGCTGACAGATAAGAACATTTTTGTACCTTTGCACCCGTTTTTCCAATCCCTGCTATGAATAAAAATACCATTATTGGCCTTGTCCTGATTTTCGGGATTTTCATCGGATACAGTTATCTGATGAGCCCTTCAAAGGAACAGTTGATGAAACAACAACATACGGCCGACTCGATTTTTCTCGCCGAACAGGCCAAACATGATTCCGATATCAAGACGCTTGCCAGAGACAGAGCAATTGCTGCCGCAAAAGAAAAAGAGAAAGTTTTATCTTCCGGGAAAAAACTTGATTCTGTCACGGTACTCCGGCTCACCATGAAAGATGAACTTGGCGCGTTTGCAAATGCCGCCGTGGGGAAAGACACCTCTTATGCTATTGAAAACGATGTTTTTAAATTAAAGATATCAGCCCGGGGAGGGAAAATTTCGCATGTTGAGCTGAAAGACTATCTTACATGGGATCAGCGGCCACTGGCCATTATGAACAATGATTCGCTTCAGTTCGGACTCTCGTTTTTTTCCAACAACCGCATCATCAATACCAATAAACTCTATTTTCAACCCTTCTGGCCGGATTCGAAAAATGAGGGCCAGCCACAAGTCAAAGTCACAGGGAAAGATTCGCTGCGCTTCGGCATGCGCCTGTTTATGGCCAATTCAGATACAACCATTGACCCGGGCAAGTATATCGAATATATTTATACGGTGAAGGGAAATGAATATATGTTGCGCTACAGCGTGAAGTTTGTCAATATGAACGATGTCGTCGATCCCGCTACAAAGTTCCTGGTTCTGAACTGGAATGATAACCTCATACGGCAGGAGAAAAGCCTCAACATGGAACGGTTGAGTACCGGATTGTATTACAAATATGCTGAAGACAAAGTTGATAATCTCTCTGAATCGAAAGATGAAGAGAAGGTCCTGAAAAATGAACGGCTCAAATGGGTCTCTTACAAGCAACAGTTTTTTACGAGCACCATCATTGCCGATGATTTTTTCAGCGATCCAAAATTGCGGGTGGCCACGCTTCCGGGCGGTAATCACTATCTGAAAACAATGACGGCCGAAATCGGGATCCCGTTTATACCGGGCGAGAATAAAACAGTGAGCATGTCCATGTACTTTGGCCCCAATAACATTTATGCAGTTATTCCTGTGTTTACCTTTTTTGGAAACTTTGGCTGGAACTATGGTATTATTATCCTGATCCTCACAATTCTGCTTAAGACGATTCTTTTCCCGATCGCTTTTAAAACCTATAAATCATCGGCCAAAATGCGGGTACTAAAACCCGAGATCGATGAATTAAATGCGAAATTCCCAAAGAAGGAAGATGCCATGAAAAAGCAATCCGCCACTATGGATTTATACAAGAAGGCCGGGGTGAACCCAATGGCAGGTTGTATTCCATTGTTGCTGCAGATGCCTATTCTCATTGCCATGTTCCGCTTTTTCCCCTCCTCCATCGAACTTCGCCAGCAAGCTTTTCTCTGGGCAAAAGACCTTTCGTCCTACGACTCCATCTATACCTTCCCGGGAGGCTTCACGATCCCTTACTATGGAGACCATATCAGCCTGTTTGCCCTGCTGATGACCATCTCCAGCGTGGCCTATACCAAAATAAACGACCAGATGATGGGTTCCCAGCAAACACAGATGCCGGGGATGAAAACCATGATGTATCTCATGCCGGTGATGTTCCTATTCTGGTTCAACGATTATTCCTCGGGTTTGAGTTACTATTACCTGCTGGCCAACCTCCTTACCTTTGCGCAGATTTATATCATCAGAGCTACCATTGATGAGAAAAAACTTCACCTGCAGATCGAAGCGAACAAGAAAAAGACTGTGAAAAAGTCAGGTTTTCAGAAACGGCTGGAAGATATGGCCAAGAAACGTGGTTATCCGGTAAAGAAATAGACTTGGATTTATTCCTCCAGGTAACTTAAAAACATACGCAGGCCTTCTTTCTTGTTTTTATCAAATTCATAGGAGATATTTTGCTCCAGATAAGAAAGGCAATCATTGCATCGCGGCAGTTTATCTCTGAAATATTCGATACAATCACCTTTGTGCGTGATACCATAACCAAGAGCCTGCGAGAATTGTGACAGCACATCACCGGGCAATATTTTCCGTGATACCCATACTGCAAATACGAAAGGCAACCCCGTGAAATCAATCCAGGCCTCAGCCAGATCATACACATAGGGAAACCCAGAACGAATCTCAAAGGTTTTATCACCGATGGCCACCAATGATTCCAGCCCTGCGAATGAGGTGGATTGCTGAGGCCCCAGATTCTCCCATTGCGGGTTGATGCCCCAGTGATGTTTGGCAAGCACCTTTACCAATTCAACAGAAGTGCGTGAATCAAAATCAAGGTGGATATGACTGATCTGTTCAAGGGGAACCTTTGACAGTAAAAGGACGGTTTTCACTTCTCCAACAGCGCCAATACAAAAATCGGAAATAAAATGGACCGTTCCGATTTCATTCAGGGCGGCAACGGGAACCAGGGCAATATCAACAGCGTCGCTTTTGAGCTTTTGGGCGCAAACTGACGGAACATCCAGTTCGAGTTTGAAATTTTGCATAAATCCAGACTCTAAAAGGCCAAAAACAAATGGGAAGGTGTTCAGGTAGGAGACGGCCGATATTTTCAATAATTTCATGTACAGGTTTTATAAAACAAAAATAGGTTATTTGGGTGTATCATCTGGTATTTGCGAATTTCTTTATCTTTGCCAATCATATCTTAAATTCTGAATTTGAAAAGAGTATTTGCATTTACTTTTCTGATCATTTTCCTGTTCAATTCAATGGGGTACTATTTCCTTTTTGAGCTGAACAAGTATTTGGCCCGGACGGAAATGCAAACACGGATTCAGTTGAAGCAGTCCAAATTACTTGTCTTACAAATAGTTGATGTTGCAAGCGATGCTGACTTTCGTTGGATTGATCACAAGGAGTTTAGATACAAGGGCGTCATGTTTGATGTGGTGCGTGAAATAAAATCCGGACGCACATCGGTATTTATATGTACGATCGATACAAAAGAATCGAACCTGGCAGCAGGATTAAACCGTATCAACCAAAACAGGAAACATATTGCTTTGTGGGGCGAACAGATCATGATTTTTCTACAAACCCCTTCCTGTGACTTAAGTACCTTATATGCAGGTGATCTGATGTTTGCAAGAACTGATATTTCATTAAAATCCCACCTGCTCCCAACCTGGAGTCCTCCGCCGGAAATTTTCTGATCTTTAAGGTTAAGCCTTCGTTTCTTTTTTTAACCGCAAAATAGATGCAAAGTCGCTGACATATTTATTACAGGTATGTCAGTTTCTTATAGTTGTTATTGTTTTGCGCCTTTGCGTCTTAGCGGTGATCATTTCTGATTCAAATTTTATTCATTCATTCATTCATTCATTCATTCATTCATTCATTTATCTCAAAAACTATGAAAATCACTCCAATAATATCTGCTTTATTAATCTTTTATGCTTTAACCCTTCAGGGGCAGCAGGTTAAAGTGTTAGACAAATCAGACCTGCAGCCAATCGGCCAGGTGAGTATCTCCAATACTGGTAAAACCCTCATGGTTGTTACCAACACCAACGGGGCAGCCGATCTCACCGGTTTCGCTGCAACCGATTCGCTCTTTTTTAACCATGTGGCTTTCCAGCCTTTCAGGTTGTCAAAATCCGGGCTTCCATCCTCGGGAGTGATCTATCTCACTGAAAATGTGATAAAACTTGACGAATTCGTCATTACCGGGAACAGGACTGAAGAGAAAAGATCTGATTTGCCTAATAAAATAGAGGTCATCCAGGCAAAGGATATCGCTTTTCAAAACCCGCAGAATTCAGCCATCATGCTTGAGCAGGGTGGGAATGTTTTCGTTCAGACAAGCCAGTTGGGCGGCGGAAGTCCTGTACTTCGCGGTTTTGAAGCCAATAAGGTGCTGCTTGTTGTCGATGGTATCCGTATGAACAATGCTATCTATCGTGCAGGTCACCTGCAGAATGCCATCACGGTTGATCCTTTCAGCTTGGCATCAACTGAAATCCTTTACGGTCCCGGTTCAACCATATATGGCAGCGACGCTTTGGGTGGTGTAGTTAACTTTATCACCAAAGATCCCGCACTTTCGACCACCGGTAAAACAGAGGTTCATGGCAGTTTGCTGGGAAGATTTTCCTCTGCAAATACGGAGAAAACAGGAGGGATCAACCTGAACCTTGGATGGAATAAACTGGCAGTCCTGCTCAATTTCTCCTACGGCGATTTTGGCGATCTCAGGGAAGGAAAAGTTTGCAATCCCGCTTATGGTGACTTCGGAAAACGCCTGTTTTATCAGGATCGCATTGACAATAAAGATGTCACTGTTTCCAATGACAAACCATGGATCCAGAAAGGATCTGCCTATTCTCAATATAATTTCCTGGGTAAAGTGTTGTTTCAACCGAGCGTTCACAGCAAATACATCCTGAATGTCCAGTATTCAAACTCCAGCGATGTTCCCCGTTATGACCGCCTCACCGAGATGAAGAACGACAGCACGATGAGTTATGCAGAGTGGTATTACGGACCACAATCCCGTTTCCTCGGCTCTCTAAAGGCTGAATACAATATCAATGGGGTGATTTTTGACCATGCATCCTTTATCGTGGGATACCAGAATGTGAAAGAGGACCGGATTCAGCGCAGCTTTGGCAGTACAACCAAAAAATACAACCTTGAAACTGTAGGAGTATTCTCTGTAAATGCCGACTTTGATAAAAAGATCGCTTCCAGGGACCAACTCTATTATGGCCTTGAAATGGATTATAACAAGGTCGGTTCCGATGCGTATAATGAGAACATCAATACCGGGATAATCAAGTATGACAGGGCAACACGTTTTCCTGACCAGAAAGCCAACATGATGTACCTGTCAGCCTTCCTGTCGAATAATTGGAAAATCAGCAAGGAACTCGAGTTCTCCCAGGGTATCCGTTTTAATTATGTAACGTTGAATGCCGCCTATTCAGATACCATGGTTAAGATCATGTCTATCCCTTTTGATCCGAATATTTCGCAGAAAAATGCAGCACTGAACGGTTATCTTGGCCTGGTTGCCAGGCCTGGTCATGACTGGAAATTCTCTTTGCTTGGCTCGACCGGATTCAGAGCACCTAATCTTGATGATCTCACGAAACTCAATGTGGTGGAGGCCCACACGATTGTTGTTCCCAACCCTGACCTGAAACCGGAAAATTCTTACAACGTCGAACTGTCTGTTGCAAAAACAATCCTCGGCAAGGTTCGCCTTGAAGGAACCGGATTTTACAACTGGCTGAAAAATGCACAGGTGATCCACCCTCTTGCTTACAACGGAAAGGATTCCATTTCCATAGATGGCGTTATGTATCAGACTCTTGCGCCTGTAAACACCGGAAATGCGTTCATCTGCGGACTTCAGGGTAGTATTCTTGCCCAGGTGACACATTCCTTCTCGATCCTGAGTAACCTTACTTATACTTATGGTTATGATGTAACATCCAGTTTGCCGCTGGATCACATTCCACCTGTGTTCGGTATGACATCTTTCCGCCTTGAAGTGAAGAAGTTCAAAGGCGATTTTTATGTGATGTACAATGGCTGGAAGCGCATCAGTCAATTCAGCAACAGTGGTGAAGATAATGAACAGTATGCAACACCGTATGGTATGCCTTCATGGTACACCCTGAACCTGAAATTAAGCTACCAGATCGTAAAATATCTGAATGTTGAACTTGGGATGGAAAATATTCTGGATGAAAATTACCGGAAATTTGCTTCAGGCATCAGCAGCCCCGGACGCAATGTCATTGTTGCTCTTCGTGCCAATCTCTAGCAACTGCTGATGGATGGAGAGCACCTGGGGGATCACCATTTCAGTGCCGTTATTATGGATTACGAAATCTGATAACCTCGATTTTTCTGCATCATCCAGTTGAAACTGCATTCGCCGCAGCACAGAATGGCCATCGATTTTGTCTCTTTTTATGACACGGTCGATGGCCGTTTCTTTGGAGCATGAAACGTGAATGATGTAGTCATATTCAGCGCGGAACCCGCTTTCAAAAATAATCGCCGCTTCCTGGATCACATATTGTTTGTCTGAATGAATCAACACCCAGTTGCGAAAATCCTGTTTAATCCTTGGATGCAGAATGGAATTGAGCAACTTGAGCGCCTGACCGTCTGTAAAAACAATCGATGCAAGTGATCTTCGGTTTATTTCGTAGCCGTTTGTCAGAACTCCGTAACCAAAATATTTAACAATCTCATTTTTCACAGCAGTCTCATCCAGAAACTTCTTGGATTCCTCATCTGCATGATAGACTGGGATTCCCAGGGTGGAAAACACCCCTGAGACCACTGTTTTACCACTCCCGATATTTCCGGTCAGTCCGATTTTAAACATGCAGTCAATGTTGTTTTTTATAGTCGTTACGATGCCCGGCAGACTTTCCAATGCTGTCGGTTCGACGCAGTATGGTGTCCCTTCCTGAAACCTCCATACGGATTGCGTCAGCAGCGGCGCCGGGGGATGGTCTCCTGACTGACTTGCCAAACTCGAAAAAGAGGGTGTCGGGTGAAACGAAATAGACTTCACTCGGAAAATTGGTTTGTGATATAATTTCTTTCCCGATGCGGTTGGTCAGCAGATACCCCAACGTATGCTCACCGAGGTAACGAAGCCGGACATTCCGCAAACTTACCTCATATTCACGGTACTGCCTGATGATGAATTGTTCCGAAAAAAACTCAAACCCTTGTATCTTTATTCTCAGGTAAATAGTTGAATCCGAACTCGAAAGAATTCGAAGGTTTGCAGGAATCTGTGTGTAGGTGAGGTGGTATTCAATGGAATAATAATAATCCTTGGAAAGACGCACCAATGCCCAGATAAATACTGCAAGCACCAAACATATCAGAAAGATATAGAGCTGGTGTCTGAATTTTTCGCTGCGGCGTTGTCGGGCATTTCCGATGAATTCTAGAAAATCGGATTTCATCGGTATCGGATTATTGAAATTTATTTTGCTTCGATGGTCTGACTGTTATCCATGGCAACGGCTGTTTTCTCAATGCGCAGCCTTACACTGTTTTCAACTTCGATGGTCACAGTAGTTTCCTGGATTTCGACAATCCTGCCATGAATCCCGCCAATGGTGATTATTTTTTGCCCTTTTTGCAGTCCTTCTTTGAATTTCTTCTGGTCTTTTGACCGCTTCATCTGCGGACGAATAAAAAAGAAGTAAAAAACTACAATGATCAGAACGAGGGGTAAAAAGGAATACCAGCCACTCTGCTGTCCGCCCTGGCCCTGAGGAGCCATTAAAAGGATGTTTAAAAGGTTTGTCATGATAAAATCAATTAAAAATTAAAAATTAAAAAATTACTTTGTGGTTCTTTATTTACTTTTCTGAAGCCGGATTAACCACCTGGGCCTTGACCCTGATTACCGTGGTGTTGGGTTGCGTATTTGATGCAACAACAATACTCTTGTTCTGATATCCCCGCTTTCCGTTGCTGTTAAACGCGATTTTCACCACTCCTTTTTCCCCTGGACGTATGGGTGTTTTCGGATAGGATGGTACCGTACAGCCGCAAGATGTGGAAACTTCGCCGATGATCAGATCAGATTTGCCTGTGTTGGTGAAACTAAATGCATAGGATACAGTTTCGCCCTCAATAATCCGTCCGAAATCGTGTTCAACTTCATCAAATTGAATAACGGGAAGTGAACCTTTGCCAACATTGCTGCTTGCAGAATTTGGATTGTTAACCAGATCGGCCGGAATCGTTTCCTGATTATTTGGCCCATTGGGTTTGCAACCGGAAAGGACTACCAGGAGAATAAGTGAAATAAATGCGCACTGCGTTTTGGCATTCATAAATGCAAGCTTTTTTAGCGCTGCAAAGGTACTATTTTTTTTCATACTTTTACTGCCATGCGAGTCTATCTTATCGGTTACATGGCCTCCGGGAAGTCGAACATCGGCAAGCAACTGGCTGAAGAGCTGGGCTATCGTTTTATTGACCTTGATTACATATTCGAAGAGCGGTTCAGGATCAGCGTCCTTGATTTTTTTGAAAAGTATGACGAAAGCGCTTTCCGGAAAATAGAACAATTGCTTCTGCAGGAAACCATTGATATGGAGGATATTGTCATTTCGACAGGTGGTGGGACTCCCTGTTTTTTTGACAACATGAATGTCATTAAAAATGCCGGAATTTCAATATACCTGTTCTGGAAGGTGCCTTCACTGGTTCGCCGCCTGAAAATGGCGCGAAGGCGACGTCCGCTGCTGAAAGGCATTCCTCCATCAGGGCTTGAAAGTCAGGTTGGCGCTCATTTGGCTCAGCGGGAGTGTTATTACAACCAGGCAGATATCATCATAGAAGGGGAGGGGCTCAGGCTGGAATCATTACTCAGCCTTGTATTAAGCCGTATCAACGAGGCTTAGTGCTTCAGCATCAGCAAGGCAATATTCTCAACATG
>JAPLDG010000101.1 GCA_026391845.1 Bacteroidota bacterium | reverse complement strand
GCAAATCAATTGAAAGAGATCGTAAAAGAAAAGTACGGTGTTATTGCCAGTCAGAACAAAGAGCAGAACCAATCCTCCTGCTGTGGAACCACTTCCTGCTGTGGCGATGTGGATTACACTATTTTCAGTGAGGATTATTCGAAAAGCCAGGGATATAATCCCGAGGCTGACCTTGGTCTTGGCTGTGGTATTCCGACAGATTTCGCAGGAATCAGGAAAGGTGACCACGTGCTTGACCTTGGAAGCGGGGCAGGCAACGATTGCTTTGTTGCGCGGGCCATGGTGGGTGATTCAGGAAAAGTTACCGGGCTCGACTTTACCGATGAGATGATTGAAAAAGCCATTGCCAACAACATTAAACTCGGATATTCAAACGTTGAATTTGTAAAAGGTGATATCGAAACCATGCCATTGGCCAGTAACACGGTCGATGTGGTTGTTTCAAATTGTGTGCTAAACCTTGTTCCTGACAAAGAAAAGGCCTTTGCCGAAATCTTTCGGGTGCTTAAACAGGGAGGACATTTCTGTGTTTCCGATGTTGTCATCAAAGGAATTCTGCCGGCAAAACTCAGGCAGGATGCAGAAATGTATGCCGGTTGTGTTTCCGGAGCCATTCAGATGGACACTTATCTGGGAATCATTGAAAAGCTAGGCTTTTCGAATGTGACCGTTCACAAGCAAAAGGCCATCAACATTCCGGATGATATTCTGACTAATTATCTTTCCGAACAGGAGTTGACCGAGTTTAAAAACGGAGGAACAGGAATTTTCAGTATCACTGTTTCTGGAATCAAGTAGTGAAATTTCGAACAATAACAACCATGGACGATAACAATAAAATCAAGAATCAGACCGGAGGCCCTGATCAACAGAATTGTGATTGCGAAGGGAACTGTTGTCCGCCGAAAAAAAACAATACGCCGAAGATAATTATATTCACGGTCATCCTCATGGCGGCAATCGGCGTGATTGCCTTTAAGGTTGTCAATAAGCCTGCACCAGCTGCTGTTAAGGAATCCTGCTGCCCCGGACAAGTTTCGGCTGGTTGCGATACTACGAAAACTGCAACCTGCGATACGGCCAAAGGGTCATCATGTTGCCCTAAATAAATTCGGGATGGAAACATGGATGAACCAGGTTTTAAGCAATGAACATGCATCAATCATGATATTGATTGCTGTTCTTCTGATGGGCATGCTCAGTGTGTTTACCTGTGCGTGTAATTTTGCCATTATCGGCGTTGTCGCCGGATATTCTTTGGAAAGGATTGGCGTTCCTTCTTGGTACAGTCATATCGATGTCACTGATCGGTGCACTTTTTGGTTTTGCGGGAAAATGGATCAGTGAATCGCTGGGCGGTTATTGGAAAATTGCTGCCGGACTGGTTGCCATTATTTTCGGATTGTACTCCATGGAATTGGTTCCTTTTAAATTGCCTGGCATTGCAATTAAAACAAAGGAATCAAAGCAAAATTTATTTACTGCCATTGTTTTCGGCTTGGCAGTAGGGGGATTGTCTGCCGCCTGTAATTCGTGTTGCAATCCGTTTTTTCCGGTTATACTGGCTGCATCTTTTGTCAAAGGAAGCGCCCTCTGGGGGTTCATGATGCTAACCACATTTGCCTTGGGGTTTGGGCTTCCGCTTGCAGCAATGATTGTAGGAGTCAGCCTGGGAATGGGAAAGATTTCAAAGACGCTTTCCACGATTGTGAAAGTTGCCAAATATATCGGAGGAATTGCGTTGATCGGCTTTGGTTTCTATTTGCTTTTCAGCCTCTGAATATCCCGGCAATAAACGATTTTATAATAAATGTGCTATGAATACAAGACTTAAGTTTTTAGACCGATATCTTACATTATGGATCTTTTTAGCCATGGCCATTGGGGTTTGCTGGGGCTGGTTGTTCCCGGGAATTGCCGGATTCTGGAATTCGATGTCATCGGGAACTACCAATATCCCCATCGCCATCGGACTGATTGTGATGATGTATCCGCCATTGGCCAAAGTCAAATATGAAGAGCTGGGTGATGTTTTCAAAAACACGAAGATACTCGGATTGTCGCTGGTCCAGAACTGGCTGATCGGTCCGGTGCTGATGTTCCTGCTTGCCATTATCTTTCTGCAATTCAACATCGATTATATGTATGGATTGATACTCATCGGACTGGCACGTTGCATCGCCATGGTAATTGTTTGGAATGAGCTTGCAAAGGGAGATAATGAATATTGTGCCGGACTGGTTGCTTTCAACTCTATCTTTCAGGTCCTTCTTTTTTCCGTGTATGCATATTTGTTCATTGCTGTTTTCCCGGCGTGGTTTGGACTACCAACAAACAGTGCTGTTGAAGCCATAACAATTAAACAGATAGCTGAAAGTGTTTTTATTTATCTTGGAATTCCTTTCCTCGCAGGATTTCTCACACGCTTTTTCCTTATCCGGGTTAAAAGCAAAGAATGGTATCATTCGAAGTTTATACCTAAAATCAGTCCGCTAACACTCATCTCACTCCTTTTCACCATCCTTGTGATGTTCTCCCTCAAAGGTGAATACATTGTAAAGATCCCTTTGGATGTGGTCAGGATAGCGATTCCATTGAGTATTTATTTTGTGATCATGTTCGTGCTTTCATTCTGGATGAGCAAGAAATTCGGCGCAACCTATGAGCAGTCAGCCACGCTCTCATTTACCGCAGCAAGCAACAATTTTGAGCTGGCCATTGCCGTGGCAATCGCCATATTCGGTATTAATTCCGGAGAAGCGTTTGCGGCGGTTATAGGGCCACTGGTTGAAGTTCCTGTAATGATAGCGCTTGTGAACGTGGCGTTAAAGTTCAAGGTAAGGTATTACCAACGAAATGTAGGTCTTCGGAGCAACTAAGGCAGTGGAATTCTGTCTGTAATCATTCCTCACCGCGGATTTGGCTCAGCCTACGGAGCCTCCGATTAATCTTTATGGATTAGTTTTTCCCAACCTTCCGGTTTATGTGTGAATGATGTAACTCTTTCTGGAAATTATATAACACTTACCTCTGCTTGATAGCTGACTTTTGTACTGTTAAACATAAAATATAAACCATGAAAAAAATTGTACTATTATCTATCTGCTTAGCACTTACATTTATCAGCCATGCGCAAACCGAGGACAAAAAATGGAACATCGGTTTACACGGGGGAATAACCCAATACTCAGGTGATCTGGGTAGTGATTTTTATAAATTCGACCAGTCATGGTATGGCTTTGGCGGTATATCTGTGTCAAGATATATTGTAAATCATTTCGATGTAAATCTGCTGATCACCAAAGGCACGGTTGGATATAACCGCGGCAGTGAATACTTTAACACCGGGTTTTCTTCGGCGCTTCTCAATTTCAGGTTTAATGTATTATCATCCCGGTACGCTGTCAACCCATTTATATTTGTAGGAGGTGGCATCATGGTGTTTGATAAAGATCTGGAGGTTAATCCTTCTAAAATAGATTGGGCTGCACCTTCATTTGGTGGGGGAATAAATTTCAGGTTTGGAAAATCCATTAACCTAAATTTACAGGAAACCTTTATCTATTCCACCTCAGATAAGCGGGATGGAAATGATGTTGTAACAAAGGAAAACGATTTCTATCTCCTTCATACAGTAGGTATTACATATAATTTCGGCAAGAAAAAAGATGCTGACAAGGACGGCGTGTCTGACCACAACGACAAATGTCCTGACACACCTCCAAGGGTGGCAGTTGATAAAGCCGGATGCCCCTTGGATATTGATAAAGATGGTGTGCCCGATTATTTGGATAAATGCCCTGATGTTGCAGGTGTCAAGGAATTAAATGGTTGTCCCGATAAAGACAGCGACGGTATTGCTGATAAGGATGACCGTTGCCCGAATGTGGCTGGTCCGGCAAGTTTAAAAGGATGTCCTGATGCAGATGGAGATGGCGTGCCAGATATTGATGATAAATGCATTGGTACAAAGGCGGGATACAAGGTAAATTCGGATGGATGCCCCTTGGATAATGATAAAGACGGCCTGGTAAATGAAGAAGACCGCTGTCCGGATGCTGCAGGTCCCGAAAGCCTGAAAGGTTGTCCTGACACAGATGGAGATGGCGTGGCTGATATGGATGATCGTTGTCCGAACGTAAAAGGAACCATAGCAAATAAAGGATGTCCTGAAATTGCCAAAGCCGACTCAATAAAAATCACGCAAATAGCAAGTAAAATATTCTTCGAATTCAACAGCGATGTACTCAAAGTAGCCTCTCTTTCACAATTGGACGAACTGGTTGTAATACTTAAAAGATATGAGACGGCCAATTTACTGATCGAAGGTCATGCAGATAGCAAGGGCGCTGATGCCTATAATCTCACGCTGTCGCAAAAACGTACCGACGCAGTAAAAACCTATTTGATGGGAAAGGGTATTATGGAATCACGTTTAACAGCAATAGGTTATGGCGAAACCAAACCAATTGCCGACAACAA
>JAPLDG010000266.1:3749-5161 GCA_026391845.1 Bacteroidota bacterium | reverse complement strand
TCCATGATGTTTTGGCCTAAATCCCTATCTTTGCAGAAAATACGCGATCATGACAACAGGATACACCGAACAGGAAACCATCCGCAGAAATTCACTGAACGAGCTCATCAGGCTTGGCATCAACCCCTATCCGCCGGAAACTTTTGAGGTCAATGTGAAAGCCGCTGAGATCAAGACAATATTTCCTTCCGACAACACCCTTTTCCAGCAGGCAAGCATCGCCGGACGCATCATGAGCAGGCGCATCATGGGCGCTGCATCCTTTGTGGAACTTCAGGATGATAGCGGCCGCATTCAACTCTATGTAAAACGGGATGATCTCTGCCCCGGAGAAGATAAAACACTGTACAACACCGTTTTTAAAAAACTGCTGGATATCGGCGACATCATCGGGATAACAGGGTTTGTATTTATTACCCAGATGGGCGAGATCACCATCCATGCCACCTCCCTGAAACTGCTGAGCAAATCACTGCGCCCGCTGCCCATCGTAAAAGAAAAGGAAGACGAAGTATTTGATGCATACACCGATCCGGAACAAAGATACCGCCAGCGGTACGTTGACATGATCGTGAACCCCGAAGTTCGTGACGTATTTGTCAAACGCAACATGCTCCTGAATTCGATGCGCAATTACCTGAACGCCAAATCGTACCTGGAGGTTGAGACTCCGATTTTACAACCCCTGTATGGCGGGGCTGCAGCGAGGCCGTTTAAGACTTTTCACAACACCCTCGATATGACTTTATACCTCAGGATCGCAAATGAATTGTACCTGAAGCGGCTCATCGTCGGAGGTTATGACGGCGTATATGAATTTTCAAAAGATTTCCGCAACGAAGGGATGGACCGCTTTCATAATCCGGAGTTCACCCAGATGGAACTTTATGTTGCTTACAAGGATTATGAATGGATGATGGATCTCGTGGAGGAGATGGTGGAAAAAATTGCCATCGATCTGCATGGAGCCACCCAGGTTCAGGTTGGGGAGAACCTGATTGATTTCAAACGCCCATGGAAACGTTTCACCATGTTTGAAGCCATCGAACATTATACCGGGATCAATATTGACGGCAAATCGGAGGAAGAACTTGGCATTGTTGCCAAAGAACTGGATGTTCCCATCGACCGCACCATGGCCAAAGGGAAGATCATCGACCAGATTTTTGGTGAAAAATGCGAACCCTTTCTGATCCAGCCAACCTTTATCACCGATTACCCTGTTGAAATGTCGCCGCTGGCCAAGAAACACCGCAGCAAAGCCGGACTGGTTGAGCGTTTTGAAGCCATTTGCAACGGGAAGGAACTCTGCAACTCCTTCTCCGAATTAAACGACCCCATCGACCAGCGCGAACGGTTTGAATCTCAGCTTGAACTGGGAAAACGCGGCGACGACGAATCGATGGTACTTG
>JAPLDG010000266.1:0-3695 GCA_026391845.1 Bacteroidota bacterium | reverse complement strand
CCGGACTCGGCATCGGGATCGACCGTTTAACAATGATCATGACCAATTCCGCCTCCATCCAGGATGTGCTTTTCTTCCCGCAGATGAGACAGGAGAAGTAGCGAAGTAGCGAAATAGCGAAGTAGCGAAATAGTGAAATCTGAAAAGGATTAGCGGAGCAGGGTGATCCGGATCGCTTTCACATTTTTTTCTGTGGTCAGCCGGCAGAGGTAAACACCTCCCGACAGCATCTTACCGTGGTCATCTGTTCCATCCCATGGAGTCGAAACGCTTCCCTGTTCGAGAACATCTGAAATCAGGGTTTTCACCCTTGTTCCCCTTATATCCAGAATTTCCAGCGTTACATGGCCACGACGGGCAATTTCCAGCGGAATCGTGGTCACCGTACTGAACGGGTTGGGGTAATTGCTGCCGATCTCCGGAAGAATTGCAGTTTCGGCGATCGAAGTCAGCAAATCCCTGTTGATCATGATGATCACAGGCAAAATGCCGGCTGCCGTCGATACCCTGAGGGTGTCGGTTACATAAATCATATCGGGATTCTTACTCAACAAAACCGGCATTTTAACCCGGAAGGCAACACTATCCCCGACGTTGACCACATGCGGGAAACCCGTCACCGACATCGAATCAACGTACCAGGGCAGGAAGGCGCCGTTATGCTGAATGTCATTCAAGCCAATCCCGTTGACGCTATAATTGTGCAGTTGCACGACTTTCCCGTAACTACAATCATCAGGGGTAATCAGCCAGACGGTATCGGGGATTGCCGTCAGATTGGTGTAAACGGTTTGAAAAATAAATGGATCAGCGGCTCCGATGAATGGCGCAGCGGCGTGACGTCCGGATTCATCGGCCGCCGTGAGATAGTACCTGATCACACTGCCGGCGGGTTGTTTCGGGATGAAACCGGAGTAATGGTTACCAGATGAGTTCTGCATCAGAGCCGTTTGGTATTGACCGCCGTTGACCTCATAGTGAATCAACATCGAATCGCTTTTGACGGGTTGATGACTGCTGGCCATGATGTCGGCATTCACCTGATAATCCGTTTCACAAGGCTGATTGCCATAGATGGGGAAATGTTTGATGTGAAGAAGACCAAGGTCGGCAATGCCCATAACCCGGCAATGGAGGGCATCGGTTGATTCCCATGGTGTGGAAGAATTACCAGTGAAACCGATCACTTCATATCCGGGCAACGCTTCTTCGTAAACAGCTTTTGCGGCTGCATCCAGCGTTGAATTCATAAATGGCATCAGCACCTTGTCATTGAGGATGATGGAATTCGTATAAGGCTGGTCCTGTGGAGTATTGACCCTGAACACTTTATAGGGATAACCATAGGAACAGTTGGTAGCCGCCCAATAAGCCGCGGCTGCCTCGATCTGTGCATATTGCTGATGCGTTGAAGGCACTTTCCTGATCAGGATCTTGTCGGGCCCGAGAAATTTCCCCCAACAGTCGATGTGGTCAATGTAGGTTCCGTTCGGGTCAGGTCTGACCATATAATCCTGGATCCCGAGATAATCCTGAACTTCCTGGGCTACCTGCGTGGTTGTCAGCGCGGGATTTTCTTCATATACAAGTTGGGTTGACGAGGAAATGCCGTAGCCATCGGTCATGTAATTGCCTCCGGTCGAAATAAGGTTCATGCCAAACCAGGGAATTCCGAGCATTGCAGCTACTTTTTTGGGAATTTCATCATCGTTGGGCCGGGGGCGGTTGTATGGAAAATCGACAATGCCGATCTGACCGGCGCTGTCGGATTCAAACCAGGGGCCAAAATCCCTCGTCCAATAGCTGTCAGACGGCGCAATCAGAAAATTGCAATGGCTGGTATCCACTCCGTTGGCAAGATACTGGCCAACCACCGTGCTTTTCTGCGAAACGGAAGCCACAATGGTTGTGACGGTGACATCTGTTGCCATCTCTTTGATCAGCGATATCGGAATGCCAAAAGGGTAGCGCACCAGCGCTCCCTGCATGCGCTCATACTCACCCACATTCCGGACCGGGGCAACCGGCGGATCCGTTTGAACAAACCCCCTGCCGATTTCGCTCTTGCGGAGCAATTCATCCGGCGTCATTTCATGCCGGAGGGCTGGTCTGTTATCCCGGGAATTATCCTGCGCCATGGCAGCCGTTGCCATGAAAAAGATCAGGATCAAAGTAGTGCAGAATTGTCTCATCATAAAAGTCTAAGACTGCAAATTTAACAATTTCGCTGTTCCCGCAAAATCATTAAATTTGCTGAAATTTGGAACAAATGAACAAGAAGATCCGCGTTGCCCGTCTCTCCATTATATCCAACAGCATGCTGATCATCCTGAAGATAATCGCCGGATTAGCCTCCGGATCGGTGAGTATCATTTCCGAGGCGATACATTCCTTCATGGACCTGCTGGCCTCTTTCGTGGCATTTTTCTCAGTCCGTATTTCCGATACCCCTGCGGATGAGCGGCACCCCTATGGCCATGGAAAATTTGAAAACATCTCCGGGGTGGTCGAAGCGCTGCTTATTTTTGTCGCCGCTTTCTGGATCATTTACGAAGCCGTTAAAAAGATCACCCATCCGGCAGAAGTCGAAAAAATAGGGCTGGGGTTCGCGGTGATGATTGTTTCCGCCGTCGTGAACATATTCGTTTCCAGCAGGCTGTTTCGTGTCGCCAGGGAAACGGATTCCGTTGCCCTGGAAGCAGATGCACTCCATCTCAAGACAGATGTTTATACCTCCTTTGGCGTAGCCACCGGTCTTTTACTGATGTGGATCACCGGAATTCACCTGGTTGACCCCATCATTGCCATTTTCGTTGCCCTGCTGATTTTAAAGGAGTCATACGAGCTTTTTTCAAAAGCATATGCACCCCTCCTCGATCTTGCCTTGCCGGCCGCCGAGGTTGCACAAATTTCGGACATCATTCAACACCATTGTACCAGCGAAATGAGCTTTCACGACCTGCGCTCCCGAAAAGCCGGCAACTTTAAATACATTGATTTTCATTTAATTCTGGATCCTGAAAAAACCGTACGGGAGGCTCATGCAATTTGTGATCGGATCGAAGAAGATATAAAAAAAGCCTTTGACCCTGCTGAGGTCACGATCCATGTGGAGAATTTCTAAAATAAAACCCTATTTTTGCAGTTACTCTATAACCCGTTATCGATTAAAATGTTATCTGCATGGTATTGAAAAAATTCCGGATTGCCCTCCTCTCTCTTCTGTTATCACCTTTTTTCCTGCCGGCACAACAGCCCATCCGGCCAGATTCAACGCTGAGAAATAAACAACTCATCGAAGATGATCAGGTTGTGGTCATGCTCGACAGCCTTGCCAATCTGAAGATATTTGAGGACACCCATTTCCCGAATGCCAATCAGTACCAGGACTGGAGCACCTTTTCAGACAATGACATCCCGACTTTCCCCGATTCAATTTATACGGAACGGATTGCGCTGATGAACGATCAGTCGCCCTTTGAATTCGTGTATAACGGAGAGGTGAAAAAATTTATAGACCTCTACGGCGTCAGAAAACGTAAACTAACCGCGCGCATCCTCGGCCTTGCCCAGATATATTTTCCTTTGTTTGAAGAACAACTGGACAAATACAACATGCCGCTGGAACTCAAATACCTGGCTGTAATTGAGTCAGCGCTCAACCCCATCGCCAACTCCCCGGCAGGTGCTAAGGG
>JAPLDG010000342.1 GCA_026391845.1 Bacteroidota bacterium | reverse complement strand
CAAATCCTGACAGACCTGAAGAAAGTCAAGATCAATGAGAAATGGTACTTCAACGAAATTACCTCTAACACTCAGAAAATGATTGCAAAACTTGGTCTTTCTATCCCAGATTATAATACGTAAATTTGTTCGGAGTTAGAGGTTAATCCTGAAGATTATGAAGAAACTCATCTCCCCTGGACGTTGAATACCCTGGTCTATTCGTTCCCGGAAACAACGCCCTCCGGAGGAACAGCGTCAGATGGCAGTGTGAATATGAAGAAGCCTTTCCCGAACCCGGCGGGTGAGATGGTCACAATCCCTTACCAGCTTCCCGTCGGAGTAAACAGCCAACTTGCCCAAATGAGTATATCTTTACAAGTTGAAGGCAAATGGGCGGATAGTTGGTTGGGTTGCGGCAAGATCATGCATAACTGACATGTGCGACAACCGGATTAAACGCGATGGGCTATTATCTGGCTTCCTCTTCCAGGAACCTGGCCTATTTCCTGAAACGTGGAATCATGCTGTTTATTGGAGGTGTTCTGCTCAATATGGCCCGCTCAGCCAACCTGCTGATACAGATCATGAGAGGTCAGGTTGATCTTGACCCCTGGTTCTATATCCTGGGTGCGGATATATTGACCCTGGCAGGACTCTCGCTCATGTTGACCGGGGTTTTGCGTGTGATTTTCAGGGAGAGGCTTCTGCTGTTCTTTCTCACCATCTTGGTTATAGTGGTCATCACTCCATATCTGAATCAGATCCGGGCATCCGGTTTTTCTACCAGATTTTAACCCTCAGGCTGTCGGGGCGCCACATGACATCTCCCTGCTTAATCCCAAAAGCCGTGTAAAATTCGGGGATGTTGGCCAGGGGGCCGAGAACCCTGAACTTAGCCGGCGAATGTACATCGCTGCGCACCTGGCTAGCAATGGCTTCGGGGCGGTCGTTGATCATCCAGGCCAGGGCATAGGCTAAAAAGAACCGCTGACCGGGGTTCAGCCCTGCGATATTTTCCCCGTCTTTAAACTGTTAGGTTTTCTTAAATGCTTCATATCCCATTACGGTCCCAGCAAGGTCGGCAATGTTTTCCCCCTGGGTCAGATCTCCGTTGATGTGCAGACTGTCAACGGCAATGAACGCATCGAACTGACGCACGATCATCTTTGTTTTCGCATAAAAACGTACGCTGTCTTCGACGGTCCACCAGTTGAAAAGATTGCCATTTTCATCATATTTACTGCCCTGATCATCAAACCCGTGGGTGATCTCATGGCCGAAGGTCGAACCTCCGATGATGGAATAAAGAATGGCGTCATCAGCGAGTTTGCGTTCAAATCCCGGAACAATGATGTTGCATCCGGGGACCACGATTTCATTGTTCGACGGGTTGTAGTAGGCGTTATACGTCTGGGGCTCCATGTTCCACTCGGTACGGTCAACCGGTTTGCCATATTTTGAGATCATGTATCCAAACCACCACCTGTTGGCGTTCATCACATTCTGAACATAGCAGGAACGGTCGATCTGCAGGGTGCTCATATCTTTCCATTTGTCGGGATAACCAACTTTGATGATCACGGCATCGAGTTTCTTCAGGGCTTTGACTTTTGTAGTCTCACTCATCCAGTCGAGTGATTTGATCCGCTCGGCATATACGGTTTTGATGGCATTCCCGATTTCCGTGAGTTTTTCCTTTGTGCCTTTCGGAAGGTATTCATCCACGTAAATCTGCCCGATCAACTCGCCAAGCGAGCCGTTTGTTTCCTGAACAACCCTTTTCCACCGGGGTTTGGGTTCCGGAATGCCGCGAAGCGTTGTGGAATAGAAGTTGAAGAATTCATGATAGGTTTTATCATCCAGGCTGCCTGCAACTCCCCGGATCAGATGGAATTTGAGGTAATTTTTCCAGACATCCGGCGGAAATGTCTTCAGGTGTACATTCAAAGCGGTCAGAAATTCCGGCTGCCCCACGATGACGGAATCGACCACCGGCAATCCGGAACTTTTAAAAAACAAGGTCCAGTCGAAATCAGGCGTGGTCTCTTTTAATCTGGCCATTGCAAACTTGTTGTAGTTTTTAAGCGGATCCCTCGTGTCGGCCAGTTTTCGTGAGCCGGCAGCAATGGCTGTTTCAAGTTTCATGACTTTTTCAGCAGCCTGTCTGGCATCTCCATCCGTGTATCCCATGATGGAAAACATGTTGGAAAGGTGTTCCACAAATTTGCCACGGATCAGCACCGCACGTGCATCCTTGTCAAAATAGAAGTCCCGGTCGGGAAGACTCAGCCCTCCCTGGGAGATGAAAACAGCATTTTTACTGCTGATGCGGTCATCCTGGCCGATATAAAAACCAAAGAGCGGAGAACCTGACACGGCATGGATATGGGCTGCCTCGGCTGCAACTCCTTTCAGGTCGGTGAGGCCGTCAATCCGGGCAAAATCAGCTTTCAGACTGGCCAGCCCCTGTTTATTGATGGACAGGCTGTCCATCCCGGAGAAAAAGAAGTCGCCGATCTTTTGTTTGTTGCTTCCCGCTGCAGCGCCGGCATTCGCTGCGGCCGATTCACAAATATTTTTCACCTGACTGTTGATCGTGTCCTGGATCAATTGCCAGAGCCCGTTGCTCTGTTCGCTGGCAGGAATGGGATGTTCTTTAAACCATTTGCCATTGGCAAACAGGAAAAAATCATCGCCAGGCTTCACGGTTGAATCGATGTGCGACGCCAAAGGATCTGGACCTTGTTCGACATTTTTCGCATTGCGTGATGTGCATGAGGCAAGGACCGCCAGGCTGGCGATCCAAAAGAGGGTGAGAAAACGGTTGCTCATTGAAATATTTTTGATAAAAGTATTTTATTCAGTTGATGCAGCCAAAAATAATCGATGAAGGGCCTTATCCTGACGAGGATTGATGGCTATTTCCCGATCAATTCCTCGCTGATGAACCGCTGTTGAGGGTCCCAGAGGAGAAAAGCGACAGGGCTGTAGTATTGAACGATCCCTCGGTTTTCAATCCTTTTCATGATCTGCTTGCTGCCGATGAACAGGAACTTGTCGTCGAGGTAATTCTGCATGATGAGGGAAAGCCCTCTTTCCCATGTTCCGAAAAAGGAAGTTTTTTCAACCAGTAACTGCTGAATCTCCTTCTCATGATTGTCGGCGATGGTCCATGCTTTTGCCATGATACGGCGCATTTCATCACGGGATTCTTTCTGTTCATTTTTTTGTTTGGGAGTGAATGCAGGTTCCTGGCTGAAGGAGAATTCCCCGGATGTGATAAAACCTATCCCGGATGCGTTTCGTTTTGAAATCAATTGGCGAACGCGGCCATTCAATTGTGCAATCTCCTTCTTCTCTTCCGGGGATAGAAACCGATCGAGTTTCACCCGTTGCGGCTGCATGATGGGCTTCACGTTTTTATCAAGGTATGCGCGGATATCCGAGACCAGTTGTGCCTTGTCATTTCCTGCAGGGGCTCTGAAAGCTGAAAATGCGATGAACACGGACAATGCAAAAACGATCATCCCGATCGTTCCTGCCACTTTTTTACTGTTTGTTTTCATGATTGGTTTGTGTTAAGTTTGCATTAAATTATTGATGTCGGAGGCAAAAGTAGGACAGATGGAGCGCGGGTTCAGCATGTTTTCAACCAACAACATTTTTTTTGACACAACCTGAAAAAAGTCCAAGGTTCGTTGTTTGTTGATGATTATTTACCATTGATGGCTCTCAGGGCGCCGAAAGTTGATAAAATTTGGCTGGCGCCGGATCATTTCTTACCATTGTACTGTATTTATCAGGCTAATCTGATCATGGTGGTTCATTTATTTTTCCCAAATGCAGTTGACAAAAAGAAAATATAAGGTATTACTCCATGTGGGATCCTGGGCTCTCTTTCTGATGATGAGCATCTTTTTCTTTTCCAGTTTCTGGTCACTCAAAATGTCTGTCCTTCGGGCTCTGCTCAATGGTTCGTTATTTATCATGGTATTTTATGTAAACTTACTTTGGCTGATTCCCGCTCTTTTTTCCCGGAAAAGATATTTTCTATACTTGCTGTCAAGCCTGGGTCTTATTGCAGTTTTCATTGTTCTTCGGGTGCTTTTTCGTGATAACCTGTTTGGTGAACCGGTCGGGATGATCCGACCCACCCGGCTTTTCCAGAGTGAGTTTATGATTGTTACCAGCTTTGTTTTTGTCTTCGGGCTCAGCATCTTTTACCGGCTGGCACAGAACCACTTTGAGGCAGTAGAGCGCAACAGGGAGATCATCCGGCAGCGGGATGAAGCAGAATTCCGCATGCTGAAGGCGCAGGTGAACCCGCACTTCCTGTTCAACACCCTCAACAACCTTTATTCACTGGCATACAGCCGCTCTGAAAAAACCGCCGGAGCCATCATGTCCTTGTCGGAAATCATGCGCTACCTGATTTATGAGGCTGGCGCCGCTGAAGTTCCGGTTGAAAAGGAGATCCGGTTCCTGACAAATTATGTGGAACTTGAAAAGCTGAGAATCGAAGATCCTTCAAAGGTGACTCTGGTCATCGAACATCCGCCGGCGGATTGGATGATAACCCCGCTCATTTTTATTGCGTTTGTGGAGAACGCTTTTAAACACAGCGGCATCGATACCGATCCGGAAGGTTTTATTCAGATTTTTCTGGCATTTCGTGAAGGAGGGATTCAATTTACCTGTGAAAACAGCATTCCTGAGTTTACCGGTCAAAAAAAGGATGGCGGCGTCGGATTGGCCAATGCCAGGGCACGACTCGACCTGATGTATCCCGGGAAGACCGGGCTTGTGATAAAGAATTCCAATCTGGTTTATAGTGTGAATTTAAACATTCATTCATGAAAATACGCTGCCTGATCGCTGATGATGAGCCACTTGCGATAAAACTTATCTCAGACTATGTTTCCCGCATTCCACACCTTGAACTGATTGGTAGTTGCAAGCGGGCGACTGATATCCCGGGGTTTTCAGGCCAGGTTGACCTCCTGTTCCTTGATATCCGCATGCCAGGCCTTTCCGGGCTCGACCTGCTGCGGTCTTTACCGGTCAAGCCGATGGTCGTGCTGATCACTGCTTATTCCGAGCATGCCATCGATGGATTTGAACTCGATGTGCTGGATTATCTTGTGAAACCCGTCACCTTCGAACGCTTCATGCAGGCGGTAAACAAAGCTACTCTGCAGTATGAATTGCAGCATCGGGTGGCCGTTGCCCCTACAGTCAGCCAAAGCGCTGATCCGGCAGGGGATGGAACGGGGAAGGACTATTTCTTTGTCAAGAGCGGATTTAAATCGGTCAGAATCAATTTCGGTGATATTCTATACGTGGAAGGGTTAAAGGAATATGTGAGCATCTATACCTCCGGAGGCCGGAAATTTGTCAAACTGGCCGCTCTCAAAGAGCTTGAACGGATCCTTCCACAGGATCAGTTTCTGCGGATTCATAAGTCGTATATCGTAGCTGTTAACAAGGTTACCGCGGCCTACGGAAATACGGTGGAATTAAACCAGGTGAGTTTGCCCATCGGGAGAACCTATAAAGAGGAGGTTATTAAGGTGTTTTCATAATTGTATCCTTTTAAATTTTAATGAGATGTTAAAAAAAGCGTTGATCTTTTTGCCGTTATCGCTGCTTTTACTTTCGCTGGTAAACAGCCCGGGAGGGATTTCGCCCTGGAATGAAGAAAAAACAGACAGTCTGGGGCCGGCAGTGACCGCTCACTCCCTCGGAGAAGAACATAGCTCAATTCACTATGATCTGACGAAATTTTTAGCCATAAAAATGGGACTCTCCCCCGATACCGCCGAAATTATTGCCAGATTCTGCGCGTTGGTTGACCAGATCAACCCCAAACCGGGATATCCATACCGCCCTTCATTGAACCCCACCAGTATTCCCGATACATTTCCGAATTGGGCAGAAAGTCTTGCAGGCACCGAAAGGGGAGGTCTGAACAACAATGAGCAAAATGAGTTTACTGCCCAATACTGGCATTTTGCTTTTCGTGATCCGGCAGATACATTAACAGGTAAAATGGTTTGGGATCATGATTATCCTGTGGTATCCGATACCGCACATTTTACCGGACCACCGCATTTCTGGCGCGTTCCCATTACCTATAATCTGAAGTCTGTTATGAACTGGGCTTTTTACAATGGCGGCCAGCCTGGATTGCCGGATGACCTTGCTCCTGTGGAGGTCAGGTATGCTGATGCCGGTAATTCCACTTATCGGCTTGTTCAGCCCAATTCAATCCAGGCTTTTGCCATTTTCATGCATTCGCTGGCAGATTCCTATTCACATGAAGAATGTATGGCAACGGATACCATACGCGCACATCCTGAGAGTGACCTCTATTGCGGATTAACTTATCATTCTGAGCATGAATTCGCCTATGATGCCAACATGCGTGCAAAAAAACATGCAGACTCCTGCGTACATGCGCTTTGGAGGGCGCTGCGCGAATTTAAACGGATTCACCAGATTGCGTATCCGGCCTTGTGGGCCACCGATACCAACGGATTTCAGGATGGCGATGGCATTCCTGATCAACTGGAAGATGACGGTGACACAGACTTTACCGAGTCGTTTCTCGAACGATGGAAAAATCCGGCCGCAACCGATTTAAACGGTGACGGGAAGATCAACCACAGCGATCATACCACCTGGAGGATCCATCTTTGCAACATTGGCTTTCAACCTTTGGTTCAGGTGGGGATCAATACAGACGGCAGTGAGCCTGATCCCTCGGCCATCCTTGATATCAAAGCAACGGACCGCGGATTGCTGATCCCGCGTCTATCAACCACCTCCCGCAACCTGATCCCATCGCCTGCCACAGGGCTTCTGTTATACAACACGACAACAAATCAGCTCAACTATTTCAATGGCGCCGTTTATGAACAAATAGAAACCATCCAGGTTTCATCAAACACCGGAACCCTGAGTCAGGGCGGAGGAGTTTCCATCAATGCATCGCCCGGTGTTTCTCCCGACAATTCCGCCATGCTGGATGTGAATAATCCTGTTCGCGGCATGCTGATTCCCCGAACAACGCCCGGGTTGATTCTGACTCCTGCCACAGGATTAATCATTTACAACAGTGAGACAAATTTATTGAATTATTTCAACGGCTCCCAGTGGGTCTCTCTTATCGCAATTTCCACCGGAGCTGCGGGTGCCGGAGGAATTCAAACCGCTACCGGGGTAGCAATCAAAGAAGATGGTTCGATACCTCACCACTCTGCAATTCTGGATGTATCAGCCGTTGACAAGGGCATGCTGATACCACGGCTTTCAGGTAGTCAACGGGATGCCCTGCTTCCGGTTTCAGGGCTTGTCATCTACAACACCTCGTCGAATTCCATTGAGTTTTTTAACGGGCTATCATGGTGCCAGCTGAAAACCAATTTGTCACCCGCTTCCTGCGGTTCTTCCATCACCATCAGTCATGTGGCGGGAACCGTGGCGCCGGTAAATAAAACAGTAATCTATGGCATTGTTACCGGCGTCCCCGGGGAGCCCTTGAAATGCTGGATCACCAGCAACCTTGGCGCCGACCGTCAGGCGCTGGGCAAAACGGATGCGACCGAAGCCTCTGCAGGCTGGTATTGGCAATTTAACCGCAAACAGGGTTACAAGCACAATGGAACTATCCGGATACCGAATTCTGCATGGATAAACAGCATCAGCGAGAGTTCAGAGTGGACGGCGGCAAACGATCCCTGCACGCTTGAACTTGGCAGCAACTGGCGCGTTCCTTCTTTCTCAGAATGGACCAATGTGGATGCAACGGGCGGATGGTCGGAATGGAACGGTCCCTGGAGTTCCGGTTTAAAACTTCATGCTGCCGGGTATCTCTCCGACGGCAATGGTTCCCTGCAAAACCGCGGTTCAGAGGGAGCCTACTGGAGCAGTTCGCAGGACGATGCCGACCTGGGATGGAGTCTTTATTTAAAAAGCGATTATTGTAGTATGAACAATGACAGCAAGGCGTTTGGATTTCCAGTGCGGTGTATCAGATAGAATCACAGGTCGGTTCCGTCGATTTTAAGCAGAGAATGGAACAAAGATTTGTCGGCGGTTAACCTGTCGGCATTGCCGTAAACGCATAATGCATTTTGATTCAGCACATCAGAGGCCATTTTTGAGAAACCGCGGATATCCTCCGAGGTTGTTGCCAGCACGGCAAAACGATCGTGCTGTACCTCCTCCGCTGTTCTCCTGGAAAAGAACATACTCACAGCCTGATCACCTTTTTGTGATGGTGTAAGCGGAGAATCCATCTCGGAAATAGTGCCGATGATGTAACGTGTCATGGTTTGTTTGTCGGCGGAAAATCCGGAGAGGTATTCTGGTGTGTTGCTGAAATTTTCAAGGGTGCTTCCGAGGTTCGGGTCACGATATGAGTTGAATGTGAAGTTACCTCCGGGAGATATGCTGCTGAAGCCGCCATATGCCCCACCAATTACCCGGATACGGGTTTGAAGCCAGTCGGTTGACAACACCTGGTTGAGCACCCGCATCTTTGCATCCCAGCCATATCCAAGTTTCTTGTAATTATAGCCTTGAATAACATACTGAACATTCGACGCCGCCATCAAACCTTCATTCTGTGAATCAAGATTAAAATCCCACACTTGTTCGGCAGCGGTTCCCTGGGGCAGCTGACGCGCAAGAAAATCGAGGCCGGTCGCAAAAACAGTCTGGTCTTTCTTTGCACCGGTCATGGAGACAGTCAGGTTGTTCCAGGTGAAAAGCATGGCGGCAACTTTTTCGAGGTTTGCGATGATTTCCCCTGAATTTTCATCGAAATTCTTCAACAGACCGGTGATAAACCAATGGTACGAAAGACCTCCCGTCAATTCATTGAACATCCCGTTATTGCTGATATAGGAAGAGAGGCGGCGGCTGGCCACGTGATATCCGTTTCCCTTCACCTGAGCATCCAGTTGAGAGTGGTGGCGCGCAAGGACTGTTTTCAGGCGTTCGGCATCGTTGAACAGGGTATGGTCAAGAATCTCCTCACTCAGTTCAAAAAGCTTTACTGTCTTGTAATTCATTGCTTTTGAGGTGATTACAAATTTGGTCATGAGCTGGTTGTCATCAGATTTGACCAGGTAGGAGCGGAGGGATGTGAAAAAGCCACCGGTATGGATATTCAGTGCTTTATTGAGGTCGCCGAAAGAATAATTTTTTGTATTCAGGCTGCCGATCACATGCGACAGGAGCGAAACATAGGGAATCAACTCCTGTGGCACTGTTTGCAGGTCGAAGAACAGGTTAACATAAACCACATCGTTGGTGAATTGTTCATGCGACAATACCGGAATACCTGTGATGTTTTGCTGATTAGCCTCATGAAAAACAGCCTTTGCATCGATGTCGGTGATTTCGAGCATGGGAATTGTTGCGAGGGCCTCTGCTGAGTCTTCACGTTGCTGGTATGCCATAAGCTCCTTAGTTTCACTGATGAGGGTCGTGATGGCATCTTCATTCAGCGATGATTTGCGGGCAGCAAGTTCTTCCTCAAGCAGGGTATTTCGTTCTTTCTCCAGCGTGGCGGATGGCTCCAGGGTCAACAGCAATGTATGCGGATTATCCAGGAAGTATTTGAGAATGATTGTTTCGAGGTAGTCGGTTGTCAGCGCTCTCTTTACCTCCGTGAGCGGAATATCATATTCCAGTCCGGTGAGCGGGTCATTTGAAAAGAACCAGCCCGGTAAGGCCATGTTGAGGTAGGTGAGGCCTTTATGGGCATCATCACCTTCGCGCAGGCGGAATTCGATGCGGTTGATCACCCCTTCAATCTCCTCTTTATTGAGCCCGTCGGCAGCAGATTTTCTCAATGTTGCCGTCACAATCTCCAGAAATTTTTGTTTATCCCCGGGGTTGGCATTGATGGCCGCAATTTGCACGGCATGTTGCTTGAAATTGGAGGATGAAGCGGAAACATCCTGCCCGATCCCGGCTTCAAGCAGCGCCAGGCGGACCGGAGCAGATTCCTGATTTACCAACACTTCGCATAAGATGTCAAGGGCCAGGGTGAGCGCCAGATCTGTGTTATGGCCTGCTACAAAATTATAGGTTAGAAAGGTTTGGTTCGCAATGGCCGATTCTTCCATCACGGGGTAAAACGAGGTAATTTCCTTCATGCCCGGAAAGGGTGGCTGGTCTTCAATGGTAATCAGGTTACCTGTTTTGGTAAACCTGGAAAGATAGGCTGAATCAATGAATGACAACTCCTTATCGAGGTCGGCATTGCCGTATAGAAAAATATAGCTGTTTTCGGGATGGTAGTATTTTTGATGAAACGCGATAAAGTCTTCATAGGTCAGGGTGGGTATTGCTTCAGGCGTGCCTCCCGACTCGTATCCATAGGCATTGCCGGGAAACAGGTGTTTGAAGACCTGGTACCAGAGTTCGCGCTGCGGGTTTGAAAATGAGCCTTTCATCTCGTTGTAAACCACGCCGGTGTAGTTCAGTGGTTCATCTTTGCCGGTCAGTTCATAATGCCAGCCCTCTTGTTTGAGAATGCGTGGATCATCATAGATCAACGGGTTGAACACCGCATCGAGGTAAACATGCATGAGGTTGAAATAATCCTTGTCGTTCATGCTTGCCACCGGATACATGGTGTAATCCTTGGATGTAAATGCGTTGAGGAAGGTGCTTAAAGAGCCTTTGAGCAGTACGTCGAACGGACTTTTTACCGGGAAACTCCTGGAGCCGTTGAGCACGGAGTGTTCCATGATGTGCGGCGCTCCGTTGTCCGACTCGGGAAAAGTTTTAAAACCGATGCTGAATGTTTTGTTTTGTTTGTGTCGTCGGATATGATTTTCAGCAGCCGGGCTCCACTTTTTTCATGTTCGAAATGCAGGCAGTCGGCATTCAGCTCCTTGATAAAACGCTGTTCAACCAGGCGAAAACCATGATAAATTTCATCAGAGATATATGTTGTTGCCATAAATACAATTCAATTAGCCGGCAAAGATAAGGCAACATTGGTTAAACAATTTTGGTGACAGGTAAGCTTTTTTTGCAGGGTGAAAGAAACATGGTTATTTTTGCTTAAGCAAACTCCTGTGTTTTTATCTAAATGTTGATCTTCTTATGCGAACCTTGCTTTGTTTATTCATGCTGACACCTGCACTTTTACTGGCTCAGCCCATTGTGCCGCTCACTTCGGCTGATTTTCCCAATGCCACCGCAGGCATTGCAAACACGTATGACGTCACAACACTTATAGGTTACAACGATGCTGCAGACGTTTATATCGAATATGGGTTCAGGACACTGATGGTCCAGGAAATTTCGTTTGACCAGGAAAAAATCAAGGTGGAAGTAGCTCTCATGGATTCACCTTTTCACTATTTTATAAGCGAAAGCCCCTCCAGCGCGGAAGTGTCCGTTGGCTTGTTCAGCAAAACTTTATTGAACATCACCTGTGCTTCGCGTAATTTTCCGAGTTTCAGGCTGGTCCAGGCATAGAGCAGCATGCTGTCGTAATCAAACGGATAAAGATTGATCACCTTTTCAAGGTATTTTTCAGCCCTGGCATAATCTTTTCTGCCGTAATAAATTGAGCCCAGACGATAGTTGGCGAGCGTATTCTGCGGATCGATAGCAAGAATATCATTGTACTGGCTGATCACCTGGTCCCAGTTTACCAGGGCTGAAGCCGGGTAAACAAATCCGAATTTTGGTTCAAGGGCATAGGGTTTCAGTTTGATGGCCTTTTGGTAGTATGCAGCCGATTCGGTAAAAGATCCGCTGAGGTAGGTAACCCATCCCAGGCGGAGGTTGATTTCATAGGAATCCTCCTGGTAAACCGCCTTAATTACCGAGATGGCATCGGCGAAATTTCCCCTTCCTTCATATTCCTGGCTCCGGGTAAATGCCGTTCTGAGGTCGGTATAGTTGGTTTGGCTGAAGAGATTCAGTGAACAAAATAAAAGAAGTATGATAGTAAGGCTGTGATGCAGCCGAACGTTTTGCATGTTGCACTTTGCATCTTGCATTTTTTTCAAAATTTCCATGTGATTCCTCCGATTATTGAATTTGTATTGTAGGGATTATTCTTTATTTGCTGATTTTCATTGATTTTGTGTGTATCCGGATCTGCCGTTTTTATATAATAATACTGCTGACTCTCCTTTCGGAAATACTGGTAAATCAGCGATAGCTGAATGTGTTTTCCCGCGATAAAAATCAACGAGGCGCCAACGCGGTAATCGATCAGGTCGCTGTTGTTATAAACGATCGAACCATTGAAAATATTGGCATTGGTATAATCGCCGTAGTAAATATTTCCTTCGCCCCACATCCAGGGGGTGATTTTTGCACCAAGCGTCTGACTGAGCAATAACCGTTTGTTATTTCCCTGGAAAAACCCTGTCAACTCGGTTGTTCCGTAAAAAT
>JAPLDG010000318.1 GCA_026391845.1 Bacteroidota bacterium | reverse complement strand
CAACGCAACCTGTGCCACGGGAACCCCTGCCACATCCAACACAGTAACCATGACGGTTAACCCGCTGCTTCCTGTAAGTTTAACCATTGCGGCATCAGCCAACCCGGTATGTGCGGGAACTTCTGTTACCTTCACTTCCGCGATTGTTAATGGCGGATCTTCCCCTGCTTACCAATGGAAAGTCAATGGAGCATCTGTTACAGGTGCAACCGGCTCTTCCTATACATTTGCCCCTGCAACAGGCAATGCCATCACCTGCGTTCTTACATCCAACGCAACCTGTGCCACGGGAACTCCTGCCACTTCCAACACTGTAACCATGACAGTAAACCCGGTGTTGCCGGTAAGTCTGTCGATTGCTGCATCAGCCAATCCGGTATGCGCAGGAACCTCTGTTTACTTCACCGCTACTCCGACCAATGGAGGAACCAACCCAACCTATCAATGGAAGGTGAATTCAACGAATGTTTCCGGAGCAACCAATGCGGTTTATTCATTTATCCCGGCAAACGGAAATACAGTTAATTGTGTTGTTACTTCCAATGCAACATGTATCACCGGGAACCCGGCAGCATCCAACATTGTGACCATGACGGTTAACCCACTGCTTCCAGTGAGTTTGACGATTTCAGCATCAGCCAATTCGATATGTGCAGGCACTATGGTTACCTTCACATCCGCGATTGTGAACGGTGGAGCTGCCCCTGCATATCAATGGAAAATCAACGGAACATCAGTTACAGGTGCAACCGGCTCCTCCTATACGTTTGCTCCTGCAAATGGCAATGCCATCACCTGTGTTCTCACTTCCAATGCCACTTGTGCTACCGGAACTCCTGCAACTTCCAACACGGTGACCATGATAGTGAATCCACTGCTGCCAGTGAGTTTATCGATTGTTGCATCAGCAAACCCAGTGTGTTCTGGCACGGCAGTTACATATACCGCAACCCCGGTTAATGGCGGAACGACTCCAGCATACCAGTGGAAAGTCAATGCCACCAATGTAACGGGTGCAACCAATGCAGTTTATACTTATAACCCTGCAAGCAGCGATGCTATCAGTTGTGTTGTTACTTCCAACGCCACCTGTACCACAGGGAACCCGGCAACATCCAACATCATAACCATGATGGTGAACCCACTGCAACCGGTAAGTTTAACCATTGCAGCATCAGCCAACCCGGTTTGTGCCGGTACCGCTGTTACATTTACAGCTACTCCGGTCAATGGAGGAACAACGCCGATCTACCAATGGAAAATCAATGGAACCTCTGTTTCAGGTGCAACCGGCTCTGCCTATACATTCGTTCCTGTCAATGGCAATGCGATTACCTGTGTTGTTACATCGAATGCAACCTGTACATCCGGAAACCCGGCAACATCCAATACCGTGACCATGACGGTGAACCCGTTGTTACCGGTAAGCGTATCAATTGGTGCATCGGCCAATCCGGTTTGTGCGGGAACATCAGTTACCTTTAATGCTACACCAACCAATGGCGGCACCTCCCCGGCTTATCAATGGAAGGTGAATACGGTCAATGTATCCGGTGCTACCAATGCAACCTACACCTTTGTTCCGGTGAACGGCAATACGATTACATGTGTGCTAATTTCCAGTGAAACCTGCACAACCGGAAATTCCGCAACTTCCAACACCCATACCATGACGGTAAATCCGTTGCTGCCTGTCAGCATCTCGATTGCGGCCTCCGCCAATTCTGTTTGTGCCGGTTCTTCGGTAACTTACACTGCATCTCCGGTTAATGGAGGAACATCACCTCTGTATCAGTGGAAGGTAAACGGTGCATCTGTTTCAGGGGCAACCAATGGCTCTTATACCCTTACCCCTACAAATGGCAATGTAATCACCTGCCTCCTTACTTCCAGCGAAACCTGTACTACCGGAAATACTGCCACATCAAATGCAATTACCATGACGGTATATCCAATCCTGCCGGTAAGCTTGTCTATTGCAGCTTCAGCCAATCCGGTTTGTGCCGGCACGTCGGTGACATATACAGCTTCCCAGGTCAATGGCGGAACAAATCCGATCTATCAATGGAAAGTCAACGGAATAAATGTATCGTTGCCATCAGCTTCCAGCTATACCTTTGTCCCTGCCCATGGAAATACGGTTACCTGTGTTCTGACATCCAACGCAACCTGTACATCAGGAAACCCGGCTACATCAAATGCGGTGACAATGACGGTGAATCCGATTCTTCCGGTGAGTGTTTCCATTGCTGCATCAGCCAACCCGGTCTGCGCCGGAACGTCGGTTACTTTTACAGCTTCTCCTGTGAACGGCGGCTCAACACCGACATATCAATGGAAAGTGAATGCAGCAGCTGTTTCAGGAGCCACCGGTTCATCTTACTCTTACAGCCCTTCAAACAACGATGCAATCACCTGCATCATGACTTCCAATGCAACCTGTATCACCGGAAGCCCTGCCACTTCGAATGCAGTTACCATGACCGTAAACCCGTTATTGCCTGTTAGTATTACCATAGCTGCCTCTGCAAACCCTGTTTGCGCTGGATCAGGCGTTTTCTTTACCGCTGCTGCTGTTAATGGAGGAACCACACCGCTTTACCAGTGGAAAGTTAACGGTACGCCGGTTTCGGGTGCCACCAATTCCTACTATTCATATGTTCCTGCCAATGGCAATACGATAACATGTACGGTTACTTCCAGCGAAACCTGCACAAGCGGAAATCCTGCCACGTCGAATACAATTACCATGACAGTGTATCCGTTGCTCCCGGTGAGCTTAACCATTGCTGCTTCTGCCAACCCGGTTTGTGCCGGCACCCTGGTAACATATACTGCTACCCCAGTCAATGGAGGAACTTCCCCTATCTATCAGTGGAAAGTCAATGGAACCAATGTTTCACAAACATCCAGCGCTTCCTATTCATATGTTCCTGCCAATGGCAACACGATCACATGTGTGATTACATCGAATGCAACCTGTACAACAGGGAATCCTGCCACATCCAATACGGTAACCATGACAGTGAACCCGATACTGCCGGTGAGTGTAACTATTGCGGCATCAGCCAACCCGGTGTGTGCAGGCACTTCCGTCACATTTACGGCCAGTCCGGTGAATGGTGGCACAACCCCTGCATATCAATGGAAAGTGAATGGATCAGCTGTTACAGGAGCAACAAATGTCTCCTATACATTTGTTCCTGCCAATGGCAATATGATCTCCTGTGTTCTGACATCCAGTGCAACCTGTAAAACAGGGAATCCTGCGACATCAAATACGGTGACCATGACGGTGAACATGCTGCTCCCCGTGAGTGTAACAATTGCTGCTTCATCCAATCCTGTTTGTGCCGGTGCCAGCGTATTATATACGGCAATACCTGTCAATGGCGGAACAAATCCGGGATATCAATGGAAAGTTAACGCAACCAATATAACAGGAGCTACGAGCGGGACCTATCAGTATATCCCTGTAAATAATGATGTTATAACATGTGTTCTCACTTCCAATGCGACGTGTACCTCCGGAAATCCTGCAACTTCCAATGCCGTGGCCATGGTTGTAAATCCATTGCTCCCGGTTAGCGTATCCGTTGCTGCACTGGCGAACCCTGTCTGCGCGGGTACATCTGTCACTTATACTGCCACTCCGGTCAACGGTGGTTCAAATCCGGCATATCAATGGAAAGTAAACGGAACAGCCGTTTCAGGGGCTACCAATTCCTATTATGAATTTACCCCTGTCAACGGCAATACGATATCCTGTGTTCTGACCTCCAATGAAACGTGTGCCTCCGGAAATCCTGCCACATCCAATACAGTGACCATGACAGTGAACGCATTGTTACCGGTTGGTGTATCGATTGCTGCATCCACCAACCCGGCATGTACCGGAACGCTCGTTACTTTTACAGCAACGCCGGTCAATGGTGGAACTACCCCGATATATCAATGGAAAATAAATGGAATAAACGTTGGACAGCCATCCAGTCCTTCCTATTCATTTATCCCTTCCAACGGAAATACCATCACCTGTGATATGACTTCCAGTGCAACCTGCACAAGTGGAAATCCGGCAACATCCAATACAATAACCATGACAGTGAACCCATTATTACCGGTGAGCGTTTCTATTGCTGCCTCAGCCAATCCGGCATGTGCAGGCAATTCGGTCATATTCACGGCTACCCCGGTCAATGGAGGAACAAGCCCTGCATATCAGTGGAAAGTCAATGGAACAGCTGTTTCAGGTGCTACCAATTCCTACTATGGGTTTGTACCGTCAAATGGAAATACGGTCGCCTGTGTAGTTACTTCCAGTTCGTCGTGTGCGACCGGAAATCCTGCAACGTCCAATACCGTGACCATGACAGTGAATCCGTTATTGCCTGTGAGCGTCTCCATTGCAGCATCTGCTGCTTCGGTATGCGCCGGAACTACAGTCATCTTCACCGCCACTCCAGTCAATGGTGGAACAAATCCCGGCTACCAGTGGAAAGTTAACGGAGCAGCCGTTTCCGGGGCAACTAATTCCACCTATGCATTCGTACCGGTCAATGGAAATACGATCTCATGCTTGCTGACTTCCACCGCAACCTGTACAACCGGAAATCCTGCCACTTCCAATACGATAACCATGTCTGTTGATGCGTTGTTGCCTGTAAGCGTGTCAATAACAGCATCAGCCAATCCGGTTTGTGCAGGGAATACTGTAACCTATACGGCAACTGTCGTCAATGGCGGAACAACCCCGATCTATCAATGGAAAGTCAATGGAATAAATGTCTCTCAATCATCAGGTTCAACCTATTCGTTTATCCCTGCCGACGGAAATACGATTTCCTGCGTAGTGACCTCCAATGCCACCTGTACCTCCGGAAACCCTGCCACTTCCAATACGATTGCCATGACGGTGAACGCAATACTGCCGGCAGGCGTATCAATTGCTGCATCATCCAACCCCGTTTGTGCCGGAACCTCGGTGACTTTCATCGCGACACCGGTCAATGGCGGAACCACCCCGGCATATCAGTGGAAATTGAATGGAGGAAACGTATCAGGTGCAACGAATCCATACTATGCGTTTATCCCTGCGAATGGCAACACCATCGCCTGTGTTCTGGTGTCAAATGCAACATGTTCATCGGCAAGTCCGGTTTCATCCAATATCATTACCATGACGGTGAATCCGGTGATGCCGGTAAGTATATCTGTCTCTGCATCAGCCAATCCTGTCTGTGCCGGCATCATCGTTACCTACACAGCCACTCCGGTTAACGGAGGAACATCACCGGCGTATCAGTGGAAATTGAATTCGGCCGATATCATTGGCGCCACTAATGCCGCGTATGCTTACAGCCCTGCGAATACTGATGCGATCTCCTGTGCTCTGATCTCCAGTGAAGCATGTACAACCGGAAATCCAGCCATATCCAATACTGTTAATATGACTGTCAACCCAATCTTGCCGGTGAGCGCATCCATTGCCGCATCAGCGAATCCGGTTTGTGCCGGTACGCAATGGCGGATCAAATCCGATCTATCAATGGAAACTCAATGGGACAACCGTGGCAATTCCACCGAATTCATCCTATTCGTTTATCCCTGCCAATGGCAATACGATAGCATGTGTACTCACCTCCAATGCAACCTGTGCGACAGGTAACCCGGCTACATCCAACACGGTCGCCATGACGGTGAACCCATTGCTGACAGTTGGTATAACAATCACCGCTTCAGCCAACCCGGTTGTACTTGGCACTGTGGTAACTTTCACGGCATCACCTGTAAATGGCGGGTCGTCACCTTCATACCAGTGGAAAGTGAACGGAGCGAACGTTGCGGCAGCAACTTCCGTCACTTATGCTTATGCACCTGCAAACGGAGATGTGATTTCCTGTTCCCTTATTTCAAATGCAGCCTGTGCCATCAATAATACTGTCACCTCGAATTCTGTAACCATGTCGGTTACCAGTGTTCCGGCGGTTGTTGTACTTCAGAATCTCAACATCACCGATACACAATGTTTTGGGGCGAGCCAGACAATTACGGTTGCCGGCGGCGGTACTACGTTTACCGTACAGATTGGCGGACGCGCAACCATGATAGCCGGTCAGAAGATCAGTTATCTTGCCGGTACGGTTGTAAAACCGGGAGGGTACATGCGAGGCTATATCACGACAAACGGACTTTACTGCGGCAGCAAGGCTCCTTCCGTACCATCTGTGACCGAAGGGGAGGATACGCCTGCAATCAGTCTGATTCAGCCATTTATCAAAGTTTATCCGAATCCTACCGATGGAGTCTTTGTACTCGAATTGAATGGATTTGATATTCTTGAAAATATCCAGGTCGAGATTTACAGTATGACCGGTGAAAAGGTATTGTCAACTGATTTCAGAGGGGGAGGTAAATATAACCTGTCTCTGTCGGGCAAACCTTGTGGCATCTATCTGGTAAAGGTCATTTCGGATAAGAACTCCGGAATAGCAAGAATCATTAAAAGATAGCTGTCAGCAATTAATCAAGGCTTTTCCACCTACTTAAAACAGCAGTGTAATCCACACTGCTGTTTTTGTTATGTGTCCGGGAGTATTGTATCGGTCTCGCTTAACCTCCAGAATACCGGTTTGCCTCATTTTTTAAAGCACGAAAATCCGGGTTTTAATTGAAAATAATTTTTTCTTAACAAGGGCTTATTAATATATTATCTTTGTTGAGTCTAAATAAATATAAATTAAAAGCCCTATGAAAAGATATTTACTTTTTTTTATTCTTGTAACCGCAATGTTTCGTTATAGTTACGGACAAGCCGATATTTTAATTCCAAAGGTTAACAGTGCGGTTTATTTTGATGTAACACCACCTCTGCTTCAGATGCGCATGGTAGCTGCAGAAAAAAGTGACGATGGATCGGATGAAATTCAAAATAAAATTGGCCGCAAAGAGTTCGGCAACCTGAAATCCAATAATTTTCCGTTAGCGGAAGATGAGGTATGGCAAAAGCAGGATGGTACCTATTTGCCGAAAAATGCTGCCCCACATCAGAATTTTGATGGAATTACAAACCTGAGCAATGTTTACCCTCCCGATACCCAGGGGGATGTAAGTACAGACAAATATATTCAGGTGGTGAATTTGAATTTTGCTATATATACAAAAACCGGCACTATCCTGATGGGGCCTTCATCATTAAGCACCATCTGGGCGGGAATCCCTGCTCCGTGGAACGGAACCAACAGCGGCGACCCGGTTGTGTTATATGATCAGGCTGCAGATCGCTGGATCATCACACAGTTTTCTATTCCGAATTATACACAAATGGCCGAACTGGTCGCTATTTCAGCGACATCTGACCCGACAGGAGTCTGGTACCGGTATGTATTCAATTTCGGAACCAAACTGCCTGATTACCCGAAATTCGGGATTTGGAACGATGGTTATTACCTCGCGTTTAACCAGTTTACGAATGGCCCGAACTGGACCTGGGCCGGGGTAGGAGCCTGTGCACTGGAAAGAACCAAAATGCTTGCAGGCGACCCGACAGCTGCAATCGTCCGTTTTGACCTCGGTACTGCAAGTGATCCGCACAGCATGTTGCCCTCTGACTGGGACGGAGCCAACCCTCCTCAGGCCAATGAGCCAAACTATTTTTCTTACTTTAATGATTGGTCATCTCCTACAGATGATGTCCTGAAAATATGGGAGTTTCATGTTGATTGGACTACTCCGGCAAATTCTACCTTTGCAGAAGTATCCAGCCTGGTCACCTCACCATTTGATGCAGACCTTTGCACAGCAGTGCGTGACAGATGCATTCCCCAGCCCGGAACAAGCATTAAACTCGAGTCCTTGGCAGACCGCCTGATGTATCGTTTGCAGTACCGTAATTTCGGAACGCATCGCAGCATGGTTACCAACCACACCGTTGATGTTGACGGATCAGGCCATGCAGGGGTCAGGTGGTATGAATTACGCAACAGCGGAAGCGGATGGAGCATTTACCAGCAGGGAACTTATGCCCCCGACGCAAACCATCGGTGGGTCGGAAGTGCTGCTATGAACCTCATGGGCGACATTGCCCTGGGATATTCTGTATCCAACAGTACGACAGTTTTTCCTTCCATTCGTTATACAGGACGTCATGCAAATGATCCTTTGGGCCAAATGACCATAGCCGAGCAAACAATCATTGATGGTTCCGGAAGTCAAACAGGATCTGCGGCTCGCTGGGGAGATTACAGCATGATGTCGGTTGATCCGACAGATGACAGAACTTTTTGGTTTACAACAGAATATGTTCAGGTGACCGGCAATGTAACCTGGAAAACAAGAATCGCCTCCTTTTTATTCGACAACACCCCTTCCGTGACAACGCTTCAGGCTTCGTCGGTAACGTCTGCAACCGCAACTATGAATGGGATTATTAATCCGAACGGGCTGTCCACAACCTACTATTTTCAGCACGGTACGACCACAGCATATGGAAATCAGACCCCGGCTGCTTCTGCCGGCTCAGTACCTTCCAACCTGAGTATCAGCGCCGGCCTTACCGGTCTTCCCACCGGCGTGCCCTACCACTACAGGCTTGTTGCCGAGAACTATTATGGAACAACCAACGGTCTGGACATGATTGTCATTCCGGTAAATACGGCCATCACAACAACTGCAGCATCTGCTATTACCCAGACAGGTGCTACTTCCGGAGGGGAAATACTACTGGATGGCGGATTAACGGTTACTGCCCGTGGCGTATGTTATGGAACCTCATTAAACCCTGACGTTTCCGGCAGCCATACTGCCAACGGAACAGGCTCGGGATTTTTTATCAGCCCGATTACGGGGTTGTTATCCAATACAACCTATCACATCAGGGCCTACGCGGTCAATTCCAATGGCGCCTATTATGGCCCGGATATCACGTTTACAACTTATTGCAGCTCAGCCCTCCTGCCTTTTACCGAGAGTTTCAGCAGCGCATCATTTCCCTCCTGTTGGACACAGCAGATCAGTGCGGGGGGGAATTCCCAATGGTCTGTTTCGCCGTCTGCAAATGCAGGAGGAACCGAAAATGAGATGAGATCAGCATATCAGATCAACCCCTTTCCTGGAACGACAAGGCTGGTTTTACCACCCTTGAATACCAGCGGAAACACCCATTTGTCGTTATCATTCCGTCACATGCTCGACTCCTATAGTATTGGTGGTTTGACCCTCAGCGTCCAATCGTCTTCCGATGGGATTAACTGGACGGATGAAGCCTGGTCTGCTTTAACATCAAGTGAAAATATATCTGCAGTGCTTGTAAACACGACCGTTAGCAACAACCTCAACAATGCCACAACCTATCTTGCATTTGCCATCACGGGAGACCTCTATAATTATGATTATTGGTACATTGATGATGTCATGATCACCGGTGTTCCAATTCTCAGTACAACTCCGGTATCATCCGTAACCGCAAATGTCGCCACATCCGGTGGTAATATTACCTCCGACGGAGGTCTTGCCGTCACTGCCAGGGGTGTTTGCTGGGGGGCCTCGATAAATCCTACCACTACCGGAAATCATTCAACCGATGGTTCTGGAATGGGTGTGTTTACCAGTTCCATCACCGGGTTATCTCCCTCCACCCCATATCATATCAGAGCATATGCGGTGAATGCGAATGGTACTGCTTACGGTTCCGATATTTCGTTTCAAACCCCGTGTGATGCAGTCAGTTCATTTCCGTGGAATGAAGGATTTGAGAACTCCGGACTCATTCCGTCCTGCTGGTCGCAGGAACAGGTGGCCGGTTCAGGGGTCAACTGGGTATTTATTACCGGAGATGGCTACAACAATCTTGTTTCAGCCCACGGAGGAACCTATAACGCCTGCCTGAAGGACCAAACGCCTGCCGATAATAAAACCCGCCTGATCTCTCCGCCGTTCAATCTTGCTTTGCTGTCGAACCCGCAATTGAAGTTCTGGCATACGCAGGCGATCGGGTTCCCTGATCAGGACCAGTTATCGGTATATTACAGAACTTCTTATTCAGGATCCTGGATATTGCTTGCAAACTATTCCAACAATATCACCGCGTGGACTGAGGAGACCCTTTCCCTGCCTGACGCATCAGGAGATTATTACATTGCCTTTGAAGGCAATGCAAAATTTGGTTACGGTGTTTGCATTGATGACGTGCAGATTACAGGAGTTCCTTATTTAACCACGATTCAAAACATAACTGTTCCCAATGGGGCCTCCTCCTGCTTTCAGGCTACCCAGACCATAGTGGTTGCAGGAGGCGGAACTTCCTTCGAGTTACAATCCGGTGGGAGTGCAACCATGGTTGCCGGTCAGCACATCCTGTATTATCCTGGAACATTTGTACATTCAGGGAGTTATATGCATGGGTATATCGCGGCCGGTGGTCCCTACTGCGGTGCTCCTCCTGCCATGGCCGAAGTAATTTCGGGAGAAAAGGAGGTTCAGATGGAGCAGAAGTATCCTTCATTTATTAAAATATTTCCCAATCCTACAACCGGAATGTTCATGCTGGAATTAACAGGAATAGATCCTGCGGAAAAAGTCAGAGTCGAAATTTATGGGATGAAAGGTGAAAAAATCCTGGCGAAAGAGATAACCGGACGAAAGCTCCAGGAGTTCTCCCTTTCAGAGGCCCCGTCAGGACTCTATTTCGTCAGGGTATATGCGCAGGGAAAGGCAGAGACAATTAAGCTTGTTAAATTCTAAACCCTGCCAGGCATTATATTTTTCATGGAGTAAATGGGTTTGTTCTTTATATTTGTTGAATATGAACAAAGAACTCCCGTTTATTCCATGAAAAATATTTCAAAACACATTCTGGCAGCATTTTTCCTTTCACTGACCCTTGCAACGGTCCTTCACCTGGCCAACCATTACCTTGGATTTCAGATGCCGGAATGGTTTCTGCTCGTTATCCGCTGGATTCCACTGGTGTGTTATTTCCTGTTTGCCATTAAAAAAAAGAAACTTACCACCTGGATTTTCATGAGCATGCTCATGGGTGTTGAGTTTGGGTACGATATGCCTTTTGTGGCCAAAGAGCTGAACATTGTCAGCCAGATTTTTATTCATCTTGTCAAGACCATCATTGCTCCCCGGATTTTTGCCACATTGGTAACCGGGATAGCCGGCCATGCAAATTTAAAACAGGTTGGAAGGATGGGATGGAAGTCGCTCCTCTATT
>JAPLDG010000159.1 GCA_026391845.1 Bacteroidota bacterium | reverse complement strand
TTAGTTTTCTTTGTTTGCTAAAAAATCTTTCAGCATTTCATTGGCAACAATTGTTTCCTTGAAAACAAAAGCTCCTGATTTCTGGGACTTTACCATGCGGATGACTTTTGTAAAATCTTTTCCGGAGGTAGCTTTAAACGAAGCAACTACTTTCTTTGCCATATCGTAAGTTATTTAATTTCTTTATGAACCGTAATTTTTTTCAAATAGGAATTGTACTTTTTCAGTTCAATCCGCTCAGGAGTATTCTTCTTATTTTTGGTGGTAATGTATCTTGAAATACCGGGAATGCCGCTGGTCTTTTGTTCCGTACATTCTAAAATCACCTGAATCCGTTGGTCTTTGCTCTTTTTTGCCATCTTCTGACTTCTTTATTTTTCGGGACTGCAAAATTAAACCATTTCCCTGAAAAAACAAAAATTATTTAACGTGAAAACGATTTTTCTTTTTATTGAGGATATTTCCTATCTTTAACTCAAAATTAATCACTGCTTAAACCAAACACCGAGACTTGAGTACCTGGACTTCTTACCTCAATGGTTTTAAAGCGTACCTTCAGCTTGAAAAATCACTTTCAAAGCACTCGGTAGAGGCTTATCTGCATGATGTGGCAAAGATAACCCAATTTCTTGAATTGCAGAATTTATCGCTGGGCCCGGAAAAGGTGGAACTTCATCATCTTCAGTTATTTCTTCAATGGATTACTGAGCTGGGCATGACTGCCCGCACGCAAGCGAGGGTTATCTCTGGGTTACGTTCATTTTACCGCTATCTTCTATTGGAAAACATGGTTGAGAGCGATCCGACTGAGTTACTTGATTCACCAAGAATCGGCCTAAAACTGCCTGTCACGCTCAATTTGCTTGAAATTGATCAGCTGATCGGAAAACTTGATCTCAGTAAACCGGAAGGAAAAAGAAACAAAGCTATGCTTGAAACCCTTTATGGTTGCGGGCTTCGGGTTTCTGAACTGATTAACCTCAAGATTTCGAACCTCTTTTTCAAGGATGGGTTTATCAAAGTGACCGGCAAGGGTGACAAGGAGCGGCTCATCCCGATTGGCAGCGTTGCTCGGAAAGAGATCCAGTTTTATTTATCAGACCAGCGACCGCATCTTCAGGTTAGAAAAGGTCATGAAGATATTCTATTCCTGAACCGGCGGGGTGCGGGATTGTCGAGAGTGATGATATTCACCATTATTAAGAAGCTGGCCGTTCTGGCAGGGATCAAAAAAAGGATCAGTCCACACACCTTTCGCCATTCATTCGCGACCCATCTGGTTGAAGGTGGTGCCGACCTCCGCGCTGTTCAGGAGATGCTGGGACATGAATCGATCACCACAACAGAGATTTACACTCACCTGGACAAGGATTATCTGAGGAGTACCATAATACAGTATCATCCCAGGTCGTAACAGGAAGCTTATAGGAAGCTTACAGGAAGTTTATAGAACGGAGGCCGCTTTTATTTAAAAGGTGAATTCGGCTCCTTCGCCATATGGTTAAACACCATTTTATCCATGAATTTCGGGAAGAATTTATTCAGCAGAACGGTTATTTTCCCCATGGTCGTGAGGATGAGGCGTTCCTTTCTGTTTTTAATGGCAAGGATAATCTCGACTGCCACTTGCTGTGCTGTCATCAGTTTGCTTTCGTCGAGCGGGGTTTCGCCCTGGGCACTGCCATCCTTTGAAAGTGCTACATTCCGGATGTTCGAGGCGGTAAACCCCGGACAGGCGATGAGTACATGCAGCCCCTTTTTCATGTTCTCGATACGAACCACTTCGAGAAAACCCTGCATGGCAAATTTGGAGGCAGAGTAACCAGTCCGTCCGGGAAGCCCTTTGTATCCTGCGATGGAGGATACTCCGACCAGCGAACCTTTCGATTCGAGAAGGTATGGCAGCGCGAATTTGGTGCAATAAACAGTCCCCCAGAAATTGGTATCCATGAGTTGGCGGATGACATCCAGACTTACTTCGCTGAATAGCGCCCGCATGGAAATCCCGGCATTGTTGACCAGAATATCAATGCGACCAAATTTTTTGACCGCCTTCTGAATCAGCAATTTGCAGTCGGATTCTATGGTAACATCTGTTGGGATATCAAGAATTTCAGAAGATAACTTGAATAATTCAGGATCAGAAACCCCGGAGCGGGATGCCACAACAACTTTTGCTCCCAGCCGGGCGAATTCAAAAGCCAGCGCTTTTCCGATTCCGGATGAGGCGCCGGTGATAATGACTACTTTATCTTTCATATGGAACTTAGCGAAATGGTAAAATAGCGAAGTTAATACATTTACACTTAAAAACCATTTTAGTATATTCGTAGTTTTAAACTGAGTAATGACAGAACGTGAATTATTTTACCGACATTTGGGATTGCCCTCATTTTACCCCATGGGCCTGGAAATTGACAAGGCCGAGGGCATCTTTATGTACGCATCTTCCGGTGAGAGGTACATCGATCTTGTGTCGGGTATAGCAGTAAGCAATACTGGGCATCGGCATCCAAAGGTTCTGGAAGCAATCCGCAATCAGTTGGACAAGTACCTTCATCTGAATGTATATGGCGAGTTTATCCAGTCACCACAAGTCCGTTTAGCAGAATATCTGACAGCTCTTTTGCCAGAAAAACTTGATTCCGTTTACTATGTCAATTCTGGCAGTGAAGCCATTGAAGGCGCTTTGAAACTCGCCAAAAGATATACCGGCCGCACTGAAATCATTTCATTCATTGACTCCTACCATGGAAGTACCCATGGAAGCTTGAGCATCCTGGGAAATGAGACCCTGAAAAACGCCTTCCGGCCACTGCTTCCTGATGTCAGACTGGTGGAATTCAACAACTACTGTCATCTTGAAAAGATTTCAAAACGGACTGCATGTGTTGTCATAGAAATGGTTCAGGCAGAAGCAGGTATCATCCCTGTGGAAGAATATTTTATTCACCAGTTGAAAAAGCGATGTGCGCGTGATGGCGTCCGGGCAGGACTGGTAAGTTGTTCAGTTTTGAGCATTATGATTTCGTTCCTGATATCCTTGTGCTGGCAAAAGCGCTGGGAGCCGGGATGCCGCTGGGAGCATTTATTGCGCCAAAAATGATGATGGACTCCCTGGCATTTAACCCGGAGTTGGGGCACATAACTACCTTTGGCGGTCACCCGGTAAGCTGTGCTGCAGCGCTGGCAGGACTTAATGTATTGCTATCCGAAGGGCTCATTCCTTTGGCGGAAGAGAAGGGAAAAATGTTCGAGCAGCTACTTTCCGGTCATCCTGCCATAGGAGAAATCAGAAGGATTGGTCTAAAAGAGGTGTTTTTATGGAGGCAGCCTTAAAACAAGGTCTGATCATCGACTGGTACCTTTTTAAACCAGCGACCTTTCGCATTGCTCCTCCCCTGACAATCACGGGGGATGAGATTGAACTGGCTTGCGGGAAACTGCTCGCCGCTTTAAAGGAGGCACAATAAATTTCCAAATGTCAAGCCACCTTAGATTTTCCAGGTTATGACTGTGTATCTTTTACCGGAAGAACCTTTTTTCCCGCCCGTGGATAAGGCTGAACCTGACGGATTGGTGGCAATCGGGGGTGATTTGTCGGCTGAAAGAGTGTTACAAGCTTATGCCCATGGAATATTTCCGTGGTTCAAGGACCATGAAGATATCTTCTGGTATTCTCCAGATCCGCGTATGATCCTGTTCCCAGAACAGTTTAAAGTTTCTGACTCCTTAAACAGGATTATAAAAAGGAATCAATTTGCAGTAAAGTTCGACACTGCTTTTACCCAGGTCATTCATGCCTGCGCTGCTGCTCCAAGACAAGGCCAGGATGGCACCTGGATCAGCCAGGACTTCATTGACGCTTATACCACCTTGCATCACAGGGGATATGCTCACTCTGTGGAAGTATTTTACCGGGATGAACTTGTTGGTGGGTTGTATGGCGTATCATTGGGTGCTGCATTCTTTGGAGAAAGCATGTTCTACTCGATGAAAAACACTTCGAAAGTTGCATTCCACGCATTGGTGGAGCGATGCCGGCATTACGGTTTCAAATTCATTGATTGTCAGGTAGAAACATCGCATCTTCTCGGGCTTGGAGCATCCCTGGTGGACCGCAATCAGTACCTTTTGTTACCGTCAATGGCTCATGGGCAAATAAGCTGTAAGGACAGATCAATTAATCCCCAATTTTTTCCGGATCTCTTTCGGGATCGAATTTTTATGGACCATGATGTCCATCGTCTTTAAACGTACATACGCTTCGGAGGCATAGAAATAGCCTTTATAGGGACTTCCGTCGAGACCCCAGGAATTCTTTATCAGGTAGTATTTGGTTCCATTCTGGTCTTTTGCAATGCCTGTGAGGTGCATTCCATGATCGTCGGTGGTTTGGTAGTTGTCAAATTCCACCTGGCGCATTTCCTGAGTGATCTGCTTTTCAGGATTCGGTTTGTCAAACTTGTAAAGCAGTTTATCTTTATCGGCATCAGACATTTTGGACCATTTCCCGCTCTCCATGCCTGCGATCTCCGGGGCATTTTTATCGGGAACCACAGCAACCCCGCTTTTCCATGCGAATCCCTTTCCACTTACATCGCCTCCCCACACAACAGTGTAGCCTTTATCGATCGAATTATCAATCACCTGAATAAGCTCATCGATTGGAATATTATAGACCTCACCCAATTCCCAGTTGTCGGGAACCTCAAGAATAAACGGTGAATAGAACGGATGATGCGTATATGAACTCAATTCAACATAATCGTCAGGGTTAAGACCCATCATATCTGAAAAGGATTTCGCAGTGTATTCATTACCCTTGTATGTGAATTTCTCTGGAACTTTGCCAAGATAGGCGTCCAATAATCCATTGAACCCCTGATGCCAGACCGGTGTGAGTTTTTTATTTGAATTTTTCAGAACAGCTTCAACATCGGCCTCAAGAACAGCATCCATTTCAGCATGCACCGGATTTTGTTCACCAATGGTCATGCCTGAATAGGCAACTTCAGGCATCATACCATATTTTTTCAATACGCTGGTTACATCATGTGCGGCTCCACCCCCTCCGAAATTGTGTTTTCCATTGAATCTTATGTATATCAAAGCTTTATCTGAGTATGCATTACGTACACAATACATTTCAGACAAATCGAAGGTGTCTTTGCTGTTGCGAAGTAGTTCTGACTCCAGGAATGAAATGGCTGAATAACTCCAGCAGGTTCCCGAACGGTATTGATTTTTTACTATGGTAGCAGGAAGTTGCTTTACTATGGTAAACACATAGCCGGAATCGGATTTCTTTTCATTATCCTGGGCAAATAGTGCAGAAACAGAAGCCAGAGTGAGCAGCACAAATAGTGTTGTAGATTTTTTTTTCATGGTTTAAAACGTTAATTGAAGAATAAATCGTGACATGTGACGCGTGATGCGTGACAAAAAAATGAAGTCTGGTACAAGAAAAACGGGTTTGATTATAATTGCTCAAATGTAATGAGATAAGACTGAAGGGGCAAGAAATTTCTATAAATGGGATGAAATTGACGATGAATGAGTTGAAACAGGGCTTTTAGGGTGCCTGGAAAAGAAATGCGAACCAAGGAAATTATTTCAGCTGCTGGTATTCGATCACAGGGTAGCCTTTCAACCCGTCTTTGTTATAAAAGCCGACGAACCTGAGTTTGTAGTATAATCCTGAAACCCCATGGATAATATAAGACAATTTTGGCCGGATCGTATAAACACCTGTTTTAAAACTATAGTATTTCCAATCGTAGCCGATGGCATCCAAGACCTTGGTGTATGACATGGACAGGGCAATATCGCGGGTGATAGAAAAGAAATCAATCGTTGAATCTGCTACAGCTTCAACCTGGAATCGGTTCAAAAGAACACCTGTGACAAGATAGGGATATGGAATGCCCTGATCGGTGTACAGCATGGTAGTATATTGTGTAAATAACAGATCATAGGTATGCCTTTGAGGTTCAACAACCACCACAGAACCTGTTTTAAGGCTGAAATAGATATAATTGACATCTGTGTTTTTGGTAACATTTCCAAACAAAACGGGTCCGCCATTTAAAAGTGCATACCGGAAATAATAAACGCTGTTTTTCAGACTGTCAAAAATCATCTGGTAAAGCCCCAATGGGTTACCCAGTTCATCAAGCCCGCGGCTGACAGCATACACATGCTTATTGGAAATCGTATCCTTGCCGATGATGGTGAACCATTGACCGATTGCAGTGGAATCGGGATTCCCATCAGATTTGTCGAAGCGTAGTTTCAACCCTGTTGTATCATAGGACTGCCCGAAGGGGACCTCCCCCAGGTCGGTAACTTTCATGAAATCACTGGTATTGAGAATTACATGCCAGCCAGCCTGACTGCACTCGAATCCAATATCATACGTGGTTTTAGCAAGAACGCCGACTGTTTCTGAGGAATCCAGACTGAAATAAACCTGATTCAGATAATTTTCAGTCATGGGGATTGTGTCGGTCTTCACGTCGCCCCTTGGATGTGCGGGAACCATTTTATCCTCTTTGAAACAAGATTGAATGGTAAGAGTCATCAGTAATAAAATTATGCACCTTGTTGCTCTCATCATTTGTACTTATTGAATTGAAATGATAGTTTTACAAAGACAGTACGCCCCCAGCTGATGTTCGAATCACCATTTCCGCCACTATGCGCACCGTAACTCCCGCCGATAATTTGATACGGCTGTTCCAAAATCCTTTGCCAGCCGTAAAATCCATGGTGTTGTACGGATCTATCCAACCCCAGGTTATAACTTTATCTTCTATCAGGAGCTGAGGCGCTGACCCCGTATATTTATAATAGAGCGAAAGAGTAACATCTGGTTTTCCAAAGTGGTATGATGGACTTAAGGTTAATTCTGACGACCACTTAAACGGAACGTAGGGAGTGTCATCCTCCGGACTGCCTGTGATCCCTGTCTCTGCAAATCCGATTTGAAATTTAAAAGCAGGATATATCGAATAGGTACATCCGACTTGGACGCCAGCACTTTTATACCTGCTTACATTTTCATACTGATATTCAAGACTATTGCCTGTTTGAGCAAGTAAAATCACATTATTGATTAAATTATAGAAGATTCCTGCATCCATAGACCATGCTGACTTTTTCTTCTCCATGGCCCAATTGAGGTTGAGATTGAAATTATTTGATTTTTCAGCCTGGAGATCAGGATTGCCAAGAACATTGTGATTCACATCGACAAATACGAGATATAGTTCTTTGATGGAAGGCGCACGGAAACCGCGTGAATAAGAAAATCTAAGGTTTAAAACCTCCGCCAGATTCCATTTAGCGCTAAGAGCGCACACCAGCGGTGCACCATAATTGGTGTTATAAATTAATCTGAGACCAGGCTGAAGGGACAGGCTCTTTACGATATCCCATTTTAAACTTATAAAAGCAGCATAATCACCAATTTGTTGCTCATAATCAGCAATTTTTTTACCGGTTCCCCGCTCAATGCTGATGTCGAAACCTGCCTGGTAATTTAATTTATGGTCAGGATTACTCTTTGCATAGGTGCCGCGTGCAATAAGGTTGTTGATGGTGGTCGTATCCTGGGCCCAGGATTGAGGCACCAAATTTTCGTTCAGTGTGGTCAAATCCTTGTAATAGGTTTGCCTAACCCTGCTATAACCCGACCATGAACCCAATACATTAATAAAATGACTCTTTGGCAGTTTGATGGAAGCATCCGCCCGTGCGGAATATCTGACCGTTGTGAAATTATTATCAAACGCAGTCTCAAAGTAAGGGCTTAGCAATGGCCCCTGATCAAGCAGCAATTCATTGAAATAGTCGCCTGAAACCTTGAATTTCAATATGCTGGTTGTAAAAGTATAAAGACTGTCAAAAAAATACTGCCGCCGGGGCTTGAAAGTTTGGGATCGACTGGTATCAACCGGTGAATAACCCCCGAAAAAATTCCGACCTCCATCAATTGAAAAACCATTTTTCTTATGGTTGAATGATACTGCAGCATCGAAATTATAAACTCCTACAGATTCTGCATAGGTGTTGGCCGTCAGATTCAGAAGGGATGATTTATTTTCTTTCGTAATGATATTGATTACCCCGGCCAGGGCATTGCTGCCATAAATGACCGACATCGGGCCTTCGATCACTTCGACATGATCAACGTTGAACAGATTGATCTGATTCAGGTCAAAATTACCATTCAGACGCCCGATCAATGGCACGCCATCCTGGAGAAATTTAACATTTTCACCAGACATTCCCTGGATGCGAAGACTTGTCCCCAGAACCCCATCCTGAGTCACCCGCATGGTTGACTGGTCTTTCAGCAATTCAGCCATATTGGTAGCAGCCTTTTGTTCAATTTGCCTGGAACCGATAACCTCAACTTTATAAATCGATTTATCTGCACGTTCAGGTGTGTATTGACCAGTTATGACTACTTCGTCCATGTTGAGTACCTTGGGATGCAACTGAACATTTAAAGACTCTCCTGGCCTGATGGTATCAACATAGGTTGAATACCCCACATAGCTGACGACTATTTTAGAGATCTCTGTTATTTCATTTGGAACACTCCCTTCAATGGAGGTAAGGCTGTATTTTGGTGAACCTGAATGAAGACCTTCAAAACAAACATGAGCGAAAGCCACCGGTTCCTGATTTTTTTGATCAACTACCTTAATAAAAGCCTTTTGGCCGTAACCACCGGCTACGGCCAAAAGACTGAAAAGTCCGATAAGGAGGCAGAATGGGCCTTTAATCATGCCTGATGAGCGTAGGTTATTTTGGTCACCGTTTTCGTTGCTGCACTGGAAACGGTCATAAAATATGCGCCGGGTTGCACCCCGGTTACATTCATTACATAAGCATTGAGCCCATTCGCCTTGGATTCCGGACGATCTGCACGGAGTTGTCGGCCTGACAGATCTGTAAGAATAAAAGTAAGTTCTTCACCTGGTTTTGTGAAAACATCCGATAAAGCAATCCATTGAAACAT
>JAPLDG010000161.1 GCA_026391845.1 Bacteroidota bacterium | reverse complement strand
TTGTGAAGTGGCAATCGGTTCAGAAGGCCTTATCGGCGACAAGTTGCTCATCATCACGCAGGGCAGCACAGATGCTCCCCTGGCAAAAGAAGGACAAAAACTTGCTTCATCCGAGCCGGTAGAAATAGATGCCATCATGGCAAGTTTGCAGGTAACGGCAGGCAATGCCGAGATTATTTCCCAGGAACTTGCGGAGATCATGTTTAAAGTGAACAGCGGGAACGGAACACTTGGCCGGTTAATTCAGGACACCTCCATTGCCAACAACTTAAGTCAGACCATGGTCAATATAAAAAGAAGCAGCAAAGGCCTGGATGAAAACATGAATGCCGCCAAGGAAAACTTTCTGTTAAAGGGGTATTACAGAAGGCAGGCAGAGGCTGCCGAAGAAAAAAAGAAGGACGCCGAAGATAAAGCGAATGCAGCGCAAAAGCAACGCGACAAGGATGCTAAAAAAGCAGCAAAACAAAAGGCAAAAGAGGAAAAGAAATAATCAAATCCGGCACTTCACATCCCTGTGCTGGGCGGCGCTTAATCATTATCAACAATCAATCATAAAAAAAAATGAAAACTCGTACAAAAATCATTCTCGTTCTGATCATAATGACCGGATTTTCAGTTCAATCGTTCAGTGGCAATGGCCCTGAAGATCCTGCAGGAAAAGGCAGTGGCATTCTTGGATTCGGATTTGGCCCGGGGATCCCCTATTACGGCGGCAGCGGCTTCGGGCCGGCGATACTCGTTCACTATGATCACAGTATATGGCAGGCCGGACCGGGAACCATCAGCCTAGGCGGACAAATCGGAACATCCTTCTTCTGGTATAAAGATTATCACAAGGAGGTTCAGTACAAAAACAGCTGGACAAACCTCGGCTTTATCTTCAGGGGGGCTTATCATTACGGATGGAAAGTCCCGGGTCTTGATACTTACGCAGGCTTTGGGGCCGGGACAGTCATCAGCATGTACAACGATGGTGGTTATGACCCGGAAAAAAAACACTCACATGCTGGTTTTCTGCCAACGTGCTTTTTTGGCGGATCCTATTTCTTTAATGATGTTGTCGGAATCAACGCTGAATTAGGTTATAATTTTGCTTTTGCATCCATAGGCCTGAATTTCAGGATTGCAAAATAGTTATCAGCTCGAAAAACGAACTGTAAAGAGCGCTTAGTTTTACTCAGGCATAGAGTAGAAGAGAATGATTCCTAAATGTGGCTAATTCTTATTTAAAGGTGCTGGAGAATTTATTAATCATCCCAGACAGAAAGGTTCAGCATAACTTTGTGATGTCTGATGAAATTTTTAAGCGTAATTTCCTAAGTATAAGCGCGTGTGTATATTAAGCCCGAAGGGCTGTAATGATTATAGAAAAATTTGTTTGACCGAACAACAAACCCCGGAAGGGGTGATATTAATCTTCATTCCAATCAAATAAATATTTTTCGTCATATGCTATTTCAAATTTCCGGAGGAATTCCAAATACTCATCTTTAAAGGTTTTTTGAAGATGATGTTCTTCTTGATTCAAAATGTATTGGTATACCTGCCCGATATGCGAATGTGCATAAGAAAATGCCCCAAATCCTTCCTGCCATAAAAATTTACCTCTAATAAATTTTTGATTGTTAATGAAATTGCTTGTGTTGTTCTTTACATCCCTTACCAAATCTGATAACGCTATGGATGGTTTTAAACCGATAAACAAATGGACATGATTCGAGACACCATTTATTATGATCGGTTTTTGGTTTTTCCCCTTAATAATACCAGCCATGTATTTGAAAACCTCTTCTCGCCAAGGTTTTTGTAATAAGGTTTCCCTGCTTTGAGCAGCAAATACTACCTGAATGTAGATTTGAGAAAATGTTCCTGCCATGTTTTTTTATTTCACCCCTACGGGGTTTGGTTGATTATCAACTCCTTAAATGCTACAATCTTGTCATCCCTTCGGGATTAACCTCGCTTGCACAATCCTTTTCTCCTTCGGGATTAACCTCGCTTGCTCATTCCTTTTATCCTTTCTCCTGACAAGCTTGCACCTTCTTAGCTCACTTCCCCTGATATAGAGAAAAATATCACGGTATAATTCACGGTTGTTTATCGGCACCCGATTAACTATTTTTAAACCTTATAATAAAGTATATCGTCATACATTGTAGCTTAATCGGATTTACCAGCAAAAGGTAATACACAAAATTGATTTTTTTGATCTTCCTGCAACAATCCTCTCTATGATAGCACCTCAAAGTAAGAATTAGCCCTAAATGTGTGAATGATGTAATTTATTCCAAAAATTATATAACAGGTCCGGGAAAGCATGAACATACCTTTGTTTTATATTACATTATTCACCTTTAAAAACTAAAGTCATGGGAAGCTTACTCTACATCATCGCAGTAATCCTGGTTATCGCATGGGCAGTCGGATTTTTTGCCTACAGCGCCGGAGGTATCATTCATATTCTGCTTGTTATTGCACTTATTGCAATCATATTCAGGGTAATTCAGGGCAGAAGCGCCATTTAACAACAAACGGTAAAGAACTCAATGCCCTGAACATGTAAGTCATGATTAATCAAGAATTTAAATTACCCTTTTACCTAAAGGTAACTGTTTTTTTAATCGGCTTATTTGCCCTTCTGGCAATGTTATACATCGCCCAGGGCATTGTTGTTCCTATCGTTTTTGCTATCATCATCGCCATCCTGCTCCAGCCGGTAGTAAATTTTTTCGTCCGCATCAAGGTCAACAGATCAGTAGCAATCGTTATAACGTTGATATTGACCCTCCTGATCATTGTCGCTTTTGGTGCATTTCTATTTTCACAGGCAAGCAGGTTTAGTGAATCGTGGCCGTTACTGGTCGATAAATTCACCCTGATTCTCAACCAAACCACCGAATGGGCCTCAGGCTATTTTGATATCAACCCGCATAAAATTGATGCATGGCTGTTAAAAACCAAGGGAGAAGTGATAAACATCAGCGGCGCCGCCATCGGGCAAACGATCATCAATGTCGGCAGCAGCCTGGTGATCTTGTTTTTGGTTCCCGTTTATGTCTTCATGATACTGTATTACCAGCCCCTGCTGCTTGAGTTTATCCGCAAACTATTCGCCAAAGACCAGCAAAGTCAGGTGAGTGAGATTGTTACTCAGTCTAAAACAGTGATTCAACACTATCTGGTGGGTTTGGTCATAGAGGCTGTAATTGTAGCGGTACTTGATGCCACGGCCCTTTTTATCCTTGGAATTGAATACGCCATCCTGCTGGGCATTATAGGTGCATTACTCAATGTCATTCCATATATCGGAGGACTTGTAGCCGTGGCATTGCCCATGATGATTGCGATTGCCACCAAAACGACGGCATGGTACGCGGTATATGTTCTGGCTGCATATTATTTTATCCAGCTGATCGATAACAACTACATTGTGCCCATCATTGTTTCCTCCAAAGTCAAGATCAATGCCCTCTTTTCCATCATCGTTGTTATAGCAGGCAATGCTTTATGGGGCATTCCCGGCATGTTTCTTTCGATCCCTCTCCTTGCCATCATAAAACTCATATTCGACCATATCGAACCATTAAAACCATGGGGTTTTCTATTGGGCGACACCATGCCGGGTATCTTGAAAATAAAACCGATTTTAAGCAAAATAATAAAAAAAGTGAAATGACAGAGATCAAAAAAGAGGGTATCCTATTATCGAAAACCGACCTGGAATTTGAAAATGAAGCCGTGCTGAACCCGGCGGCAATTCGGATCGGCGACAATGTTCATATATTCTACCGGGCTGTGCGAAACGGGAACTATTCGAGTATCGGCTACTGCAGGCTGGATGGTCCGCTTACCATTGCCGAAAGGTGGACAAAACCTTTCATGGTTCCTGAATTCGATTATGAATCGCATGGGATTGAAGATCCAAGGATTGTAAAGATTGACGACCTGTATTACATGACCTACACGGCCTATGATGGGACAAATGCCCGCGGGGCCCTGGCGACTTCAAAAGACATGGTGCACTTTAAAAAACACGGAATTATTGTCCCTCCCATCACCTATGCTGAATTTGTATTTCTCGCTGAATCAGCGGGTAAGGTAAATGTAAATTATTACCGTAACCAGAAGTTTTACTACCAGGAGGCAGATCCTGAAAAGAAAATAATGCTTTGGGACAAAAATGTCATGTTCTTCCCGAGAAAGATCAACGGCAAACTGGTTTTTCTTCACCGGATCAGGCCGGGTATTCAAATTGTTTCGGTAAACAGCCTGAAGGATCTTACCAAAGAATACTGGCAAGAATATTTTTTAAACCTCCAGGAACATATTGTTATCGATCCTGTATTTGCCCATGAGCTAAACTACATCGGCGGAGGTTGCCCTCCGATTGAAACAGAACACGGTGCTGATTTATCATGGGGCACAGGAAACTGAAAGCGGAATTGTATATTCTGCATGCGCGGCTGCCTTGCTGGATATAGAAAATCCGATGAAAGAGATTGCCAGGTTACCACATGCCCTGTTCTCACCAGAATTAGAGTGGGAACTGAGAGGAGATGTAAACAATGTTGTTTTCCCAACGGGAACAGCCCTTTTTGGAGACACGTTGTTCATTTATTATGGCGCTGCAGATTCACATATTGCCTGTGCATCCCTCAGCTTATCAGCATTAATGGCAGAACTGTTAACCTATACGAAGAATGATGAAAAATAAAAACACTGCCGGTAATCTGGCCGAAATATTGTTTATAACCTCCTATCCGCCCAGGGAATGCGGCATCGCAACCTATTCCCAGGATTTGATCAAAGCGCTCGACAACAAGTTCGGCAACTCGTTCACCATCAAGGTGTGCGCATTGGAATCAAACGGGATAACATATCCTTATCCGCCTGAAGTAAAATTCATTCTTAAGACATCCATTGCCCGGGAATATGAAAAACTGGCGATGAAAATCAACAATGACCAGAACATTAAAATTGTTTTGATCCAGCATGAGTTTGGTTTCTACTACAAACAAAAGCAAGCATTCATTGAATTTCTGTATGAACTTTCAAAACCGATTGCAATCGTTTTCCATACGGTATTGCCCCATCCTGATGAAAAGTTAAGGTCTGAAATTAAAAGCATATCAGCCGCCTGCGAGTCAGTTATCGTCATGACCAATCACTCGGTCGATATTTTAACCAGAGATTATGGCATCCCCCGGGAGAAAATATCCATGATCGCTCATGGCACCCATCTGGTTCTCCATTCCAATGAAAAAGTATTAAAATTAAAATATGGTCTGAAAAACCGTAAAGTACTCACAACCTTTGGCCTGCTTAATTCCGGAAAAAGTATTGAAACCACACTGGAAGCGTTGCCGGCTATTGTCAGAAAAAATCCGGATGTTATTTTTCTTGTGATCGGCAAAACACATCCTGAGGTTGTGAAAGCGGAAGGAGAAAAGTACCGGGAAATGCTCGAGGATAAAGTAAAAGCATACAACCTCCAGGATCATGTGATCTTTATCAACCACTACCTGGCATTACCGGATCTGCTCGAATATTTGCAACTGACCGATATTTATCTGTTTACAACGAACGATCCCAACCAGGCAGTCAGCGGCACATTTGTTTATGCCATGAGTTGCGCATGCCCCATCATTTCAACGCCCATTCCACATGCAAAGGAATTACTGACAGAGGATACCGGAATCATTTTCGACTTTGGCAACGCCGTGCAGTTAGCCGATGCTGTAAACCTGTTGCTCAACGACGAACCTCTGCGGAGGAATTTCAGCTCCAATACGCTGGAAAAAATAGTCTCCACAGCCTGGGAAAATTCTGCCGTTGCGCACGCCAGACTGCTTGAAAAAATTTCAGGCGCCGGAATATCTCTGGATTACAGCATGCCGGTTATCAGACTGGATCATCTGAAACAGTTAACAACGGAGACCGGCATCATACAGTTCTCCAAAATCAATCAGCCGGATATCTCAACCGGTTATACACTCGACGATAATTCCAGGGCTCTCGTGGCATCCTGCATGCATTTTAAGCTGACAGAAAATGAAGAGAATCTGGATGAAATATACAAGTATCTCAGATTTATCAAACATTGTCAGCAGCCTGGAGGTGATTTTTTAAATTACACGGATAAAGACAACCATTTTACGGATCAGAACAGATCGACCAACCTGGATGATTCCAATGGAAGGGCTGTCTGGGCGCTGGGATATGTTGTTTCCCTGATCGGATTGTTGCCATTGAAGATTATTTCAGAAGCTGAGACAATTCTCAGAAAAAGCCTGCTGCATATCGAAATGGTCCATTCAACAAGAGCGATGGCATTTTCGATCAAGGGATTGTATTATTATCAGTCCGCAATAAAGTCGCCCGAAAACATTCGCCTGGTTAAGATTTTTGTCGACCGCCTGGTTCAGATGTACAAACATGAATCGAATGAAAACTGGGAATGGTTCGAAGGGTATCTCACTTATGCAAACAGCATATTACCCGAGGCAATGTTATTTGCCTGGTTGCTGACCAGAGAACCCATTTACAAAGACATCGCGATATCATCATTGGACTTTCTTTTATTGCAAACATTTAATGAAAACGGGATAGAGGTGATTTCCAATAAAAACTGGCTGCAGAAGGGAGAAGTTGCAGGACATTTCGGGGAACAACCGATCGATGTAGCCTATACCATGATGACTTTGAGCAAATTTTATGATGTTTTCAGGGATGACGAATATCGCCTGAAGATGGAAACTGCATTCAACTGGTTTTTAGGAAACAACCGTTTAAATCAAATCATTTACAACCCATGTACAGGTGGCTGCTATGATGGCCTGGAGGAGACCCATGTCAATCTTAACCAGGGCGCTGAGTCAACTGTGAGTTACCTGATGGCACGACTGACCATGGAAAAATACCATAAACCGGAACACTTTATGAGTCATCAAATGGAAAATCAGTTTCTGGTGTATGAAAAAGTGTGAATTATGTAACTTATTTCTAAAATTATATAATCTTTGAAATCAAAAAGGGAGACAACTTTGCAACATTAAATGCAAAGTTGTTTCAAGTATTCACATAAATAAATTGCCATTTGAAGATATACATCAAATACATGGTGAGTTCACGCTGTAAAATGGCCGTGAAAGCAGCCTTGAAAGAACTTGGCCTGCATTTTATCGTGGTTGATCTGGGCGAAGTCGAGATCATGGAAACCCTTTCCGCCGAACAACGACAACAACTGGCAATTGATTTGCTCAACTCGGGATTGGAATTAATGGACGACAAGCGTGCTGTGCTGATTGAACGAATAAAAAATGCAATCATTGAAATGGTTCATCATACCGATGAGAATATCAAAATAAATTTTTCTGATTTTTTAAGTAAAAAATTAGACCACGATTACACCTACCTTGCCAACCTATTTTCAGAAGTACAGGGAACCACCATTGAGCAATTCATCATCTCTCACAAAATTGAACGAATTAAAGAATTAATCATTTATGATGAATTGAACATCACCGAGATAGCATGGAAGATGAATTCCAGTTTAAAAAAGTCACAGGACTCTCTCCTTCACATTTCAAACAACTGAGAGTGAAAAGGCGGAGCCCGATCGAAGACATTGGAAATTAAAACGTTTAAAAATGGATGAATCTGTGATTGCATACCAGGAAATCGCTTTTCAGAAAGAACTGAATAAAAAGCTGTCGGCAGAATTGCTCATTGCCCGCAGCGAACTTGCATTTCAGAAAGTTGAAAAAGGCAAAAGGGCCGCAGAATTGGGTATTGCCAACATAGAACTTGCATTCCAGGATGAAGAGAAAGAAAAACGGGCGGCAGAGTTGGGTATTGCAAACATTGAGCTTGCTTTTCAGGATGAAGAGAAAGGGAAACGGGCGGCAGAACTGGGCATTGCCAATATTGAACTTGCATTCCAAAATGAAGAAAAAGAAAAACGGGCAGCAGAGCTGATCATAGCCAACTATGCACGCAGCCTGATTGAAGCAAGCCTTGATCCGTTATTTACCATCAATCTGGAGGGAAAAATTACGGATATGAACAATGCTTCGGTAAACATCACCGGAGTTTCTCGCGAAAAGTTGATCGGCACAGATTTTTTTGAATATTTTACCGAGCCGCAAAAGGCACGTGAAGTTTATCAGGAGGTCTTTGCAAATGGCTTTGTAGCAGATTATCCGCTGACAATCAGGGATGGAAAACTGACCGATGTTTTATTCAACGGATCGGTTTATAAGGATAATGAAGATAACGTACTTGGTGTCGTTGTCGTAGCAAGAGACATTACCGATCAAAAAAGAATTGCCACTGAATTGACTGAGGCGATTGTATTTGCCGAACTGGCAACAAGCATTGCGGAAGAAGCCAAAATAAAAGCTGAAAATTCAACCCGGATGGCAGAAATTGCGGTGAAAGCAAAACAGCAGTTTTTGTCAAACATGAGTCATGAAATCCGCACCCCGATGAATGCGATCATCGGTTTTACCAAAGTGCTTTTGAAAACAGAATTAACTGCCAAACAAAAAGAGTATCTGACTGCCATAAAAATGAGCGGGGATGCGCTCATCGTATTAATCAACGATATCCTTGACCTGGCAAAAGTGGATGCCGGGAAAATAGCCATGCTTCATTTGTTTGAAACAAAAATCCAGGAGAAGAATCTTGAGTTGGTGAAGGAATATGACAGCAGGATACCTGAAGTGCTTGTTGGCGACCCTGTGCGATTGCATCAGATAATTTTAAATCTGGTGAGCAATGCCGTCAAATTTACAAACAAAGGGAAAATTACTGTCAGGGCGCATTTGGTGAGTGAGGACCAGGAAAAAGTAACCATTGAATTCGAAGTGACGGACACCGGCATCGGGATCGCGGAAAATAAAATAGAAAAGATTTTCGAAAACTTCCAGCAGGCCTCCAGCGGCACTTCACGGTTGTACGGCGGAACCGGTTTAGGCCTTGCAATTGTCAAACAATTGGTTGAACCGCAGGGCGGAAGCATTCGCGTAAAAAGTAAAATTGATGAAGGCTCTACCTTCAGCTTTATTTTGACTTTTATGAAAACAAATGCTGAAGCTGAAGCTGACTTGGTTCCGGTAGAACTGGATACCGTAATTAAGAACATAAAAGTGTTGGTTGCCGAAGACATTCCGCTCAATCAGCTATTGATGAAAACACTCCTGGATGACTTCGGATTTGAACGCGATATTGCAGCCAACGGAAAAATTGCCATCGAAAAATTACAAGCCAGGTCGTTTGATATTATCCTGATGGACCTGCAGATGCCCGAGATGAATGGGTTTGAAGCCACTGAATTCATCCGCAATACGTTGAATTCTAAAATCCCGATCATCGCTTTAACTGCCGATGTAACCACCGTCGATCTGGCCAAATGCAAATCGGTTGGCATGAACGATTATATCGCAAAACCTGTTGATGAAAGATTGTTGTACAATAAAATCATCGCTTTGGTAAAAAAACCTTACCAGGCGAAAGGTAACAGTCTGGACTCCGCTGGGTCAGGCACAAGTAAAAAGGCAAAATGCATCGACCTTGATTATCTGATACACCGCACAAAATCCAACCCCAAACTGATGATGGAGATGATATCACTCTACCTGGAGCAAACGCCACCTCTGATCAGCGCCATGAAGCAAGGTTTGCTCGATAAAGATTGGAATTCACTGCACGCGGCAGTGCACAAAATCATCCCATCGTTTTCAATTGTAGGCATCAGTACTGATTTTGAAAACATGGCCAAAAAAGTGCAGGAGTATGCCAGCACGCAAAAACAGGCGGATGGGATCAATGACCTGGTGTTGCAGATCGGAAATGTTTGTACCCAGGCATGTATAGAATTAGAAGAAGAGTTTGCAAAAATTAAAAATGCCATTGATGAAATACGAAAATAAAATAAAACTTTTCCTGGTTGACGATGATGCCCTGTTTTTAAAATCATTGGAAATCGAATTCCTCCAGCATGCCGATTTTACCATAGAAACGTTTGCGACCGGGGAACTTTGCATGGCAAATTTATCCCACTCGCCGGATGTAATTATTCTGGATTACCTGCTTGACGGCATCGAAAAAAATGCGATGAATGGCATTGAAACACTGGACAAAATAAAGGCTTTCAACCCGGATATCCCGGTGGTAATGCTCTCTTCCCAGGATAAAATTGATGTGGCGATAAGTTGTATGCATCACAGGGCTTTCGATTATGTCGTGAAAAGTGAAACTGCATTCATCCGTCTGCAAAAAATCATCACAACCATATTTCGTTATAAAAAAATGGAGAAGGAGTTGAGTTGGTATATGGAAAGGATGTAACATGATCCAGGGACTCACTTCAAAACAGGCACAAGACAAGCTGATTGCCGAAGGCGCCAATAGTCTGCCCTCCTCAAAACCAAGGAATTTTTTTAAAATCGCATTGGGTGTTATCAAAGAACCCATGTTTATCCTGCTGGTCGCCTGTGGCACCTTATATCTGGTGATGGGCGACCTGGAGTCGGGATTAATGCTGATGGGCTTTGTATTCGTCATCATGGGGATCGAATTTTTTCAGGAAAAGAAGACTGAAAAAGCCCTCAACGCATTAAAAGACATGGCAAGTCCAAGGGCTTTGGTAATCAGGGACGGGCGGGAAATAAGAATTCCTGGGGTTGAAGTGGTTACCGGCGACATCATTGTACTGCAGGAAGGTGACAGGGTGCCGGCAGATGCAACGGTGCTGGATTCTGTTAATTTACTGGCCGATGAGTCTTTGCTGACAGGAGAATCTGTGCCTGTTAGGAAATCAGACTGGGATGAGTCTGAAAAAATCACTCAACCCGGAGGCGATGACCTGCCTTTCGTCTTTTCCGGTTCCATGATTGTACAGGGCAATGGCATCGCGAGGGTAACCAGCATCGGAATAAATACTGAGATCGGGAAAATCGGGAAGGCGCTGTCGGATGTAACCGAGGAACCCACCCGACTGAAAAAGGAGATGGTCCTCTGCATTCTGGTCATCATAGGCTATACGCTGACCCATGGCAACCTGATCAATGGATTCCTGGCGGGGATTACACTGGCCATGGCCATGCTGCCTGAGGAATTTCCCGTAATTCTCACTGTTTTCATGGCGCTTGGCGCCTGGCGCATGTCGAAAACCAAGGTATTGACCCGAAATCCTTCGGCAATCGAAACGCTGGGATCTGCCACGGTTCTTTGTACCGATAAAACAGGAACACTGACACAGAATAAAATGGCGGTTACCGGACTTTTTAACGGGAAAGATTTCCTAACCGTTGCAAAAGCCAAAACGCTGGATCCCGAATTTCATGAAATAATGGAGTATGGCATGCTTTCCAGTCAAACAAACCCTTTTGATCCCATGGAAAAGGCAACCATCCGCATGGGAGATCAATATCTGAAAGGGACCGAACACAAAGAATTGCTGACCATGTCACGGGTTTTTTCGTTCAAAGCAACTAAAGAAAAAGTGATTGCAACCAAAGGAGCTCCAGAGGCTATTTTTGATTTGTGTCACCTGGATGAGGCTGACAAAAAGCGCTTGTCGTTGGCAGTTGAAGAATTGGCCGACAGTGGATTAAGGGTGTTGGGCGTGGCCAAGGCAAAAATTTCAGGGAAAGGGCTGCCTGAAATTCAGCACGATTTCACTTTTGAATTTATTGGTTTGATCGGACTGTCGGATCCCATTCGCCACAATGTAAAACATGCCGTAAGCGAATGTTATAAAGCAGGAATCAGGGTGATCATGATTACCGGAGATTACCCGGTAACCGCCAAACATATTGCGCTGGAAATAGGGCTGGAACATCCTGACCGGTGCATCAACGGGGCGGAATTGCAGGCAATGACGGAGGATGAATTATGTAAGAGAATAGGTGAAACCAATGTATTTGCACGGGTAATTCCCGAGCAAAAGCTTAAAATCGTCAATGCATTA
>JAPLDG010000330.1 GCA_026391845.1 Bacteroidota bacterium | reverse complement strand
GGCCATTGAACCATACCCGTTGGGATACCTGCCTGTTGATTTCTCCGGTACCTGCGGACCGTAACGGGCCGAATCGAGCAACATTCCCGCGGAATTGGATAGCTGAATATAGCCTCCGGATTCATCAAGGGAGACCAATGCACTCCTGGCTCCTGGAAATGAATTGATTGCAGGGTAAATCAGCAAATAATTTTTTGCCGGGATCGTGGTATCCGGGAAAATCCATTTTCCGGGGAATGTAATGTCGTCAGACAGTTGCATGCCCATTAACTGAAGGGTTTCAGCGGTGTTGTTGAAAAATTCGATCCAGCTTTCCTGACCGCTTCCGGCATGAAATTCATTTAAAACAACATCTCCCGGCAGAATCTCTGGCTGGATCGTATAAAACTCATATTCGGCACGTTCCGGCGACAGAATCCCGGCGCTGTCGTTTTCAGCATAGACATAATATTGAATCGTGCGGCCGGCAGCAGTCAGCATGGCGCCAAAAATACCGTCGCCGGCAACTCCGTCGTGATGATTTCCGTCATCAGCCATGGCAATTCGTGAAAAGATGTCGCGGGAGGTAAGCCTGTAGCCCAGAAAGGCCATGGAGGCTCCCCGGATGCGGGCAGTGATCCAGCAAGGGTTGTTGGTAAGCGGAACATCGGGGTAATGGGATATTTCTGATATCGACGGTTGGCCGGAAAATCCATCCAGGTTGTCAAGGTATGCCATGCGTGATTCCATGAGATCTTTCAGGCCCGGATACTCTTTCATCGTGCCAGTTCCGCCAACGGTGACGGTTAGGTTTGAATGGAAATCGTCATAGGAATAGAAACGGTTTGTGTCGTTGAGAACGGCGGCATCAATTTGATTCTGAAGCTCCTGTGCCCGTGTGAAATACCAGTTATTTCTTATGTTCTCATTCAAAATAGTACGCATGTGGGCCAGATAGATTTTTCGCAGCGTGTCGTTGCTGAACAACTTCGTCATCAGAGGGCGCGGCGATATGGCGAAACTCATCAGCGCCAAAGGATCAAGAACCTTGAGTTTCGGAATGACCAACCCAAGAAAATGGGTGGAACCATCTGATTCACGAAAACTCCCGAACGACATGTTCATATCCCACAGGATGGGGTTGAACCGCCCGTTGTCATCCCGGTAAAGGTAGTAATTCTGAGAATAGCCGATGTAACTGTCGAGATTAAGCAACACTTCGTTGAATGCGTGCATCCAGAGAGCACGGTCGATGTTGAGGATGCTTTCCGCGCTATCGGCGCCCCGGTCGAGCTGGTAGATCAGATCGTAGAGGTCGTTCCACCCGGCAATCGATTGCATGTTGTAATAAGGGATGTAGCCGCCGGAGTCAGCGCCATGTGTGAGCGCGAGGTTTGCGTTCTGACCGAAAGGATATTGCAGGGTTAACGGCTCGCCTTTGAAAAAACTGTTCGTATGGGAGCCCCAGTGTTCCTGTGTGAAGTTTGCATCAACAGCCTCTACGTTGGTGTACAGACCGATCAGTGTATCATTTACATACAGGTTGGCGAAGTTGGCGCGGGAGGCGGGGAGATATTTCCGGGCGATCTCATAGGATATCACCTCTCTGACAAATGACGGATCCTGGATCACATTGCTCAGTTTGAGTTTGACATGTCCCAGGTGGTTTTGGTTTTTGATGGTGTAGTCGAGGTCGATGTTGAAGGGGTTCTTGATCTCATCGGCATTGTAAGAACTGTATCCTTTGTAACGGATCCCGGCATTCCGGCAGGTGTGCCCGTCGATGGTCACATCGCCGATGAGTTTTCCGCTGTCGCCGGCAGCATGGAAGAGGCTGTCGAGAATGGCCCGCCAGCCGGGCTCCCCGAAGTGGATCCTGATTTCCCGGATGGTTCCGGGATCGTAAAAATCCTCCTGACCCGCCAGCGAAAAAGAAATGGCGAAGAAAAAAAACAGGATCAGATAACGGGGGCGGATCACCTGACAATTAGTTTTCCGTTATAAATTCCGTCGCGGCTGCTGCACCGCAACAAGTAGATGCCGGCTTTCAGGTTTTTCAAAGTGATCGTGTTTGACCCTTTTGCAAGGGGGTGGGAAATCACCTCCCTGCCCGTGATGGTTGAGATACTCGCCAGCCCGGCCGAACTCATTCCGTCCACATGAAACTCAGAGGTTGCCGGATTGGGATAAATGTTCAATGCATCTGGAGCGACACTCACAATTTTTTC
>JAPLDG010000246.1:27705-47691 GCA_026391845.1 Bacteroidota bacterium | reverse complement strand
GGGTGACAAAATTGTCGGCGGCAGGGGTCAAAGAGCCCCCCCCCATCCTGAGAACGTCTATTACCGTAACGAGGTCATCGCTGCTCTGTCCGATATAAAGAATTCCTGTTGAATTACGTATCCTCCAGTCGCTTCCGGTGCGTTTAAAGTCGAAAATCACATCACTTCCATTCAGTGAAGTCAGCCGGGATGTAACCCCGCTGCTGCCTGCCACTTCAAGTTTTGTGTCAGGCGAATTAGTTCCGATACCCACATTCACATCGGCAGTGGCACTATTGACACCAGCTATACTGCCCAAAACCAGTGTATTGGAAGCGCCTGCCATGGCACGGGCGCCAATAGCGGTGGCATTTACAAGCGTGCCAAGGGTAAAAAGAGTGTTCTCACCAACAAGAGTGTTTGATGAGCCGGAAGAGATATTGTTCCCTGCATTGACACCAATAAACGTATTGAGATTCCCGGTGGCTGTATTATTCCCATTATTGCCTGCCCCCGACCCAAAAAAAGAATTTCTGGTGCCTGTATTCAACTTCCCGGTTAAATAGCCAAAGTAACAATTCAACCCACTGCTGATATTATCCCCACCTGCGCCTACTCCAAAAAAGGAATTTTCCGAACCAGTTTGATTATTGCCTCCCGCATTCGCCCCATAAAACGCATTGAATCGTCCCAGCGTCGTAAAAAACCCGGCAGAATTTCCAAAGAATGAATTTTCTGATATTACAGTCGATGCAAGTGATAGGCCGGCATACATCCCAAATGTTGTGTTTTTAAAAAAAGGATCGATCATCCCCGCCTTTGTATCAGCTACCTTGAATACCAGAGACTTAGGGTCGGTGGTTCCGATAAAATTTACGTCCGGATTGGTCCCGGAATTACCGTTTACTCCCCAGGCATCCCCGGGAGAACCGACTGTTGCAAGCCGCTGCCACCTCGCCCCGCTCCAGTAGTAGAAACCGGGAGTCATATCCGCTGCTGTTGACGTATTGTATACAAGGAGGCTTACAGCAGGTTCCTGTATCGTTAAAGCATCATTTGCTCCTGTCAGCGCCACTCGTGGAATCAGCATTCCTTTGCCAGAAGCGGTAACCTCAAGCATTGCGCTGGGAGCCGGCGCTGCCCCATTGCTGTTGATTGCAACACCTTGCGCCCCAACATATGTTAAAAGACCTGATGAAAAGATAATGATTATAAGGAGAAGATATTTTCTCATGGTTTTGGATTTAAATGGTTCGTTTCGCTGCAAAGTTAGAATTAATCTAAATTAAAAAAAGGTTTTAATTAGCAGTGACAGTGAATTTACCAATCATAATGTAGCATTAATCTTGGACATCTGTTAAAAAAATGGTAAAATTGCACTGTATTCCACAGAAGACCTTATTAAAATCAGACATATGAAGACAAACGCTTTTAAATCGCTGGCAATGACCGGATTGCTCCTCGTTGCCGTTTCAGTATTCAGCCAGCAGCCTGTCGTTGACCTGACTACCCCCCTCGCCGTTGACCCCAACGTGAAAATTGGCAAACTGGACAACGGTCTGGTATATTACATCCGGAAAAATAAAAAGCCTGAAAAACGGATTGAATTAAGGCTGGTGGTAAATGCCGGTTCAATTCTTGAAAACGATGACCAGCAAGGACTTGCCCACTTTATGGAGCATATGAATTTCAATGGTACCAGAACCTTTCCAAAGAATGAGCTCATTGATTTTCTGCAGAAGACCGGTGTTAAATTCGGTGCTGACATCAATGCTTACACCAGTTTTGATGAGACCGTTTATATGCTTCAGCTTCCGACAGATGACTCTGTCCTGGTCGAAAATGGTTATAAAGTCCTCGAAGATTGGGCACATTTTGCTTTGTTGGACAACAAGGAGATCGATAAGGAGCGTGGTATTATTACAGAGGAATGGCGACTTGGATTAGGCGCCCAGGATCGCATGATGAAGAAATTTTTCCCGATCATTTTCAAAGGATCCAAATACGCCGATCGCATCCCGATCGGTAAAATTGAGGTGATAGAGAACTTCAAGTACGAAACATTGAAAAATTTCGGTATCGGCCAAATTTGCAGGCAGTTGTACTGGTTGGTGACCTCGACCCGGCAAAAGCGGAAGCGCAGATCAAAGCCCATTTTGGCAGCCTGACAAATCCAGATACACAAAGGGAGCGAACCAGCTTCGACATTCCTGACAATACCGAACCATTGATTGCCATCACAACAGATAAAGAAGCCACCGACAATTTCGTCCTTGTTTTCTACAAGCATCCGCTTAGCGCTGATAAAACACTTGGCGATTTCCGCGAAAAAATCATGGCAGAACTCTACACAGGCATGCTCAACAACCGGTTCAACGAAATTTCACAGAAGCCTGAATCACCTTACGTTTTTGCCGGTGCCGGTTATGGCAGGTTCCTTTCAAGAAACAAAGACGCCTTTATGATCAACGCCATGACCAAGGAAAACCAGATTGATGAAAGTCTGGCTGTGCTGCTGGCCGAAAATGAACGGGTCAAGCGCTTCGGGTTTACCGCTACTGAACTTGACCGCCAGAAAGAGGAGATAATGAGCCAGTATGAAAAAGCTGCCAAAGAATTTGACAAAACCGAATCACGGAACTTCTGCAGTGAATATGTGAGCAATTATCTTTCCGAAGATGCCATTCCCGGTGCGCAGAAACAATTTAAATACCTGAAAAACATATTGCCTGAAATCAAAATAACCGACCTCAACGACCTGGCAAAACAATGGGTAACTGACAACAACCTGGGTCTTGTGGTCATGGCTCCTGAAAAGGCCGGGGTCGAGGTGCCCACACAGGATGAGATTCTGACGATCATCAAAGATTCAAAAACAAAAGAGCTGACCGCTTATGTAGATAATTTCCGTGAAGAACCACTCATCCAGGGACAACTTCAGCCGGGAAAAATAATCGACAGCAAAGATAACAAAGAGGTGGGCTTTACAGAACTGACCTTATCGAATGGCGTGACTGTCGTCCTTAAACCAACCAACTTTAAAAATGACGAAATCCTGATTTCCGCCTACAGCCCCGGAGGAAATTCACTCGTTCCTGATAACGAGTTTATGTCGGCAAATTATGCGACACAGATCATTGACCAAAGCGGGGCCGGGAATTTTGACAACATCGAACTCGAGAAAAAGCTGAAAGGTAAGAATATTGAAATCAGTCCTTATATTGAAGACGTAAAAGAGGGTTTTAAAGGAAATTCCACCCCGAAAGATTTCGAAACCATGCTGCAGCTCGTTAATCTTTATTTTACCCAGCCGCGAAAGGATACAACCGCCTTCAAGGCATTCATGTCACAGATGGAAAACCAGATGAAGTTCATGAAGAGCAATCCTGTGATGACTTTTTATGATACCTTATTCAAAGTCGTTTATCCGGGCTATAAACGACTGGTCATTTTCCCGACTCCGGCTCAACTGGGTGAGGTGAACCTCGATCAGGCCCTGAGTATTTACAAGGACCGTTTCGCAGATGCAGGCGATTTCCGGTTTTTCCTGGCAGGAAATTTCTCAATAGATTCCATTTCTCCTTTGATTGCTAAGTATTTAGGTAGTCTTCCCAGCCTGAACCGAAACGAAACATGGAAAAACACAGCCCCGAAACCCGCCGAAGGTATCACAAATCTCACCGTTTACAAGGGAACCGACCCGCAAAGCATGGTTGGACTGGTCATGCCCGAAAAATTTATCTGGAATGAGAATAACGTATTGTGCATGAACATGATCAAAGAGGTGATCAGTATCAAACTGATCGAAGTGATCCGGGAGAAAATGAGCGGAGTATATTCTCCACAAGTCATGCTCAACCTTGATCAATTTCCGGCGCCAACCGTTCAACTTATGGTCATGTTTGGCTGCTCACCTAAAACCACCGATAAGCTAACCAAAGCTGTTTTCGGTGAAATTAATAAAATCAGAAAAAGCGGTCCGACCGAGGTTGATCTTAATAAAGCGAAGGAGGCCATGCTTCGTGCAAGAGAAACTGATCTGGAAAAGAATGAGTTCTGGCTGAGAAAAATCGAGTCCATGTATTTCAACCGGGATTCCCCACACAACATCTCCACCTTCACCGAGCGAGTAAATGCCGTAACCATTGAAAACATGAAGACTGCCGCAACCAGATTCCTTGACCCCAAACATTATATCCGTGTTGTACTGATGCCTGAAAAAAAATAGATGCAGAAATCGGTTAACATAAGAAATAAAAGAGCTTCACACGAGTATTTTCTGATTCAGGAGGTTACAGCGGGTATTCAGTTAACCGGTACAGAAATCAAGTCAATCCGCGATGGCACTGCTTCCATTGCGGATGCTTACTGTACTTTTACCGGAAGCGAACTTTTTGTACGCAATATGCACATCGCAGAATATTCGTATGGAACTCATTATAACCATGAACCCAAACGGGATCGTAAACTTTTATTGACAAAACGGGAACTCAAAAAACTTGCAGTAAAAGTCAAAGAGCGTGGTTTTACCATTATCCCGGTACTCCTGTTTATCAATGATAACGGCATGGCAAAACTCACCATTGCACTTGCCCGGGGGAAACATGCATATGATAAAAGAGAAACGCTGAAGCAGAAGGACCATAAACGGGAAATTGAAAGGAATACGTGACGCGTGACGCGTGACGCGTGACTGCCAACTGCCAACTGCCAACTCTTTTTAACATCAACAAATTTAACCACACAACCATCACACAATGAAAAAACAAAACCTGCTTATATTACTGATTTTTTCCTTCACACTATTCCTTCCCTGTGGCATGACAGCTCAGGAAAACCAAAAGGCACCCGGAAAAGCAACGCCCGTAAAATGGTATTCTTTTGAAGAGGCTTATGCTCTGAGTAAAAAGAAACCAAAGAAAATGTTTATCGATGTATTTACCGAATGGTGTGGCTGGTGTAAAAAAATGGACGCTGAAACGTTTGCCGACCCTTTGATTGCCAAATACATGAACGATCACTTTTATTGCGTTAAGTTCGATGCAGAACGCAAAGACACGATTGTAATTGATGGTCAAACATTTGTGAACCCCAACCCTGCCAGCAAGCGAAGCACGCACAAACTGGCTGTTGAACTGCTCCGGGGAAAGCTCTCTTATCCGTCCTATGTGTTTCTGAATGAAAAAGGGCAGGTACTCACAGTTGTTTCAGGCTATCAGAAGGCGAAGGACTTTGAGGGAGTTCTCTCCTATTTTGGCACGGATTCCTATTTAAAATCAACATGGGAAGAGTACAGAGCCACCTTCCAGGGGAAGTTGAAATAGAAAAAGGCTGCATGACTGCAACCTTTTCTGGGTGGAAGATGGGGCTTGAACCCACGACCTATAGATCCACAATCTATCGCTCTAACCAACTGAGCTACGACCACCGTGTATGATTTTGCAAAAGTACAAAAAAAAATATCTGAAAAACTACTATTCTAAAACTTCACGTGTTTTTTAACAAGCGTATCACTATTTCCTCCGGTTCACTCAGTTCCCTCGCCTGGAAAAAATTCAGAAAAAACCAACTGGGCTTTGGATCGCTCATTTTTATTGGAATTGTATCGCTGGTAGCCTGTCTGGGATATTTGATCACACCTGATTCCTCACCCTATGCCAACAACCAGTGCCTGGAACTCGGATTAAAAAAACCGGGGTTCTCTTTGACCATATTGCCTGTAAAAAGCAAGCTTGTCCGGAGGAGTAATGCTTTTTATAAAACAATGCTCTATGGCAAAAAGGAAAACGCTGAAAATATTCCCATCCGGGCATACTCCATCAAAGACAATCATATTTATTACATAGAATATGGCGCCCCTCCCGGTGATGTGTCTATGGTTAAAATATTGCCATTGAGTGACGTTCTGATGCCGGTGCAAAAAACTTTCTGGATAGGGACCGATCGTTTCGGCCGGGATTATCTCAGTCAGCTGATGATAGGGACGCGGGTCAGCCTTTCTGTGGGACTAATTTCAGTTTTCATATCCCTGGTAATCGGGATTTTCATAGGCGCCATCGGCGGCTATTACCGTGGGTGGATTGACAACCTGATCATGTGGTTCATCAATGTGGTATGGTCTATTCCCACACTGCTCCTCGTAATTGCCATAACTTTTGCACTGGGCAAAGGATTCTGGCAGGTTTTCATCGCTGTCGGGCTGACCATGTGGGTGGAAGTGGCGAGGGTAGTTCGCGGACAAATTCTGAGTATCCGGGAAAAAGAGTATGTGGAAGCGGCGAGAGCGCTTGGCTTTTCCGACTTCAGGATTATCTTTCGTCACATCCTGCCAAATGTGATGGCTGCTGTAATTGTGATCTCTGCTGCCAACTTTGCTTCTGCCATCCTGATGGAAGCCGGGTTGAGTTTTCTTGGACTCGGGGTTCAGCCGCCAGTGCCATCCTGGGGGTCCATGATCAAAGAAAATTACGGGTACATCGTGCTCGATTATGCCTACCTGGCCATTCTGCCGGGCATCGCGATCATGCTGATGGTGCTTGCTTTTATGCTGATGGGGAATGCCCTGCGTGATGCACTTGATGTGCGTATGTCGGAGGTTTAACGCCCGATTTTGTGCGAATCCAGGCAGCCACCGTGTGCCGGCCCTCTTTCCCTGCATTTTCCTTTGTTGAAAAACAATTTGAGGGACATGTAAAAATCAAGCCCGGTAAAATCACTGAAATGAAAAAAACCTCCGATTTTATCCGTACCTATCGTTAATCCATAGATCCTCAATGCCAAACCAACCCTCAATAATTGCCAGTTATACAAAGATACCGGCAAGCTGACCTCCAGCCATCTGGTCTCATAACGCGGTGTAACCGAGATTTCAGATGGCCGGGTAATGGCAGACTTCGACATGGGAAATCCATAAATCAGGCTTGCATTAACATACCATTGCTGCCGGAGATGGTAGTCAAACTGAACACTTACCGCAGAAGGAAGCCATAAGGTAAACCGGTCTCCTGCCCAGGCGGAAGTTGTATCGCCGTAAAATTTGTAGCTGAGGGTGTCCAGAAACTGATCGATCGTTCCGAATTTCATGCTGTTCAAATTATCCCAGTAAGAACTGCGGTTGTCAATGATCATCTTGCTGGCGTTACTACTAAATTTAATGCCTCCGATATCAATCAACGCCACCCCGAGCCGGTAAATATAATCTTCATAAGGCTGTGCACATAAGGTACCGAAATATTGATTCTGATGATATTTCGCCAGCCGTGTATAAGTCACCCCTAAATCAACAGCAAAACCGCCTCCTTTGAATAAGGGTGAAGTCAGGGCAGTATTGGTATTGTAATCGACTGGCAGGGATAAGCCGATTTCTGCTTTCATGTTTTGTATGTCGATTGTAGAATCATTCAGCACTGTATAATTCAAGTTACCGGCATTCATATACATTCCTGCTAGTCCCATGAGGCGTTTTACCGATATTCCTGCGGAAAAAGCATCATAGCCACGTGCATAAAAATTGTTGCTGTAACTGACGCCTATCTCCGCCCACGACATGGCTGACCCTCTGATCGGGCCATTATCATCATAATTAATATTATGCTGGGGCTTATAACTGAGTCCCAGATACATGAAGTTAGCCAATTCATATGGAATGTGATTCGCTGAACTTACTGTTCTGACAGAAGTATGAAGCGCAAATAAAAGATGCGCTGCTCGGTACCATACTCTGCCTGGTGGGTAGGCCATTCATACCCTGATTTAAAAAAGTTGCTGAACCTGTAATCCGATTTCTTCATGTACAGGTAATTGCTCTGAAAAAAAACATCCAATCCAAATAACTGGACATCCAGATATGTTTTAGAATTATAAATTGCACTGGGATTCAACTGAACACTATTTAAACCTGCATAATTGCCCAGGGTTGTTCCCAGCATCTCCTGCGCTGAAGCGCATAATTGTGTAAAAAAAAGAAAACCGGTTAACGCAAAAGCACGATAAATATTCAACCATGTTAACTTCACGACAGTGAGTGTGCGGAAGCCGGTTTGATCCATTTTAAAAACTTGCATAATATTTGAACGAAAAGGGTTTACGAATATTACAAATTATTAATTTTGCATAAAATCTAAAACACATCTATGGCAACCATCGCATTGCAAGGAAACCCTATTCATACCATCGGGTTACTTCCTGAAGTTGGAAAAATCGCTCCCGACTTCCTATTAACCAAGACAGATCTTTCTGACATTTCGTTGTCTGGATTTAAGGGTAAGAAAATTGTTTTGAATATTTTCCCCAGCCTCGACACCAGCGTATGTGCTGCTTCAGTCAGAAAATTTAATGCAGAGGCTGAAAAACTTCCCGACACAGTGGTGTTATGTGTTTCGAAGGATCTCCCCTTTGCACATGCGCGCTTTTGTGCAGCCGAAGGACTTGTCAATGTCATCCCGGCTTCAGCGCTGCGGAATGAAAATTTCGGCAATAACTACGGTGTCCTGATTATCGATGGCCCGCTGGCCGGTTTGCTTTCACGTGCAGTCGTGATCATTGATGATAAAGGCATAGTTAGTTACACCGAGCAAGTTCCCGACATCGTGCAGGAACCGGATTATCAGGCAGCATTGACCTCGTTAAAGTAACATAACGAAAAAAAGTGTAACTTTGCACTCCATTTTCTGGAAGATTCTCATTGCGGGTGTGGCGTAATTGGTAGCCGCGCAAGACTTAGGATCTTGTGCCTTCGGGCGTGGGGGTTCGAGTCCCTTCATCCGCACAAATTTTATTTTTCAACCAATACAAGACCATTTTCATGAAGATTACCAAAGAAAGTACCGGACCACTTACCGCCCTGCTGAAAATCGAAATCGTTCCTGCCGATTATTCAACATCTGTTGAGAAACAAATCGCAGATTACAAACGTAAAGCAAACATCCCGGGATTCAGACCCGGCCACATCCCCACAGGCCTGATAAAAAAAATGTACGGTAAAGCCATCCTGGCCGATGAGGTAAACAAATTGATTTCAGACAATCTCGTTACCTATATACGGGATGAAAAATTAGATATACTGGGGAATCCGCTGCCAAATATGGAAAAAAATCCGGCGATAGATTTTGAGACCCAGGATTCTTTTGAATTTTATTTCGACCTCGGACTGGCACCCGAATTTACCATCCCGATTGATCAGGATTTGCAGATCAACCAGCATGTCATCACAATTGATGATGCAATGGTGGATAACTACATTGAAGATACCCGCAAACGTTTTGGCAAGCCCGTGGCATCTGATTCCGACACAAACGATGCAACTTCAGAGAACCAGGTGTTAGAAACACAGGCTGAACCCGGTGAATTGGCAGAAGCATCCGCAGAAGAAGAGAAAAAAACGGCAGATCCCGTTGTTGAGCCTGCAGAAATGAATGCAGACTTTTTTGACATGGTTTATCCCGGTCTGAACCTGCAAACAGAAGAAGACTTCAGGGAACAGGTCCGGAAAGATGCGGCCATGAGTTTTGCCGCTGAAACCGATAAACTTTTGTTCAACGACATCACAACTGCGCTTGTAAAAAACACTGAACTCCCATTACCGGATGAGTTTCTGAAACGCTGGCTCCTCGATAACAATGAAGGTAAATATACACCGGAAGAGATCGAAAAAAATTACACCTCGTTTGCCGAATCCATGAAATGGCAGCTGATTGAAAATAAGCTGATCAAGGAAAACGGCATTGAGGTAAAAGACGAAGAAATACGTAACTATATCAAAACCTATATGTTACGTCAAATGAACATGACCGACATGGCTCCTGAAATGTATCAGCGGTACGAATCTATCGTGGATACTTTTATGCAGAACAAAGAGCAGGTTCAACGGATCAACGACCAGCTTTACAATGGGAAAATGATGGATCTCTTCAAATCTAAAATGACATTCCATACCAAAGAGGTCTCCTACGATGATTATATCAAAATGGCCTCTGCCAGTCATGGTCACGACCATGAACATGATCACCACCACGATCACCACCACGATCACGATCACGACCATGATCACCACCACGATCACGAACATGATCACGACCACGACCACGAACACCACACGGATCACAAACATTGATAATCACAATTGATAATTCACAACATGATGGACGAATTTTCAAAATATGCCCCATATCTTCCAACTATACTTCCCCGACCATTATAGAAGAGAGGCAGTTAAACATTGCAACCATGGATGTTTTTTCACGCCTGATGATGGATCGTATCATTTTTTTAGGTGTCCCGATCGATGATTATGTCGCCAACATCATTCAGGCACAGCTGCTGTTTCTTGAATCTGTTGATTCGCGGAAAGATATTCAAATCTATCTGAATACTCCGGGTGGGTCTGTGTATGCCGGACTTGGGATTTACGACACCATGCAGTACATTAACCCGCATGTTGCAACAATCTGCACCGGCATGGCTGCCTCCATGGGAGCCATTCTGCTTTGTGCCGGTGAAAAAGGCAAACGCACAGCCCTGAAACACTCGCGAATTCTGATCCATCAACCGATGGGAAGCGCTGAAGGTCAGGCGTCGGATATCGATATTACTGCCCGGGAAATCCAAAAACTCAAGAAAGAATTGTACGAAATAATTTCCCTGCACTCAGGTCAGTCCTACAAACGAATACTCAAAGATGCTGACCGCGATTACTGGATGACCAGCGAGGAAGCCCGTGAATATGGGATGATTGATGAAATCCTGGTTCGTTCGAAAAAAGACAGTTAATATGGCAAAGTCAGCAGACAGGTGTTCTTTTTGCGGCCGGTTAAGACGTGAAACCAAAATTTTGGTGGCAGGCCTTGAAGGCCACATCTGCGAGAATTGCATTCAGCAGGCACAGATCATCCTTTCCGAGGAAATGGCAGCCGGGAAACAGAAAGAGATGCCCGATTTCCTGTTGATGAAACCGATTGAAATCAAAAAGTACCTGGATCAGTTTGTCATTGGCCAGGATGAGGCAAAAAAGGTAATTGCCGTGGCAGTTTATAACCACTACAAACGATTATCCCATGCCAAAGAAGCGAAGGAAGGCGATGTAGAGATCGAAAAATCAAACATCGTTATTGTTGGAGAAACCGGTACTGGCAAGACTTTGCTGGCCAGAACCGTCGCCAAAATGCTCAACGTTCCCTTCTGCATTGCCGATGCAACCGCGCTTACCGAGGCAGGCTATGTTGGTGAGGATGTGGAGAGCATCCTGTCACGACTGCTCCAGGTTGCCGATTACAATGTTGCTGCCGCCGAGCGGGGTATTATTTTCATTGACGAGATCGATAAAATTGCACGCAAGGGAGATAATCCATCCATTACCCGGGATGTAAGCGGTGAAGGTGTACAACAGGCACTTCTGAAAATGCTCGAGGGTTCGGTCGTAAATGTTCCGCCACAGGGAGGAAGAAAACATCCTGAGCAAAAAATGATCCAGGTCAATACCCAGAATATTCTGTTCATTACGGGGGGAGCCTTTGATGGAATCGAGAAAAAGATTTCATCCCGTCTTCAAACCAATAAAATCGGATATAAGTCAGACCGGAAGCATGAAAACATTGATAAAGACAACATCCTTCAATACATCACGCCAGTTGATCTGAAAGCATTCGGACTGATTCCTGAACTTGTCGGCAGGTTGCCGATTGTAACCTATCTGCATACCCTTGACCAGGAAACATTGCGGAGAATTCTTACAGAACCCAAAAATTCACTCATAAAGCAATACACCAAACTTTTTGAACTGGATAATATCAAGGTTACTTTTGACGAGGATGCATTGAAATTTATCGTTGAAAAAGCCATTGAATTCAAACTGGGGGCTCGTGGTTTACGATCGATTCTCGAAGGAATTATGACCGATGCCATGTTTGAATTACCTTCAAAAAACAACATAAAGTCATTTCAGGTTACCACAAAATTCGTTGAGGAAAAGTTCATGAAAACCAGCATGGCCCGGCTTAAGGTTGCATGATAACAAATCCTGCATTGTTTTCGTTATCCAATAGATCTTTTGAACCGGAAACATCATGCATAAAAGAATCCTGATCGTCATATTATTGCTTTATAGCAGGATTTTTGCTTTTGCACAAGATACGATCAAGGTAGTCCAGCCTACACAAATCGTTGAAGGCGATACAATAGCATTGGTTGATGTAGCGCCTGTAATCATTTTCCCCCCTGCCGTATTTCAGAGCAAAAAAGCTTCGGCACGCTACAACAAATTGGTTTATAACGTTAAAAAAGTGTACCCATATGCCAAGTTAGCAGGCAAGCAACTGGCTGTTTACAAGTCAATTATGGATACAATCCCAACCGAAAAAGCCAGGAAAATATTCATTAAAAAATCAGAAAAAGAGTTGCAGCAACAGTTTGGGGATGAAATAAAAGACCTTACCTTTTCACAGGGTAAGATCCTGATCAAATTGATTTACCGGGAAACCGGCAATTCAACTTTCGACATTGTCAGGCAACTCCGGGGTAGTTTTACTGCGTTTATATGGCAAACCATGGCGAAAATATTCGGATATAACCTGAAGGCAAATTACGACCCTGCCGGTGAAGACGCGGCAATTGAACAAATAGTGCTCATGATTGAAGCGGGAGCAATTTAGTTTTTAATTTGGTTGAATAACCATAACTTTACCGACGAATCACGAAAAACCGGAATGAAGCTGTCAATTGTCATCGTTAACTATAACGTCAAGTACTTTCTGGAGCAATGCCTGCATTCCGTTCAAAACGCAATCGCCGGTATTGATGCGGAAATCTTCGTTGTTGACAATGACTCGGTAGATGGTTCGGTTAAAATGGTCAAAGACAAATTTCCAGAGGTTCATCTCATTGAAAACAAGGAAAACAAGGGCTTTTCATCGGCAAACAATCAGGCAATCCGTAAATCCAAAGGCGAATACGTGCTGCTGCTAAACCCCGATACCATTGTTGAAGACGATACACTTCGCAAAGTGGTTGATTTCATGGATCAACATCCTGATGCAGGTGGACTTGGTGTGAAGATGCTCGACGGCAAAGGAAAATTTCTGCCGGAAAGCAAACGTGGCTTACCTTATCCCTCTGTGGCCTTTTTTAAAGTTTTTGGATTGTCCTCCCTCTTCCCAAAATCCCGCTTGTTCAGTTCATATCACCTTGGCTACCTTGATAAGGATAAAACGCACGTTGTTGATGTCCTGGCAGGTGCTTTTATGCTGTTAAGAAAAAAAGTTCTTGATAAAATCGGCTTGCTGGATGAGGAATTTTTCATGTATGGCGAAGATATCGACCTGAGTTACCGGATCACAAAAGCAGGTTATAAAAACTACTACTACGCTGGAACGAGAATTATCCATTACAAAGGAGAAAGCACAAAAAAAGGCAGTCTGAATTATGTTTTTGTTTTTTACAATGCCATGATTGTATTTGCCAGAAAGCACTTCTCAAAAGAGAATGCCCGTGCATTTTCGGTCATGATCAACATCGCAATCTATTTCCGTGCCTTTATTTCAATTCTCACACGATTTTTCAACAAAGTTCTGATTCCTGTTTTAGACGTATTGCTGATTTTTGCCGGCATCCTGCTTATCAAAAATTACTGGGAACAGCATTTTATTTTTCCCGACGGAGGGCACTATCCGTATGCTTTTATGCATATTGCTGTACCGATATATCTGACAACCTGGTTGCTATGCATCTATTTAAGCGGAGGGTATGATAAACCAATCCGGCTGCGACGCATCATTCAGGGGATGATCATTGGCACCATTATCATCCTGGTCGTATATTCCCTTCTCAACGAAAATTACCGGTTTTCCAGGGCGCTCATCATCCTTGGAGCCGTTTGGGGTACCATTGTCATTGTGACTGTACGGTATCTTCTCCATTTATTCAACGCAGACGGGTACAAACTGAATTCCGAAAAAAATAAGCGCTTCGTCATCATCGGGGAAAAAGAAGAATCCGAGCGTGTTGCAGAACTGCTTCAACAAACCGGAATGAACCCTTCATTCACAGGACTTGTCAGTTATCATGCGCACAGAAATAATTCTAACGGCTTTATCGGCCACCTGGGGCAAATCAAGGAAATTATACACATTCATAAAATCAATGAGGTAATTTTCTGTGCAAAGGATGTTCCTGCGCAGGTGATCATCGACAAAATGTCGGAGTTGAAAAATGAACAGGTAGATTATAAAATCGCTCCGCCCGAGAGCCTTTCCATCATCGGCAGCAATTCGATCAACACCTCAGGAGATTTGTATGTGATTGATATTAATGCCATTGTTAAGCGATCCAACCGAAGAAATAAACGGATGCTGGATTTTCTCGTGGCCCTGAATCTCCTGGCATTCTATCCCATAGCCATGTTCATCGTCAGAAATCCGATCGGACTTTTTAGAAATATCATTTCTGTCTTGCTGTCTGCCAAGTCGTGGATCGGCTTTACATCACATACCGAATATGAAGCAAGCAAGCTTCCTGAGTTAAAACCAGGCGTATTGAATCCGCTGGATGCTTTTCAGAATAAAAATGTTGCCGGTGAAACCACAGCCCGGCTTGATCTGCTCTATGCCCGTGATTATAAATTAACCAACGACCTGAATATTATTATCAAGGGATTCAGAAATCTGGGCAGGACATGAAAGTTATTTTTATTTTGAACGTTTCAAAATAAGAAAAAGCGTTACCTTTGCATAAATCAAAAAAGTCATCTGTATATGGCAAATTATGAGGTAGTTGTACCAAAACTCGGCGAAAGCGTCATCGAAGCGACCATCACGAAATGGTTAAAGAACGAAGGTGAATTGATCCAGGAAGACGAACCCATTGTAGAAATCGCAACGGATAAAGTTGATTCTGAGATTCCATCGCTTGTTGCAGGCAAACTGATAAAAAAATTATTTGCTGAAGGTGATCTTGTGCCAGTCGGAACGGTATTTGCCCTCATTGACACAACAGACGGAAATGCAGCCATTGCGGATCAAAAACAGGTTGTTGAGAAGCAATCCGAAGATTCCTGCAGGGCTGAACCAACCATCGCTGCATTATCTTCAAACCCCTTGGCGGCAGCCTTGCCTGATATTCAACCTTCTCATTCTTCTGAATCTTTTTCCGGCACACGCTTTTATTCTCCGCTTGTACGCAGCATTGCCTTGCAGGAGAACATTGCTTTTTCCGAACTGGATGAAATTCCGGGGACTGGTAAGGACGACAGGCTGACCAAACAGGATGTCCTGAACTATCTGAAAGACCGCCAGCAGGGCATCAAACCCATTGAGCATAAAGTGCAATCCGCTGTTGAATCTGCTCCTGTTCTGGCGCCTCAAACCATTCAGCAGATTGTTCCCGGCGAGGATCGTATGGTCGAAATGGATCGTATCCGTCAACTGATTGCAACCCACATGGTGAAATCAGTACAGACCTCTGCACATGTCACATCTTTTCAGGAAGCAGATATGACCCGGGTGGTTCAATGGCGCGAAAAAAACAAGGATGCCTTCCAGAAAAGGGAAAATGAAAAGCTCACCTTTACCCCTGTTTTCATTGATGCAATTGCAAAAGCGGTCAGGGATTTTCCGATGGTAAATGTTTCAGTGGATGGTACGAAAGTGATCATCCATAAAAATGTAAACATCGGAATGGCGGTTTCTCTTCCAAATTTCAACCTGATCGTTCCTGTTATCCGCAATGCCCATGAAAAGAGCCTGTTGGGCCTTGTCAAGGCGGTAAATGACCTTGCTCAGCGGGCGCGCATCAGCAAACTGGTACCCGATGAAATTTCAGGCGGCACCATCTCACTCACCAACCTTGGTTCGTTTGGAACCCTGATGGGAACACCCATTATCAACCAGCCGCAAACGGCAATTGTTGCTGTGGGAGCCATAAAAAAACGTGCTGTTGTGATTGAAACCCCGGATGGTGATACGATTGCCATACGACCGATCATGATGATGTCGGTGACCTATGATCATCGGGTAATCGACGGAGCCCTCGGTGGCCAGTTTTTAAACCGCGTGGTACAATATCTTGAAACTTTTGACAATAACCAACCCATTTGATGGAACTGATCCTCACCAAACCCATTGCATTTTTTGACCTTGAAACAACCGGAATCAAAGTTGCAACCGATCGCATTGTTGAAATAAGTATTGTCCGTCAGCAGATTGACGGTACAACGAAGATAAAAACCATGCGGATAAACCCTGAAATGCCTATTCCTCCGGAGGTTACAGAAATACATGGAATTTCTGACGAAGATGTAAAGGATTGTCCTACTTTTAAAAAAGTAGCGCATGAACTTGCCCAATTTCTTGAAAATTGCGACCTCGCAGGCTATAATTCCAACCACTTCGATATTCCCCTGCTTGTTGAGGAGTTTCTCCGGGCTGAAATTGATTTTGATCTGAAAGGAAGACGCTTTGTCGATGTACAGAATATTTTTCACAAGATGGAACCCAGGAACCTGAGCGCCGCATACAAGTTCTATTGTGCTAAAGATCTGGTTAATGCGCATAGCGCCGAAGCAGATACAATTGCCACGTATGAAATTCTGAAGGCACAGCTTGACCGTTATGCTGAAGTTTCTTTTAAAGATAAAAAGGGAAATATCACACGGCCTGTTGTAAATGACGTAAAAGCGCTCAGCGAATTTTCCCATTCCACAAACTCAGTGGACCTCATCGGGCATATTGTTTACAATGAAAAAAATGTTGAAGTATTCAATTTCGGCAAACACAAGGGGAAAGCAGTTGCGCAGGTATTCATGGATGAACCCTCCTATTACAGCTGGATGATGAAAAGTGAATTCCCGTTATCCACGAAAAAAGTCCTGACCATGCTTAAGCTCAGGAGCAATAACAATGCATCGGTAAAGCTTGACCTATTCTGATCTCTTGATGCAACTGAAATGAAAATTATTTGTATTGGACGAAATTATGTTGAGCATATTAAGGAGCTTAACAATGTCATTCCCACTTCTCCGGTTTTTTTTCTTAAACCTGACACAGCCTTGCTTATACGCAACCGGCCTTTTTATTATCCATCATTTTCCAACGCAATTCACTACGAAGTCGAACTCGTCCTGAAAATATGTAAGGTTGGAAAAAACATTCAAAAGCAATTTGCCTCCCGGTACTTTGACGAAATCGGGATCGGTCTTGACATGACTGCCCGCGACCTGCAGGACGAAGCCAAGTCAAAGGGGCTTCCATGGGCTGTTGCCAAAGGATTCGATCAATCAGCGCCGGTGAGTAAATTTTTGATGATGTATGATTTTGATGAAATAATCTCGTCAATTTCAAATTTTATGACCATCCGGACCGGAGATTACATTTTCACAGGAACACCTGCCGGAGTTGGCCCTGTTAAAATTGGTGACAAGCTGGAGGCATATCTGGAAGGGGATAAATTGCTGTCATGCCTGATCAAATAACCAGTTAATTCAAAACGATATCCTCGATTACCACTGCTCCGGCCTCTTTGTTGAGTGCGTTCATGATTTTTGTCCTTGCAAATAACAATTCGCTCCGAAGCGCAGCAGAATTAACTTTTACAAAAAGAACTTTGTTGCGGATGTGCAACTGTCTGGTGTTTTTGGCCACCATCTCCCCTACTACTTTTTCCCAGGCCTGAATCACTTTGGCCTGGTTCAGTTTATCCCTCAGCCGAAAAGTATCCAAAAACTCTTCAATCGCAGCCTTTAAGGGCTTTTCATTCGATTTTCGTTTCATATTATGTTAACCGCAAATAAATTGCCTGCATTGTTTTCATTCCCTGCATTCAATCACCAGATGGCAAAGGAATCGTAAAAATTTTATGTTCAATCTCCATGGCCTCAAATATGGAAACAATCCGTTGCCTGCTGGTATCCGTGATAAAAACCTGTCCGAAACTGTTTTCACTTACCAGCTTGATCAATTGCGAAGCGCGCAAATCATCGAGTTTATCAAAAACATCATCCAACAACAAGATTGGCTTAAAACCTTTAACGTTCCTGGTGTAGTCGAATTGAGCAAGTTTGACGGCAATCACAAATGATTTTTGTTGTCCCTGTGAACCAAATTTTTTAACCGGATATTGATCAATAATGAACTCAAGATCATCCTTGTGAACACCCATTGTGCAATACTGTGCTGCACGGTCTTTCGTAAGGGCAGCTATGAATGTTTCACGATAGGAATTACCGGAGCTTTGGGAAACATATCTGATATCAACGGTTTCTGAACCATTGCTGAGAAACCGGAAATATTGCTGAAACAGGGGAGTGAATTGTTCCAGGAATGAATTTCGTTTGATAAAGATCTGCTCACCAAGCCTGATCATTTGTTCATCCCAGGTTTCAAGCGAAACGGCATCGAAGTAATGCTGCTCGCCGAAAGATTTCAGAAGGGCATTTCGTTGAAAAAGAGCCTTGTTATATTGAATGAGGTCGTCGAGATAAAATTTATCAAACTGAGAGATCACGCTATCGATGTATTTGCGTCGCAATTCACTGCCGTCGTTGATCAGGTCGCGATCATACGGTGAAATCATCACAAGAGGGAAATTTCCGATATGGTCGGCAAGCCTTTCGTATTCCTTTTTATTGATCAGAAATCGTTTGCGCTGATTTTTCTTCTGAAGGCACTGCACCAGGTCGCTGGTATGATCCCCTCGCTGATAAGCGCCATGTAAGGCGAAGAAATCGTCGCCATGACGGATATTCTGCGAATCAAGGCTGTTGAAATAACTTTTGCAAAACGAAAGATAGTGAATGGCATCGAGCAGATTTGTTTTCCCGACACCGTTATTGCCGACGAAACAGTTGATCTTTTCGGAAAAATTAAATTCCGCCTGAATATAATTTTTAAATCCTGTAACAGTCAGTTTTTGAAGGTACATTTTATCCTTTTATTTTCCGAATACCTTCAGCTATCTCTTCCATCAGCCACATCGGAGTTGAAGTGGCGCCGCAGATCCCTACGGTTTGAGCGTTATCAAACCATTTCGTCTCAACTTCCGTGTAACTGGAAACAAGGTTTGTATGGGGGTTCACACCTTTGCAGGCATGGTAAAGAATCATCCCGTTTGAACTTTTCTGGCCACTCACAAAAACAACCACGTCAAACCGGGCTGCAAATTCTTTGAGTTGCACCAACCGGTTTGAGACCTGCCGGCAAATGCTGTCATTCCATTCAAAATCAATTGGTAGTCCATTTGACTCCTGCCCCATGCGATGTCTGATGATCTCGACAATTTCATTAAATCCATCCACACTTTTTGTCGTCTGGCTATAAAATCTCACCGGGCGCGAGAAATCTATTTTTGGCAGGTCGTTTTCATCCCCAATGACGATGGCAGTTCCATTTGTTTGTCCTTTCAGGGCATTTACCTCTGCATGCCCCTCTTTGCCGTAAATCACTATTTGCCCGCTCTTTGGCAGCATTTCCTGGTAACCCCGGTGAATCACGTTTTGAAGGTTTAAAACGATCGGGCACGATGCATCAATCAATTCAATCTGGTTCTGAAGAGCTATTTTATACGTTTCAGGGGGCTCTCCATGAGCGCGGATAAGTACTTTGCAGCCATGAAGTTCATGGAGGTTCTGATGCGTGATGATGACCAAACCCATTTGTTTAAGCCGGTTCACCTCCATGTTGTTATGAACGATATCGCCCAGACAGTACAGGACAGGATTTTTCCTGAGTTCGCGCTCCGCAACCTCAATGGCATATACCACGCCAAAACAAAAGCCGGAATGAGAATCGATGGTGACCTGCAACCTTATTCTTTTTTGATAAATTCCTGAAGATTAATCCCCAGCGTGAAGTAGTTTAACGCTATTCCGGCGGTATAGGATGCCCGTGTGTAACTCAGATTGAACATTTTAACTCTCAGCCCAGCTCCGAGCGAGAAACCGGTCAGCCCCGATTTATTGTACAATTTAAGTTCCTGACGTCGCTGATAGTTGTATCCGATGCGGATGGCCAGTACTTTGGCAATGGT
>JAPLDG010000246.1:0-27652 GCA_026391845.1 Bacteroidota bacterium | reverse complement strand
GGGTCGGCTGTATTATCCGGGTCAGTGGGGTCAAAATAGGTCAGATCCCATTTTTGAAGATTGGTCAGCAATTGTGAAAACCGCAACGGAATATGCTGCAATTTCTGCGAAAGCCCGATCTGCAATTCAAAAGGAAGCGGTTGGTAAGCTCCTGCTATGTAAGGAATAATCTGCGTACCGATGTTACGGCCTATCAAAGAAGCCGTAAAAGTTTGTTCTTTTGAAGTATAGGTTCCCGCTACATCCACAGCGATCCCGAATGAACGATAGGTTTCAAGCTGGGAGTATATCAGCTTTCCATTTGCCCCTATAGAAAACAAAGGAGAGAGCTGACGGCCCCAACCGATGTTGAAGGCATATTCGGAAGCGTAGAAATCACCCGTCAGGTTCCCGGCGGGGTCAGCTCCCGTAAACTTTCCCTCATTCATGAACTGCAGACTACCTACAAAGCATCCTACCGTGCTGAAGTTGTGTGCATAGGCAACAAATCCATAGTTGACTCCTCCGGGATTGTTGACATAGCTGAGGGCAAGATTGTTATTCATCAACGGATTTATCAGCGAGGGATTCGCCTGGGTGAGCGTAATGTCGTTATCGTTGATGGCCAGAAAATTTCCCCCCATGCCGGCAATGCGGGCTGAATTGGTATAACCAAGAAATTTATAGGTTGCATCACCCCCGATCTGTGCAGATGCCTGGATGATAAAAAGAGCTGAAAGGATTAACAACGACCCGGTTTTTCGTAGAATATGGTGCACGATTATCTTTTTGGTGTATTTTCTAAACGAAAAACCAAATAATATATTTTATACTCCGGCCAATCGGGGTTCAATTATGTCATTAATCCCCGTCCTGTTTTACGGATCTTCTTTTCTTCGGTAAGATCCGACACCAGTTTATCCAGGATTCCATTGATGAATAGCTTGCTTTTCTGCGAACTGAATTGCTTCGAAATTTCGATGTATTCATTCATCGTCACCTTTACGGGTATCTGAGAAAAATTTGTCAATTCAGTCAGGGCCATTTTGATCAGTAAAATATCAGTAAGGGCAATCCGCTCAAGCTCCCAGTTACGGGTGCGGGCATCGATCAGCTTATCTGATTCCTCGCTATTGATGATTGTTTTGCGAAAAAGCTCGAGAATAAACTTACGGTCATCTTCCGGATCCTCATCCTGGCCTTTGGTTAAAAGTCCTGTCAGGGAGTCCTGCTCTCCAAACGATTCAGACATGAGTTTGATCGTCTTGAGAACAAAGATGGCGGCCACTTCAAAATCGTCATCCCAGAAGATGCTTCTTTCCTCAAAATAAAACTGTAAATCAGCAGATTTGGCGATGAATTTGCGAAAAAGCTTTTCCAGAAAATCCTGGTCTTCGCGGTAGGAACTAACGCCAGAGCCCAAATATTCAGCAAGATCCTTACTCGCTTTCAACTTCTGATAAACCTTCCTGACCATCTCCTGCTCTTCAGTCCATGAAATTTTATAATTCACAAACTCTTCAGTCAGCTGCCGGTTTTGTTGCAACTGCAATATCAGGCGGTTTTCGGATAGTTTATAACTTGGATTTATTTCATCGGGAGTAGGATAGAATTTGGTTTTCGATTCCTCCATCCGGAAACGGTAGAAATGAATAACCTCGAGCAGGAAAGAAAATTGTCGGTAATATAACTCGTATACCTTATCAAGGCTGGTGAGAAGATTTTTTTCAGCGACCTCGATCCGTGCTTCTCCACCTTGAAAGTAAGCATACAACGCCTGAAGTACTTTGATTCGATAATGTCTCCTGCCTAGCATTCCTGAGTTATGAAAAAGAACATGTTTAAATTGGCTTGTTAATGGCTGCAAAGCTACGGAAATAAGAAATAAAATTTAGTATTCAAATAATATTTTTATTTTTGCGTCCGCTGAATTGAACGTTGTTCAATTACCAAATTTAACAAACTGCAGGATGGAAGAAATTGAAAATAAAGATCGGGACCGGGAAGAAATTTTTTCACGTGCCGTTCGTGCCGGTAAACGAACCTATTTCTTTGATGTCAAATCAACCGTTGGGGAAGAGTATTATATCACCATAACGGAAAGTAAAAGACGATTCAATAACGAACAAGGTAAGTTTTTTTATGAGAAACATAAATTGTTTTTATACAAAGAGGATTTTGACAAATTCGCCAATGGATTGAGTGATGTGGTTGAATTCATCCGTACCGGTCAGGCTCCGGAGAGGATAGACATTGCTGCAGACACGCATATTGAAGCGGATTTTGACGGGATTAAAGTTGCCCCCAGATCAATCGAATTTGAAGACTTGTCAGCTGATTCAGACAATAATTAGATTCTGCATACCGGTATTTTCTGCCACCGGTCTCCCCGGACAGATTTTTATTCTTAAAACTTTTCAACAATTTCCCGGGTGTTACTATTTCGACGTAATTTTGTGAACTTGTATTTATACTAAATGGGTAAAGTAATTGCAATTGCAAATCAAAAAGGAGGTGTAGGTAAAACAACCACAGCCATTAACCTGGCTGCCGGTCTTGCCATACTGGAACATAAAACATTGCTCATCGATGCCGACCCTCAGGCAAATGCCACATCAGGCGTAGGTTTTGATCCGAGAAATATTAAAACGAGCATCTACGAGTGTATTATTGACGACGTTGAAGCAAGAAACATCATTCTGAATACTTCAACTCCGTTTCTTGATCTGCTGCCTGCCCATATTGATCTGGTGGGAGCGGAAATCGAAATGATCAACCTGCCGAACCGGGAAAAAATGATGCGCAAGGTTATTGCCGGAATCAAAGACGAATATGATTTTATCATCATTGACTGCTCGCCTTCACTCGGTTTGATAACCGTTAATTCGCTTACTGCCGCCGATTCGGTTATTATCCCTGTTCAATGTGAATATTTTGCCCTTGAAGGACTCGGAAAACTCCTGAACACCATAAAAATCGTTCAGACCAGGTTGAACCCCGCCCTGGATATCGAAGGGATTCTGCTAACCATGTATGATAATCGCCTCAGCCTTGCAAAACAGGTGGTGGAAGAGGTGAAAATTCACTTTCAACAGATGGTTTTCCGAACCATCATCAACCGCAATACCAAGTTGGGAGAAGCCCCAAGCTTCGGACTGACCATCATGCTGCATGATATAAACAGTTCAGGAGCAATCAACTATTTGAACCTGGCCAGGGAAATCCTTCAAAATAATGACCTTACAAGGCTGACGAACGCAGAAAAAGAGATCAATGTCTGATATTCACGGTAAAAAGAAAGCCTTGGGAAGAGGCCTCAGTGCATTGCTGGAAAACGCAGAAACTGAAAATCCCCAGAAAGAAATTTCAGGAGAGTACACGGCAGAGTATATCGCCCAGGTCCGTGTTGATCAGATTGAACCCAATCCGTTTCAGCCCCGGGTGCATTTCGATGAAACCGAACTGCGCGAACTCGCGGCTTCAATTCAGGAACATGGCATCATACAACCGATAACCATTCGGAAAATCGGCCACAATAAATATCAGCTTATTTCCGGGGAACGTCGCCTGAAAGCTTCTGTAATTGGAGGTTTATCGCAAGTACCTGCATACGTGAGACTGGCCAATGACGAGCAGATGCTCGAAATGGCCCTTGTTGAAAACATCCAGCGGGAAGACCTGAACCCACTTGAAATAGCCATTAGTTTCCAGCGGTTGCTGGATGAATGCCGGATCAAACAGGAAGATTTAAGTCAGAAAGTGGGAAAAGACCGGTCAACGATTTCAAATTATATACGTCTGCTCAAACTTCCGACCGAAATCCAGGTGGCCGTCAGGGACAACCTGATAACCATGGGGCATGCCCGTGCCATTATCAATGTGCCGCAGGAACGGTCCCAACTGATCATTCTGAAAAAAATTCTTGAAAAAAAATCCTCGGTCCGGGAAGTTGAAGAAATGGTCAGAAACCTCGGCAGGCAAAAAACGACAGCATCACATGGAGCCTCTCTTCCTGATAAATTTGAGAAGGCGAAATTGGCCCTGCACAAAAAATTTCTTTCCAAAATTGATTTTAAATTAAATAAGAAAGGGGCCGGAGCAATTATCATTGAATTTAAATCGGCTGATGATTTCGAAAGGATCATCTCCAAATTTGATTCCTAAATGAAGGCTCTCCTTCCTTTTACCTTTTTCCTTTTGACATTTTCAGCTATCCCTTTGCTGCTATCTGCTCAATCGGACACAACATTCGTCGAATTACCCGATTCCATTCGCGAAAAAGAGCACTCCCCTACCAAGGCTACGCTCATGTCGGTCTGCCTGCCCGGTCTTGGACAGGTTTACAATAAAAAATACTGGAAGATTCCTGTTATTTATGCAGGTTTCGGACTCATGACCTACTTTATCTACACCAACGCTGATCAATATCTTAACTATAAATGCGCCTACATTGAATCCTACCAGGGAACGATGGACGGTTCGTACAGTGATCTGGTGCAAAAGTATTCGACAGCCGACCTGCTTTCAGCACGAGAATACTACCGGAGAAATCTTGAGATCAGCATATTGCTGACAGTTGTCTGGTATGCGCTCAACATCCTTGATGCCGGGTTCGGATACAAACCTGCCGGAGGTATGAAACTCTGCCTGCATTTCTGATAAAACCACAAGAAAACAACATGAAAATCGCTTTACTGGGATATGGTAAAATGGGCCAGGAAATTGAAAAACTGGCAATGAAGAGAGGCCATGAGATTGTCCTCATCATTGATAGTCTCGAAGATTGGGAAAATGATGAAAATGATCTTTCCGCTGCCGATGTTGCCATCGACTTTTCAACACCGGTCAGCATCATTGAAAACATTTACCACTGTTTCGATGCCAATATTCCATTGGTGATAGGCACAACCGGTTGGCTGGATGACCTTGAAAAAGTTCACCTTGATTGCCTGAAAAGAGACCAGAGTATGTTTTTCGCCCCCAATTTCAGCATTGGAGTCAACTTGTTTTTTAATTTAAACAGATACCTTGCCCGGCTTATGTCAAAATGGGAAGATTATACTGTCTCAATTGAAGAAACTCATCATATCCATAAGCAGGATGCTCCCAGCGGCACCGCCATTGTTCTGGCCAACGACATTATCCGGAATACGGATGGAAAGGAGAAATGGGTGCAGGAGAATGTTGAAAATCCGGAAGAACTTGGCATTAAATCGTATCGAACCGACAATGTACCCGGCACCCATATTGTCAGATACGAATCAGAAGAAGATTGCATTGAAATTATCCATACGGCAAAAAACAGAAGGGGTTTTGCCATGGGCGCAATCATGGCCGCAGAGTGGCTGATAGGTAAAAAGGGTGTTTTTGACATGAAAGACCTGCTTGACTCGCAAATATTAACCAACCCTGAATAAGAAAATCGTTTTTTTTACGTTACATGAGCTAAATCTAAATACTGGGATATGAATCTCTTCCTGATCGCAACGATCCTGTTCTGCATCCTCTCCATCGTCGGAATGTATGGAATATTTGAAAAGGCCGGTGAAAAGGGCTGGAAAGTCCTGATACCGTTTTATAACTGGTATGTCTGGCTGAAAATTATCAGGAAGCCCTTGTGGTGGTATATATTCCTCCTGATTCCATTTATCAATGTATTCGTCATCCTGCTCATGATTGTTGAAGCGCTTAAATGTTTTAAAAAACATGGCCTTCTTGATCAGGCGTTGGGCGTCCTTTTCCCTTTCATTTACCTTCCTTATCTGGCCTTCTCCCCTAAGGAAAAATATTTTGACCCGTCCAAACAGCCGCCTGTGCACAAATCTGCAGTGCGTGAATGGGTCGATGCCATCATTTTTGCCGTTATTGCCGCCAGTATCATCCGCATATTCCTGATCGAAGCGTACACCATCCCCACCTCCTCCATGGAAAAAACATTGCTCGTAGGGGATTATCTTTTTGTCAGTAAAGTCAGTTTTGGTCCGAAGGTACCGAATACACCGCTGGCCTTTCCCTTTGTGCATCACACCCTGCCGCTCACCGAAAGTAGCAAGTCATACCTGGAATGGATCAAGCTGCCTTACTACCGTTTCCCTGGTCTGGCAGATATTAAAAACATGGATGTTGTTGTCTTCAACTACCCCGATGGCGATACACTGTCATCCAAACTGCAGAGCAATGTCAGCTACTATCAGTTATTAAGAAGCTATGGAAGAGACGCTGTCTGGAATAATAAACAGTATTTTGGAGATATCATTGCCAGACCGGTTGATAAACGCGAGAATTTCATCAAACGCTGCATCGGCATAGCCGGAGATACCATCCGCATTGTTGACAGGGTTGTGTATATCAATGGTAAACCTGAACAAAATCCGGGTAAACGACAGTTCAAGTACCTGGTAAAAACAAATGGCAACCCGATCAATCAGAAGAATTTCGAGAAACTCGATATTACAGAAAACATTTCGACGGATAACAATGGCTCTTACGAACTTACACTCTCCGAAGATGCCATTGTAAAACTCAGACAATACAGCAATGTGACATCCATCGAACCGATGGTAATTCCGACCGGAACATGGGATCCGAATATTTTCCCATACGATTCAACCTACCGCTGGAACGTGGACAATTTCGGCCCTGTCTGGGTTCCGAAAAAAGGGGTCACCATCCCGATCAACCTGCAGAATATATGCTTCTATAAAAGGATCATTGGCGTTTTTGAAGAAAATAAGCTTCAGATTGCAGATGGAAAAATATTTATCAATGGAAAAGAAGCTGATACCTATACATTCAAAATGGATTATTACTGGATGATGGGTGACAACCGTCATAATTCTGCCGATTCCAGGTATTGGGGTTTTGTTCCAACCGACCATGTCGTCGGTAAAGCTGTTTTTGTATGGCTCTCGCTTGATCCCAACAAATCACTCCTGGATGGAAAAATCAGATGGAATAAGCTGCTTCGAATCGTAAAATGAGTAAATTTGTCACAAGATTCCCAACCTAAAAAAATACAACCATGAAAAGAGTTCTTTTAATAAGCAGTGTCTTAATGCTCATCGTGCTGTTCAGCACCAGAAGCGCAATTTCCGGCAAACCTTTTGAAGGCGTTATCACCTATAAAATCTCCTATCCAGATAGTAAATTTTCAGAAAGCCAACTGGCCATGTTTCCAAAAGTGCTCACTGTTTCCATCAAGGGCACAAAAGCCAGAACCGACCTCCAGATGAGCGGGATGAACACAGTTGAAATCACAGACTACAGTGATAAAACCAGTGTATCACTTATCAACATGATGGGGCAGAAATACGCCATCAAAGAATCAACAGCCGAGATTGAAGCCAAGGTCGCCGCTGAAGGAAAAGCTACTGTAGAACTTTCCGAGGAGACAAAAACAATTGCCGGTTATACCTGTAAAAAGGTTGTGGTAACCGTGAATGATGATGGGGTTAAAAGTACATACGACGCTTGGTATTCAAGCGAATTAGGTTCAAAACTGGCTAACTTCAACAACCCTCTGTATAAGGACATTGATGGCGCCTTACTCGAATTTTTAATGAAAAACCGTGAAGTCAGCATGAAATTCATTGCCACCTCCATCGAAAAAAAGAGTTTGCCTGCCAAAGATTTTGAAATTCCTTCTGATTATACGCTTACAACCCAGGATGAACTGAAAAGTAAGTTCGGCGGCGGTAATGACTAATTCCAATGTCCCGACCCATCAATCCGCCAAGAGCAAATACTTTTAAAGGTGCTCCCATAGATGAGGAAATCCTGATCGAGGAGTTGCCTGTTGCTGAACCCAAGGTTAAAAACACCCGGGAAAAGAAAGAGAAACCACCTCGCACTGCGAAGCCGCCCAAAGAAAAAAAAGTGCGGACCGAACAGGATCAGGCAAAGCTTGAACGACGTTTCAGGGTATTCGGCCTTTTTTCACTTCTCGTTTCATTTTACCTTCTCTTTTCGTTCACCTCCTATCTGCTCACCTGGCAAACTGATTTTAGTTTCCCCGATACGGTATTCAAACATTTCACGCTTGACGGATTTTTTGACAATAAACCTGTTGAAAACTGGATGGGTAAAATTGGCGCACTCACCGGCTACCTATTCATCTCAAAATGGTTTGGCGTTGCCTCTTTCTTTTTTGTGATCATGCTGTTCAACACCGGCATGAAACATTTTTTTCATTTTGGAATTTTTCCTGTCTGGAAAACCCTGGAGTATTGTTTCTTTGGTATCATCTGGGTTCCCGTTCTCCTTGGCCTTGTGGTTCCTGCGGAGGATTTACTCACAGGAGTATATGGTTTTCAGATGAATATCTGGTTAACCGAATTCCTGGGAATATCAGGTCTTGCGATGCTTCTGGGATTCACTGCATTGAGTTTCCTGATTCTCTCCTTTAACGTGCCTTTCCGGTGGATCAAATCCAAATCAAAGAATGATATTCCTGTAGGAGATGTATCTTCCGTTGCCCCATCCCCGGAAACCCCTGATTCTCTGGAACCTGAGCAGACGGAAACACCTGTAATTCCGGTCAATTTTATGAAAGAGACCGCAGAAGAGGAACCGAAAGAAGTTGATTTGGAATTACCCTCCCGGTTTGCCCCTGTACCTGATGATCATCATGATCTGGAGCTTCTGATAGAGACTGTGGTAGAAGAAGCGCCGGTGAAAGGGAACATAGAACACCAGACCCTGGAAACCCGTTATGACCCGACACTGGATCTCTCCGGCTACAAATACCCTCCCCTTGACCTGCTCAGCGATTATGGAGGAGAATCGCTCAATGTCAATAAAGAAGAACTTGAAGCCAACAAAGACAAGATTGTCAATACCTTGTCAAATTATGATATAAAAATTGCAAAAATCAAAGCAACAATCGGTCCTGCTGTGACACTTTATGAGATTGTCCCGGAAGCAGGAGTGCGCATTTCAAGGATTAAAAATCTGGAAGATGACATTGCCCTGAGCCTTGCAGCCATGGGCATCCGCATAATTGCCCCCATTCCCGGTAAAGGAACCATCGGCATTGAAGTGCCCAACCAGAATCCGGAAATTGTTTCGATCAAATCGCTGTTAGGAACCGACAAGTTTAAAAATTCATCGTTTGAATTGCCATTCGTTCTGGGAAAAACCATCTCAAACGAGACCTTTATCGCTGATCTTGCAAAAATGCCTCATCTGCTGATGGCAGGAGCTACAGGACAAGGAAAATCCGTCGGGTTGAATACCATCATTACCTCCCTGCTCTATAAAAAGCACCCTTCACAGGTAAAATTTGTTTTAATTGACCCCAAGAAAGTTGAACTTACCCTCTACAATAAGATTGAACGCCATTTCCTTGCAAAACTTCCGGATGCTGAAGAAGCGATCATCACAGATACAAAAAAAGTGATCCGGACTCTCAATTCCCTGAATATTGAAATGGACAGCAGGTACGATCTGCTCCGGGATGCCCAGGTGAGGAATATCAAGGAATACAATGAAAAATTCTTTTCACGCAAACTCAACCCGAACGATGGTCATCAGTTTTTGCCGTATATCGTCATTGTGATCGATGAGTTTGCTGATCTTATCATGACGGCCGGACGCGAAATTGAGACCCCGCTGGCACGGCTGGCTCAACTGGCGCGGGCCACCGGAATCCACCTGATCATAGCAACCCAGCGACCTTCTGTGAACATCATCACCGGTACCATAAAGGCTAATTTCCCGGCACGTATTGCGTTCAGGGTCATCTCAAAAATTGATTCACGCACCATCCTTGACTCCTCCGGGGCTGATCAGCTGATCGGCAGAGGAGACATGCTTTTATCGACCGGTTCCGACCTGATCAGAATACAATGTGCATTTGTTGATACACCTGAAATCGATAAATTAACTGAATTCATCGGATCTCAACGAGGATATCCTGAGGCATTTGCACTTCCGGAATATTTTGATGAAGAGAGCGGATCCTCCCCCAAAGAATTCAATGCCAATGAAAAAGACGATTTTTTCGGGGAAGCAGCAAGGCTTGTAGTTCAACACCAGCACGGATCAACTTCACTGATTCAACGCAAACTCAAACTGGGATACAATCGGGCCGGCAGAATCATTGACCAACTGGAAGCAGCCGGCATCGTTGGCCCGTTTGAAGGAAGTAAAGCAAGAGAGGTGCGCTATAAAGACCTCTCTTCACTGGAAGAGTATTTATCAATTTTAGGACAGAAATAGCCCCTCAACATTTAATATTGTACCAACGCCATGAATATCAGAACAATCTTAACCAGCCTGATCATTTTTTCAGTTATCCTCGCATTTAGCCAGGGAAAAGATCCCAAAGCAATCGCTCTGTTGGAAGAGGTCAGTAAAAAGGCAAAATCATATAAATCGATTAAGGTCGATTTGTCTTATTCCATGGTTAATCCAAAGGCGAAGATCAATGAGGAAAAAACAGTGACATTATTGGTTTCGGGGGATAAGTACAAAATGCTTGCTGCCGGCCAGACCGTGATCTGCGACGGGAAAACGATCTGGACGTATATTAAAGAATCAAATGAAGTTCAGATAAATGCCCTTGAAAACAAAGATGATGCACTTACACCTTCCAAATTATTGACTTCCTACAATACAAACTACAAATCGAAAATCATTAAAAGCACTAATCCCGCCATAGAATCTGTTGAATTGATTCCCAATACGAGTAAAAATTTCACAAAAGCCATTTTGGGGGTCGACAAAGCCAAAAAGCAGATATCCAGTTTCACGCTGTACGATAAAAGCGGAAATACCTTCACCTACAAAGTTAAAACCTATCTCACGGATACTCCTGTCTCAGATGCCGACTTCACATTCGATGCAAGGAAATTCCCGGGAGTGGAAGTCATTGATATGCGCTGAACATGCAACCCTGGCAAACCTCCGACCCGATTACCCTGCATGAAATTGCCAATGAAATCCGGAAATCGGTCATCAGCAGTCTTTCCGAAGCCAAATCAGGGCACCTGGGAGGTTCCCTGGGACTGGCGGATATTTTTACCGCACTCTATTTTTCCAGGCTGGTGCACGACCCCGGAAATCCTGCATGGCCAAACCGCGACCGGGTTATTCTCAGCATAGGACATGTTGCCCCGGTTTTGTACGCCACCCTCGCTCATTCCGGTTATTTTCCGTTGGAAGAGCTTAAAACATTGCGCAAACTTGGCTCCAGACTGCAGGGACACCCCGGCAGGGATCATGGATTGCCAGGGCTTGAATTATCAGCCGGTTCGCTCGGACAGGGTCTCTCGGTTGCGGTTGGCATGGCCATTGCAGCAAAAATGGACCATAAAAACCATAAGATTTACTGCATTCATGGTGACGGGGAATTACAGGAAGGCTCCATCTGGGAGGCTGCGATGTCGGCATCACACCACATGCTCGACAACCTGATTGCCATAGTGGATCGAAACGGACTTCAGATCGACGGTAAAACGGAAGATGTGATGAAACTGGAGCCGCTTGCTGATAAGTGGCGAAGTTTTGGCTGGGAGGTGATTCAATGCGATGGGAACGATATGGAACAAATTTTAATGGCCTTTACACAAGCCGGGATTACTCAAAATAGGCCTGTGGTTATTATTGCTAAAACCATCATGGGTAAAGGAATCCGAAGTATTGAAGGCGATTACAGGTGGCATGGAAAGGTACCTTCGGAAGAGCAGAGGGAGGAATTTTTCAGGGAGGTTGAGGGAGTGGAAAAATCGTGACACGTGACGCGTGACGCGTGACAAAAAAAGCATAGCAAGTAATTAACAGATGATCAACAGAGGCAGCAGGGCAACTAAAACAGGTTTTGGGGAGGGTTTACTTGAAGCCGGCCTGAGAAATTCTGAAGTTTTTTGCATCGGGGCTGATATTACTGCTTCCGTTGGGTGTAATTTATTCGCAGATGCGCTCCCACAGCGATTTATCTCACTGGGAATTGCCGAGCAGAATTGCATAGGTGTTGCCGCCGGACTTGCCCTGGAAGGAAAGATTCCTGTTTTTTCCACTTATGGCGTTTTTGCAGCGCACAGGGCCATGGATCAGATCAGGGTATCGGTGTGTTACAACAACCTTCACGTGGTGATCGGGGGCGCCCATGCCGGGGTTTCAGTAGGGCCCGATGGCGCCACGCATCAGGCGCTTGAAGATCTTGCAATGATGCGGGTTCTGCCTAATATGACAGTCCTGTCTCCCTGTGATGCAACACAAACCAGACTGGCAACCATCGCCGCCATTGAAAAATGCAAGGGCCCTGTTTATCTGCGTTTCGGAAGGGAAGCCATGCCAGATTTCACCGATATTGACCAGGACTTTGAAATAGGAAAATCACAATTGCTCCGGGATGGAAATGACCTCACCATCATTGCAACCGGCCACCTGGTTTGGAGGGCAGTGCTTGCCGCTGAAATTCTTGAATCCGGCGGAATTCATGCAAGAGTTATCAACATGCATACCATCAAGCCGATTGATAAGGATGCCATTATACTCGCTGCCAATGAAACCGGAGCCATCCTTGCTGCTGAAGAACACCAGGTTAATGGAGGTCTCGGAAGCGCGGTGGCAGAGGTTGTTGTACAACAGCTTCCCGTTCCCATGGCCTTTGTCGGAATGCCAGACCGCTTTGGCGAATCAGGCGAACCCGGACAATTAATGGAAAAATTCGGGATGACGGCAGAAGCCATAGCTGAAACAGGGAAAAGATTGCTTATCCGCAAAATGGAGATGGCACGATTCAAGTTGCCATCCGATTCCTATAAAAAAACCTCGGCCGGGTAAACGATCCGATGCAACGTAAGCCCTCTGGCAGGAGCTGAATCTCCTGCATTGGAGCGGTTTTTGCTTTCAATAATCTGTCTGAGTTCCCCCAGGGATATTTTTCCTGTTCCCAATTGAAGCAATGTTCCTACAATAGCCCTGACCATGTTTCGCAGGAAACGGTCAGCCGTAATAGTGAATACAAGTTCTTCACCTTCCATTTCCCATCTGGCATGACTGATTTTACAGATGTTGGTCGCGCTATCTGTATCCACCTTTGAAAAAGAGGTAAAATCATGATAACCCATTAAAATGGCAGCCCCGGTATTCATTGCTTCATCATCTATCTGAGAATAAACAGGATGTGTGAAATCGCGGCGAAATGGATTTGGAACCCTTGAGATACAATAACGGTAAGTCCGGGAAATGGCGCTGAAGCGGGCGTGGGCATTGAATGCAACCGGAGATATTTCAAAAAGTGCGATTTCGCCCCCAAGAAATCTATTCAACCTGAAAACCAGCCGCTCACAACTCATTTTTGTCAAAACATGGTCAGAATCAAAATGTGCAAAAAACTCATCTGCATGAACACCGGTATCGGTGCGGCCGGCTCCGGTCAACAGAACAGGTAAACGCAACATCATTGACATTGCCTCCTCCAGTGTTTGCTGAACTGTTGTCGCATTGGGCTGGCGCTGCCATCCGTGAAAATGGCTTCCATCATAGGCTAAACGCAGAAAATATCGGTTTGGACTCATCTGTTTCATGCTGTGCCCGCAAATGGAGAAGGTCGAGGGGGAACAGGGCTAGCCCGGATCAGAAACCGCACTGTAATTTCGACCACATATAAATTAATAATATTCCTGTGAATAAAGATTAACTGTTAATATAATAACAAAGAAAAATGATACATTTGCACGAAAGTTTGTTAATATTTTCACAAGTATACAAAAACAGAACATAAAACACTATATATTAACATTTTAAAATATATTTTATGACTGATTGCAAATCATTAATCCAGGAATTAGCTGATAAATATGGCCGGGAACGGTCGAGTTTGCTCCCTATCCTGCAAGGTGTTGTCGCGAAAAATAATTTTTTATCCGACACCTGCATGACAGACATTGCCAAGGAACTTGATCTTTCTGCAGCACAGGTATTTGGTACAGCTACTTTTTACTCTTTTCTTGATACGGAGCCTCGGGGCGCTTATGTTATCAGGGTTTGTAAAACAATCACCTGCGATATGCACGGTAAAAAAACCATCATTCAGACGCTGGAAGACATGCTGAAAATTAAGGTTGGGGAAACGACCCCGAATAAAAAATTCACGCTTCTCGAGACCAACTGCCTCGGATGGTGTCACGAAGGTCCGGCTATGCTGATCAACGATACTCCATACAGTGGACTTACCACCGAAAAAGTGCACGATATTATCAGTGAATACGTCAGTAAAAAATAATATTTATAGAAAATAGGAGAAACAGTCATGTCAGAACAAACCCTTAAAAGAGTTGACTTAATCTTCGGGGAGTATTCCAACGAAAAATATAAGGTTTTAGCCACTACATTGGAGCGGACCAACGAGGATATCCTGAAAGACATTCTGGAGTCGGGCCTTCGTGGCCGTGGCGGAGCGGGTTTCCCGACAGCCATGAAATGGAAATTCACCGCTGAAACACCCGGCGATGAGAAGTATGTGGTGTGCAACGCCGATGAAGGAGAACCGGGAACTTTCAAAGATCGCGAAATTTTACTACGTGTTCCGCGCAAAGTATTTTCGGGCATGGCGATTTGCGGCAGGGTCATCGGAGCCAAAAAAGGTTTGATGTACCTCCGGGGCGAATACAAGTTCATGGTCCCTGAACTGATGAAAGAATTGGACATCTATCATGAACACATGAAGGAACTCGGATTTAACTTTCCAATCGAAATCCGGATGGGCTCAGGCGCCTATATCTGTGGCGAAGAAAGCGCATTGTTTGAATCGATGGAAGGCGGACGCGGAGAACCGCGTAACAAGCCTCCATATCCCACTACCAGCGGCTTCATGAAAAAACCCACTGTCATCAACAATGTGGAAACATTTGTAAATGTTTTAATGATTATGCGCCTCGGGCCCGATCAGTATAAGAAACTCGGCACAACAGACTCACGCGGGTCAAAGGTTTTCTCTGTTTCCGGCGACACTCCCATCCCGGGAATTTATGAACTTGAACTGGGTATGCCCCTTGATCGTTTTGTCGATGAATTCGGGGATGGCGATACAAAAGCTGTTCAGGTTGGAGGAGCCTCAGGATTTTGTGTACCCCGCAAAAAGTTTAAAGATACTGTCATTGGCTTCGAAGGCGTCCCAACCGGAGGTTCCATGATGATCTTCAACAGTTCCCGATCCATGTACAATGTACTGCGTAATTATCTGGAATTCTTTGAAGAAGAATCCTGTGGACAGTGTACACCATGCCGTGTTGGCTGCCAGCAATTGCTGAAAGGAATAGTTGCCGTGAAAAAGGGTGAAAAGAAAGCCGCCTATCTCGATCAACTTATGAAATTGAGCGAAAGCATGAAAATTACTGCTAAATGTGGCCTGGGTCAATCCGTAGCCAATTCATTCTCCTCTATTGTCAACAACTTTAAGGAAGAAATGATTTACTAATTCAGTATTCACAAGAAAATATACCAATAGTTATGGCTAAAAAAATAAATCTGACAATAGACGGTATCAACATTACAGTTGATGAAGGTACCACCATCCTCGACGCTGCCCGCACCCTGAACATTCACATTCCAACCCTTTGCTATCATGAAGACCTTTGCGTTGCCGGGAATTGCCGCGTTTGTGTCGTCGAGCAGGAAAAGGTGAAAAACCTCCCCGCATCCTGCGCAACACCCGCTGCTGAAGGAATGGTGATCCATACCAACAGCATGAAGGTCAGGATGGCCCGCAAACATATCGTCGAATTATTGCTTTCAGAACACAATGCTGACTGCACAAAATGCTACAAAAACGGTAATTGCGAACTCCAGGGACTCGCCTCACAGATGCTGACTGGTGATCACCTGTTTCTTGACCTTGTACCGGATAAAAAATACACCATTGACATGTTCAATACAGCCATCATCAAGGATGACAGCCGCTGTATCCGCTGTCAGCGCTGTGTGCGTACATGTGAAGAGCTGCAAAGCGTCAGCGCGTTGGGTGTTGCCTATAAAGGCAATAAGATGAAAATTTCCACTTTTTTTGAACATTCATTGTTTGAAGTTGTGTGCACCAATTGCGGCCAGTGCGTGAACCGCTGTCCGACCGGTGCTTTAATAGAACGCAACTATATTGACCAGGTATGGGATGCCATTTATGACCCCACCAAGCACGTGGTCGTTCAAACAGCTCCCGCAGTCCGTGTAGCACTGGGTGAAGCGCTGGGCATGGCCACCGGAAAAATTGTTACCGGGAAAATGGTTTCTGCACTCCGGCGACTGGGCTTCAGTTCCGTTCTGGATACCGATTTTACAGCCGATCTGACCATCATCGAAGAAGGCCATGAACTGCTCACTCGTCTTAAAAAAGCTTTGGTTGACAAAGACCCTGCAGTATCTTTACCTATGGCAACCTCCTGTTCCCCCGGTTGGATCAAGTTTATTGAGCATACCTTTCCGGAATATCTGCCCAATCTGTCAACATGCAAATCTCCACAACAAATGTTTGGAGCACTTGCTAAAACTTATTACGCACAAAAACGCAAGCTTGACCCTAAAAACATAGTTTCGGTCTCCATCATGCCCTGCACCGCAAAGAAATTTGAAGCCAACCGCCCTGAAATGCGTTCAAGTGGCTACAAAGATGTAGATTTTGTTTTGACTACCCGTGAACTGGGGATCATGATCAAACAGGCTGGTTTGGATTTTGAAGAATTACCTGAAGAGAAATTTGACAGTTTCATGGGATCATCCACAGGTGCGGCAGTCATTTTCGGATCAACAGGTGGAGTCATGGAGGCAGCTCTTCGCACAGCTTATGAAATCGTAACCGGACGTGAAGTTCCATTTGATGGACTAAACATCGTACCGGTTCGCGGAACAGAAGGCGAAGTGCGGGAAGCTACTATTAAAATTGACAAAGTCAAACCTGAATGGAGTTTTCTGGAAGGTGTTGAATTGAAATGTGCAGTGGCAAACGGTCTGGCTCATGCAAAAACCCTGATGCAAAATGTAAGAGACGGCAAAGCAACTTACCATTTCATTGAAGTAATGGCTTGTCCGGGCGGTTGCCTGGGTGGTGGCGGCCAACCTATTCCAACCAATAAGGAAATACGCACCAAGCGCAAAATAGCCATCTACGAAGAAGATATGGGCATGCCTGTCCGTAAATCACATGAAAACCCGGAAATTGCCGAGATATACAAAGAGTTCCTCGAAAAACCCCTGGGCCATAAATCACATGAATTACTACACACTCACTACACACCTCGAAAGAGATACTAAACTGCTGCCAATACCAAAAAAGCTGTTCCGGGAAACCGGAGCAGCTTTTTTTTATCCTTTTATCTTGCTGGGGTGTTACTCCCTCGGAGAGATGATCAGTTTACTTCGATAAATGATTTCGTGCTGGTTGGATATTGCCATAACATATAGACCTTGCGGCAGCTGTTTGTCTATTTTAACACCTTCTCCTCCATGGAAATTGCATTGAAACACCAGGCTTCCGGATACACTATACACCGAAATTTCATATTCCGTGTTAACAGCCAGTGAAGGGCAAGTGATGTAGCGTCCCGCTATGTAAGGGTTTTCAAACGTGCAATTGCAGTTGGCCAGGCTATTGCCAGGTATCCCGAATGGAAATTTCTGATAGAAAACCAATGTCTTTGACACATTGATCCAATCAGACAAACTTGTATTCCAGGACTGGGTATATGTCAGCGTGTTCAAATTGTTCGCATCATAAGTATAAAGATAATGATATCCATACGTTAATTCCGCCGTGGATGTATTGTAGGATTTTGTATAATACTCAATCCTGTTCCCCCTGCTGTCAAATGCATATATATACTGGCGGGAGTTAACCCAGTTGTTGTTAATCCATCGTTGCGTCAGCTTTTCTGTAATGCGGTTGGCTTCATCATAGGAATAGGAAATTTTTTGGGAATTCAGCCACGAAATACCATCCCAATTGAGCATAAGTTCCTGTGTGATTAAATTGGCAGAATTATAAGAGTATACGGTCTTGCTGCCATCGATCCATTCCATGGACCCGTCGATCCAATATTGTGTCAACACTTCAGATTTCAGGTTATTGGTGTACGAATACAAGGATTGAGACATGAGAACCCAGTTCGAATTCATCCACATATTCATTGTTTCCTTCGTAAGATGTTCCATATCATAATCTGATAATGTCTGAGCATTGTTCACCCAGTTATTCGAAGCAGTATCCAGTATTTGGTCGAGGTATTCAACCGGCCGGTTCTGAATATCAAGTGTCGTTAAAGACCTGTATCCATCCTCAATGACAAAGGTATTGTAGTTCCAAAAATAATAATAATCTTCAACAAGGACCCCGGCATCATTGTACAGGAAGGAATAACCAATGAACCAATTGTGGGTAATGGTGTTGTAAAAATTCCAGGTTTCTTTGGTTAAAATATTGGAACTGTTGTAAGTGAGATAGTCATGTTCATTCGGTATCCACGCATTTGACACAGTATCCCATTGATTAAATATCCATTCTGTCATATTCCCGTTTGCATCATAAGCATAGCGATACTCATAAGAATTCTGCCAATCATTCGATGCGGCATGCCATTTGAAATATTTATAGGCAGTTTCCCTTCCCTGGTTATCATATTCATAGAGGACACGTGAATCCGGACTCGTCGACCAGCTGCTGCTAATCTGGATCCAGGGATAAGACAGTGAACTGTCGCGTAAATATAAAGCAGTAGCCACACGAGGCATTTTCATCATCCTTTGCTGGTCAATTGCCTCCTGTCTTCTTTCTTTCAATGTGAGGTTCTGCGCGTTTAATCCACTCATCTGGATTAAGATCACTAAAAAAAGTACCAGTTTTTTCATAGGTTCTAATTTAACTTTTCTATAGATGCCGGTGTCACTGTTGCTACCCCAAAACAGGCATCATTTGTGTTTTTGACAGCGAAAAACTTTGGCAACAGGCAAAGTGATAACATATCACCCTTGTAATAACAAGAGCAAATATAATGTTATTTTTATGTCAAAACAAATAATTTGTGATTTTCTCTAGTATTAAAAACGCTAATCCACCGCTATATTTATGAGCTCTGTTTTTCCGGAGATCAGGTTCACATGGCATTCATTATTTCCAATCAGATATTTTTCATTTACGATCTCCTTGTTTTCTTTCATACCATGAAATTCAAATTCAGTTCCTGATTGTGCAGTCATCGACATTAGCCCGTCAGTTAATAAAAAATACACCCCCTGGATTCTATTAATGCTGTCGAGGTAAGGATCCTGGTTTGTAAAATTTACAATTTCACCCGTACTTGTTTTCTTAACATAATAGTCGCTCAGAATTACGGGATTTGAACTCGAGTCCCGGATTGAGACAGTGAGCATGCGATATTCCTCTGTACAAGGAACACCGGCGGTTCTTTGGCATGAAAAAAAGACAATGCAGCAACCAACCAAAAAAAATGTTGCAGCCTTCATTTTCCGGGCAAGTGTCATTTCCATGTGATGACGGTTTTTGAGGATTGGATTAACTAATATCTGTATTTCGACATTTGGTGGTCTGCACTATTGAATCTGGACACAATACACTTCTGTTTCCTGAAAACGGGACGCAACAACAATTTTTGTACCATTTGCGTGTGTGCTGAATAAATCATGAACCAGCTGCGGGTGGTTATTTTCGGCTGAAAGATGTGAGAGAATCAGAAGCTGCATATAGGATGGCCGATGAGAAGTAAAGAGCGCCAGCGCCTGGTCATTGGACAAATGCCCCTCAGCACCTTGGATACGTCGTTTCAGATAACCCGGATAACGCCCGCTTTCGAGCATTTTTTCATCATAGTTGGCCTCCAGGAAGGCTGCATGACACATGCTGAGATGGTGTTCAACTTGTTCGCAGGCCATACCGATATCCGTGAAAACTCCCACCGTAATACCATTCGAAGATACCGTAAAGCTGTGAGGTTCTGAGGCATCGTGCCATTTCAGGAATGGATTCACACACAAGTCGCCAAGGTAAACCGGAATGCCGGAACTAAATTCCTGCACCATTCGAGGGTCTAAATTAATCCTGCTGCTTCGATAGGTTGCATTGGTTATATAAACGGGAATCCCATATTTCCGGGATAACATCTCCGCTCCTCTTGTGTGATCTGTATGTTCGTGTGTGATAAATATACCCCTGACGTTCCTGATTGGCAGCCCAAGCCGGATCATTCTTCGCTCTGTTTCCCTGCATGATATCCCGGCATCGATCAGCACAGCATCCGTTCCATTGCCAATGTAGTAGCAGTTTCCGTTGCTTCCCGAATTGAGTGATGTAATATAAAGGGACATGGATGCAAAGAACGGGAATTATTTGATAAAAAAAACTGCCGTGAATCAGACGGCAGTCGGGGGCTTTCTAATTTTTTCAATTCTTGCGCCTTGGTGTCCTGGCGGTGAGGAAAGCAATTGAGGCTCGTGAGAAAACCTTTTACTATTTTTATTTTTTATCTGGTGGTGGAGGAGGTGGCGGTGGCGGCGGTACAGAATCATCAGAATTCACGACTACTTTAACCTGACGCTCCGGATGATGCATGCGACGGTTGTTTCTTCCGGGCTCCCTGATAATGATGACTTTGTTTGATCTTTCGAACATGGGTGCATCGTCCAGGTCAATAATTATCCGTTTGCCATCTTTCCGGTCCTTGATCGAATAACTTACAACCCGATCCATGGGAATTTCCCCCAAAATATCGTTCAATGTCTGACCACGGCCACCCGCACGCATTGCACCTCCTCTACCCGGCGGAGGCATTCGTTCCGACATGAAATCCTCCATTTCGCAATCTTCAGCCCATTTTTCGCAGTCAAAGCCCTCCAATTCATCAAACTGCAGCGGAGGCTCCAATGTGCCAGGCACATCGAAATCATAGGCAAACCCCCGTGGCATTTTATGAAATTTCACACAGGCATGTTTGCCATCTTTACCGATGGCAATGACTTTGTCAATTTCTTCTCTGACAGACTCCATCATCATGGAGTCCGGGATTTCCATGGTTGTATCAATCATGGTTGTTGTACCATTGTCATCACTGACAATTTTTATTACAACTTTCTTACTGGATTCCTTCTTCGACGTTTCCTGAGAAAACGCCGGCCTTGTAATGAAGATGGCGGATAGCAATACAGCTGCAAAAGTTACTGCGATTTTTAGGTTACCTGAATAAGTTTTCATAATGTATTTTGTATTAGGTTTTGTTATGCAAATCTAACACCCGTAAGTGGCTGAAAATGTTAACAAATCGTTAAAATTGGTTAACGAAAAGTTAATCTTGGCCATTCAGCCTGTCCTTTCATTAAATTTGCATGATGAATAAGAAATTACTGTATGTCCTGATTGCAAGCATCTGTATCTCACTGATCGGGATTATCACGGTACAATTTTTCTGGATTCGCAATGCCTTTCAGGTAAAGGAAGCACAATTTGTTCGCAGCGTAAACGATGCACTTGGCAGTGTTGTAAGTAAAATTGAAGCACGGGAAAACATGTCTTTCATCAGCAGGAACTTTGAAGGAGACAGCATCATGCGCATTGTCCAGGCTTTTACCAAAGACACGAGCACTACCATTAAAAACCAGCTTGATTCCCTTTTGCTGGTAAATGAACTGCCAACTGCAAATCACCCGCCGCCACCTCCGCGCCTTGCACCGCCGCCGCCGCCACCGGTGCCGATTCAACAACGCCAACCCGAAGGAGTTATTCATTACACCTACCAGTATAATGTGGTTCCAGCCCAGGACGGGCAAGATTCTGTTACGGTGAAAATGGAGCAATTTTTCCAGGATATGCAGGCGATGGAGACGAGGAGCATGAATTTCGAATGGGATGATCAACTGGCACGGCTTGACTCGATGGTTGATATAAATTCTCCAGCGGACGAATACCCCTATGATGAAAACCCCGTGGGTCCTGAAAATTTCAATGAAGGTGAAATTATTATTCAAACTCCCGGGATGAATGGCTCTCAATACCTGCGCTATAGGATACCACAATTTGCCCAGCCGGTTCCAGCCCGGCTGAGGAGACCGGGAAACCACAACAGACAGCAAAACCGGGAAACCAACATTCAGAAATTAGACAACAAAGCCCGGAAAATTCAGAATGTGATCAAGCAGATGGCCATTGCACTTGAAACCAAGCCTGCCCCGATACAGCAAAGGATTAACAAAAAAAGCCTTCAGTCCACTCTCAGCAAATCATTCAGAGACAAAGGAATTGACCTTCCATTCGAGTTTGCAGTTTATTCACCTTCAAGCGACAGCAATCATTTTCCGATAAGATCGGCAGAATTCACACTGGAAAATGAATCTTCCGAACACCGGGTATCGCTATTTCCGAATGATTTATTTCAGAAGCCAGACATGTTGCTTGTTTTTTTTCCCGGGCAAAAAACCCAGGTTTTAAGATCACTTTCACTGTTGCTGATCGGTTCCATACTTTTCACCCTCATTATCATTATTTCTTCCGGGGGCAGTATTGTTGTGATGATACGTCAAAAGAAAATATCCGATATTAAAACTGATTTCATCAACAACATGACGCATGAGTTCAAAACTCCCATTGCGACCATTTCTATTGCAGCTGATTCAATAACCAACTCCAGGGTGATTTCTGATCCTGAAACGATTAAAAATTTCACCCGGATCATCAAAGAGGAGAACAACCGCATGAACACCAGGGTTGAACAGGTGCTCCAGATGGCGCTTCTGGATAGTCGTGATTTCAAGCTTCAACCCGAATTGGTGGACATGAACTACCTCATTGAAAAGACTGTTGAGCATTATCGTTTGCAAATTGAAAAACGTGAAGGACTGATTTCCACAAGGTTGGAGGCCGAAAATTCAGTGGTTGACGCCGATGAAGGCCACTTGCGCAATGTACTGCTTAACCTGCTGGATAATGCAAATAAATACTCAATCACGAAACCTGAAATTGAAGTATTTTCCTTCAACCGCGGTGGTAAATTCATCTTTGGCGTACAGGATAAAGGGATTGGAATGACGCTGGAAGCACAGCGGAAGGTATTTGATAAATTTTATCGGGTTACGTCAGGTAATATTCATAATATCAAAGGATTCGGACTTGGTTTGAGTTATGTCAAAGCCCTGGTTCTGGCCCATCATGGCGACATTCATATTGAAAGTGAATTGGGGAAAGGCAGTAAATTTGAAATCAGTTTACCAGGCGTCCGGGAGAAAGAAATCGAAGAAATGAACTAATCATTTAACACCTCAGGCAGAGATGAGCCAAAAGATAAAAATATTGCTGGTCGAAGATGATCCCAATTTCGGATCCATTATGAAGTCCTATCTGGAGCTAAACGATTTTGAGGTTGTCCTGAAGGCTGATGGTAAACAAGGCCTAGCAGCATTTAAGGCGGAACCATTCGATATCAGCATCCTCGATGTAATGATGCCCGAGATGGATGGCTTTACACTGGCCAAAGAGATCAAAAAAACCAACAAGGATATTCCCTTTATTTTTCTGACAGCAAAGTCTTTAAAAGAAGATATGCTGGAAGGATTCAAAACCGGCGCAGATGATTACATTACCAAACCATTTGATTCGGAAGTCTTGCTGTTCAAATTGCATGCAATTCTAAAGCGCAACATTCAGCGTGCTGATAATGAGGCAGTAGTCAATGAAATGAAAATCGGAAAACTCGTATTCAATTACAGTCTGCGTACCCTGTCGCAGGGAAGCCTCACCCAGCAACTATCTCCTAAGGAGGCCAGTCTCCTGAAAATGCTGTTTACTGCCAGGGATGGTATCCTGTTACGCAAAGACGCCCTGGAAAAGATCTGGGGCAATGACAATTATTTCAACGGCCGCAGCATGGATGTCTTTATTGCACGCCTGCGCAAATGCCTGAAAGCTGATCCGGGGATCGAAATCGCCAATATTCATGGCAACGGCTTCAGGATTATAATCGGAGAATAAACTCAGCAAACCCATCCATCAACTCATTCGTCAGTTGTACCAAATTATCCCCGGATTATCATGTGAATAATTTAACACTGTGAATTAAATAACACAAAACCTTGTTTAAGATTATCAAAAGGCCTACTTTTGCACCTGGAACATACCAGGCCATCCTGGCAAAAAACACAGCTAAACCAAAATGAAAGTACAAGAAATTGTTGGTATAATTAAAGGAACGGTTGTTTCAGGAGCAGAAAATCTTGAAAATACTGTCGATATGGCCTTTGCCTCCGATCTGATGAGTGATGTTCTGACCGTTAAAACTGACAACCTACTTCTTCTGACCGGACTTGTCAACATTCAGGCGATCCGCACGGCTGAGATGTCGGATATCAGCTGCATCGTCTTCGTAAGGAATAAAAAAGTCACGGAAGAGATGATCAGGATCGCAAAGGAAAATAAAATAATAATCATTCAGAGTCCCTATTCAATGTTTAAAGTGAGCGGCATCCTGTTCAGCGCCGGAATAAAGCCGGTCTTCTAATATGTCAACCGGAAAAATGCATTTCGAATATCAGGTGGAAGGCGGAAATTTTTCTGCCGCAGGCTTCCCTTCGAGCCAGGTCAAAAAGACCCTGAAGCAGCTGAATGTCGATGGAAATGTGATCAGACGCACAGTCGTTGCTCTTTATGAAGCGGAAGTCAACATCGTGGCCCATGCGTACAATGGAATTATTTCTGTGGATATCGATACTGAAAAAATAACTATCCTGCTGAAAGATGAGGGTCCTGGTATCGCAGACATTAAAAAAGCAATGGAAATCGGATATTCAACCGCCACACCGGAAGTGAGAGAGATGGGATTTGGAGCAGGGATGGGACTTTCGAACATGAAAACCAATGCAGATCATCTGAATATTACCAGTGAAGTGGGAAAGGGAACCATCGTGGAAATTATAAATTACTTCCATCAATAGCATCCATGGAAAGCCAGACACACGCACAATTTCACCACGCCCTGAAGTTCAGGGAAGACATCTGTATCGGGTGCTCGCATTGCATGAATATTTGCCCGACGGAAGCAATCCGCGTTGGGCATGGTAAAGCACAATTGCTGGCTAACCGGTGTGTCGATTGCGGTGAATGCTACAGAGTATGTCCGGTCGGCGCCATTATAGTCGAACAAGACGATTTTGAAAATATTTACAATTTTACTACGCGTATCGCATTGATTCCATCGGTTTTCACCGGGCAATTCCCCGACAGTGTTGATTCCGGAGCGATTTTAGCCGCAGTTCAGGAACTGGGGTTTACACATGTTTTTGAAGTGGAGGAGGGTGTTGAGTTCCTGAATGAACGGTTTAATGAATATCTCCTGCAGCACAAACCGATAAAACCCCTGATTTCTCCTTTTTGCCCTGCTGTTGTGCGTTTGATACAGGTTAAATTCCCCACTCTTGTCAGGAATATCATCCTGTTGAAAGCTCCTGTCGACATCACTGCCCTCCATGCACGAAAAACGCTGACAGATCAGGGTATTGATCCCTCTGAAATCGGAATCTTTTACGTAACACCCTGTGCGGCAAAGATCGTTGCCGTAAAAAGTCCGGTTGGTGAAGAAAAATCAGTCATCGACGGGGTGATCAATATGAATTACCTGTACAACAAGATTTTTAAAATTCTCCGCCAGAATAAAGGCAAATCAGAAATACCCGCTTTTTTCCCGCTTTCAGGAAAATCAGTTTGCTGGAGCCTGACGCATGGAGAGGCCGATCACATGAAACAGGGCCCAAGCCTTGCCATCGACGAAATCAACAATGTAATTGAATTTCTTGAAAAAGTCGAAAACGAAGAGATTGATGGAATAGATTTTCTTGAGCTGCGTGCCTGTGATGAAAGCTGTGCGGGTGGGATCCTGTGCCCGGGGAATCGCTTCATGACTGTTGACAAACTACGTAAGCGCGCATTGAAAAGTGACAGCATACGTGGAAGTTATCCTGCTGAATTTCAAGGAAAAATTGGCATAGCCAACGACTTCCTTCACCACAATATCAGCCTTGGTGAGGTTCATCCCAGATCCATGATGAAACTGGATGACAACATGGCTGAAGCCATGATCAAAATGAAAAGAATTTATGATTTGAATCATATGCTTCCGCAGGTTGATTGCGGCATCTGCGGCTCCCCATCCTGCAAATCTCTCGCAGAGGATGTCGTTCAGCATGAGGCCAGCATCAAGCAGTGCATATTTATTCAAAAAATTCTTGAGCAAAATGATAAAATGGACATCCAGGAATCGGTTCTTATCATGAAATCAATTTGGAGTGACAATAAACTGGATCAGAACAGCTTGAAGGATGAGATCACCATTCCTCTCCTTCAAGCAGGAGAGGAATTTACAAATCAAGGAAAAAAATAATAAATCATGACGGTTTCAGATATTGCAGTTTCACTGGGGTTGAAAATTTATGGCGGAGAAAATGGGCTTAGCCGTGAGATATCCGGTGGGTACACATCCGATTTGCTCAGTGATGTCATGGGTCATGCAGGTGCGGGAAAAGTTTGGATCACTTTGCAGACCCATAAAAACATCATGGCCATTGCATCCCTGAAAGAACTTGCAGCAATTATCCTGGTCAAGGAATACCTGCCCGAGAAGGATATGCTGGATCAGAGTAACATCGAAGATATACCGGTATTGGGTACCTCTGACGAGGCGTTTGAGATATCGGGTAAACTTTTTAATCTGCTGAACAGACGATGAAAAAATTCCGGGCCGATCTTCATATTCATACAGTTTTGTCGCCTTGCGGTGATCTGGATATGAGTCCGGATGTTATCATTGCACGTGCAAAAGAGATGCATCTGGATATCATTGGCATCACCGATCACAACAGCACCAGACAATGCCGGATCGCCTCTCAACTGGGCGCATTAAACGGAATTTGTGTTCTGTCCGGAGCTGAAGTGACAACAAAAGAAGAGGTCCATTGTCTTACTTTCTTTGAAACTGATAGTCAACTCTATGAATTTCAAGCGTTTTTAGACATGCACCTTCCTGACATTCAAAATGACACCAGGCGATTCGGACACCAGGTAGTTGTAGATGCTGAAAACAATATTGTATATACAGAGGAGCGACTGCTCATTTCAGGGTTAAATCAAAGCATTGAAGAAGTTGAAGCCATGGTACACAGGTTAAATGGCCTCTTTATCCCGGCCCACATTGATAAAAGACGATTTGGGGTTCTTGAACAACTTGGCTTTCTTCCCCCTGACCTCAACGTTGATGCCCTGGAAATTTCACCTTTTTGTAAACTCGATGATTTTCTTGGTCAGCATCCGGAATTATGCAGGTATAAATATGTAAGCGGGTCTGATGCTCATTTTCCAGAGCAGATTGGCAAACGTGTAACCATTTTTGAATTGGAGAATGCCAGTTTCGGGGAGATCAGAAAATCCTTGCATCAACCAGCATCCGGAAAAATAGAAATTTTAAACTAAATTGTTAATTTAATAACAAAGTTAATTATATAACAATAAGAATTAGTAATTTTGCCGTGAAAGATTTGTCGATGCATATCATGGATATTTTTCAAAACTCGATCAGAGCTGATGCTACCACGATTTCACTTGATATTGTAGAAGATACGTCTGCTAATTTTTTAAAACTCGTCATTACCGATAATGGTAGAGGAATGACCAAAGAGATGACAAACCAGGTAACTG
>JAPLDG010000120.1 GCA_026391845.1 Bacteroidota bacterium | reverse complement strand
ATTTATTGGGGAATAGCATAGCAGAGTAACGGAGGACACCACAATTGGTCAATATTTCATTGACACTTTCAGGTGCATAAAATGAGTTTCTAAATTCACCGAAGTGGATGTGGGAATCAAATATTTGGAAATCAATTGCGAGGTTATTTTTTAGATTCTTCAACGATTTGCCGGTTTAGTTTTGCTGCCCTGCAATGACTTTCGCTAACCTTGAGCATATCTCCATTGTTTTCATTGAAGTTGCGTACGAGGCACAGTGAGCAATAATCCTTTGAATTACAGCTAATGCAATCAGGGAAATCCTTCATTTTTATGGCCCTGAGGAATTGGAGCTTTTCTGATTTTGTCCATATATCTTCCAAGCTTTCATTGATAATGTTTCCTACAATATATCCCTGCCAACCGGCACACGGATAAACATCCCAATTATATCCAATACAAATCATCCCCAATCCAACTCCGCACAATGGCCGTTGCATATATTCTTCAGCGTTGTCGCTCTTTTTAGGCTGACAAAGAATATCATTGGTGTATTGCTTGTCGTATTTCATTATGTCCTTGAGTAGCTCTTTGGTTTGATGATCCGATAGACGATGTTCAATGTTTTGCTTGTTAAAATCCGATTGAGCCATCAGCACAAAATCTGTTTGGGATTTTGTCTGCATTTTGTCTGCATACGACAGTACATCCTTGTAGGAGTGATAATTGCCCTTCATTGTTGGGCAGCTTATTTGAACCGGGATATTATTGGCGACCAACCTTTCAATATTTGCTTTTGTTTTAATGAAGGAGCCCTTTAGGTTTGTGATTGCATCGTGCTCCTGCTCATTCATACTGTAAAGTGATACCTGGACAAGACCTATGTTCAAATTTTTAAAAATTCGGATGTGGTCTTCAGAAAGGGCCACAAGGTTGCTTAAAACGGTAATTTTGAAGTCACATTTATGTGCATAATGCAAAATGGTAGAAAAGTCCTTATGTAAAAGTGGGTCACCGCCTGAAATTGATACTTCAAGACAATTTAGCTCTCTGGCCTGTTCCATTGCCCTGACAACTGCGTGTAAGGGTATGTTACCACCTTTATTTTTCCTTTCATTTGGAATGTAGCAGTGGACACATCGTTCGTTGCATCTTGTGGTAATTTCAAGTTCTAAGCAACTTAGTTGCGGGTTTTCAATGGATTTTTGTAAAAGAAGTTCCGAGGTTTCTTCAACATCAAATTCATCAAATGTTTGAATGAATGTTCGCAACTTTGTCTTTGGATTGTCATTATACGAAAAAACCGGTTCCTTTTGGTCAATCTCGTCAAGGGTTTCGCCGGTTGTTACAAACATAAATTGCTCCAACTCTTTAAGGAATTTCTGAAATTCAGCTTGCAATTCGCTATAATCAGTATCCTTATCATACAAAAGCGTTAATGATTCGACAATATCATCTACTTTTTGTGGCTCACGGGTAATATATGTAAGGAAATCAGCTCCGGTTTCATTATATAACCGGTCAAAATAAGTCAGTTGGTTCATTATATAACCAGTCCTACCGTATATACGGATGAAGGTATCTTTGTTTTGTTTTATATACATTTTAATTAACTACTTGATAAGGAGTAAGAATATGAGTAGCCGGTATAATGGCTACTCATATCAGGTCATTTTCGCATTTCACAGTTAGAACAACTATGACTGCTTGTTTTTGGAGGGCAACCAGCAGCATAAGAACCGCTAACTTTGTTTTTCGCAATAACTTTCACTTTTGTGAACTTCTTCATATTTGAAAATTTCGAGTTTATCCCTACTCTATCTGAGGTTTTTCGGGTTCCACCTGTCAAAGCATTTGATTAATCCTTGATTTATACTATGGTTATTTTAACCTTCGTTTTCTAAACTCAAAAAAAGAGCGTGGACTAAGACCTTATTCCCTTTCGAGGTATTGGCATACCCACAACAGTAAAATAAGTTAAGCCCACGCTATTGCGCAGGCGTTGACTTATTACCCCACTGTTGTTATAAATTGCCAATTTTCGAAAAGGGAATAATAGCAAACGCCATTAATATATGTTATCTTTCTTCTATGTCATAGTTGTAAATTTGTTGTCAAGTCAAAGGTAAAAACATTATTAGGAACAAAACACTGTAACCTAAAATATTTCTGCCGATAGCATAGCCACCAATAAAATTGGGTCAAATTAGCTCATAGCCCGGGTAGATTCTTATTCCTTCACACATCGGACAGAATAACCGTCTGCTTTACTGCCGGTATAACGACTTATCTGAGCCGAATTATATCCCAAGGAACGATACCACGCATTGGTTGTCAAATCCTCTGATGATGACCAAAATATT
>JAPLDG010000314.1:3748-23293 GCA_026391845.1 Bacteroidota bacterium | reverse complement strand
TCACCTTTGCTTTATCGGGATTTTTCTCGATATGTTCAAGGTTAATCATCGTATTCAGTGGGTTTTTCAGGTCATGGATCACCATTCCGGTCATGGCTTCCTTAAAGTCTGACAATTTATGTAATTTTTGATTCCGTATTTCCAGTTCACCTGCCTGCCGCTTGATTTCCTCATTTTTAAGTATCAACAGGCGATTGACCTTTTTTAGTTTCAGCTGTGTGAATACAACATACATCAAACTTAATACAGCCAGAATAATTCCGGCGAGGAGGAAGTTGTTCTCTCTTTTCTCCAGCCCGATCAGGAATGTTTGCTCGGCAATACGCGCCTCCTTTTTCCCTGATTCATACAGGGCATTCTTCTCGGCAATAAGCTTATCGCGGGTTTCTACATACCGCTGCCAGTTCAGGTTTTCCTTAATTTCGAGATAATGATAGGCTTGCCTGAAATTGCCTGTCCCGGCATACGCCTTTGCCAGACATTCGGCTGCGGATTCGAGCAGAATTTTATTTTGGGCTTTCCCGGCAGCCTCATTTGACTTCACTGCATACGAAAGTGCATTTGGGAAATCATTCATTGCCAGGTATGTCTTTGCGAGATTGTTATACAGGTTAGCCTCAATTAAAATGAAACTGTCATCCGTAATTTTCTTTAAAGCGTCATGAAAGTAACCTATTGCCTTCTGGTAATGACCCTGTTTGCGTTGTGAAGCTCCCATGATTTCGAGATTGCTGATCGAAATACGCTCACTTCTCCCTGGCTTTAAAACCCTTTGTGATGAATCAATATACGCCTCGGTTAACTGATATTTATTCAGTTCGAAATATACCGCAGCCATGCGGCTGAAAATATAGGACTCCATGGTGTCCATATCCGAAATATCCCAGCATTGGACAGCCTCACCGAAATACCTGATAGCTGCATCATAGTGCCCGAATTGCCTGCTTTTTTCAGCAACCAGAACCAACAATTTTATCTTATACGCCTTGTATCCTTTTTTATCGAAATAAGCAATGGCATTTTGCCCCTGAACAAGAGCGTGTTCCCTTCTGTCGGTTTCATAAAGCGCGGAAACCAGGTAATAACAACCCCAGAAATAGCCTTCGTTATGTTGGGCTTTCAGGGCAACCTGCTGAAGCTTTTGGGAATAATAAATTGCCGAATCGGAATTTTTGGCTGTCCAGTACCGGGAAAGAACAATCAGTGCCTGAATTTTACCTTTTTCCGTTACCGCTTTCTCCGTCGAAATGCGCAAACTATCTGTGTTTTCACCATTGATCAGGGTTCCCAAAAGCAATAAAGATGCAAGCCATAAATATCTGAACATACCTATATCCTTGCCATGCAAAATTAGCATAAAACAGAGACTTAAACCCACAACTGTCCGAACAAACTCACAACCGTCCGACCAAATTAAAACCCGTTTCCATTTCAGATAATCCTATTGGTATTAATAATTTATGTGAATCAAGGGTTGAATTCTAAAACCCGTAGGGTTGACATTTTTATAGAATTAGGCCATGCATGGCATCCTAAACCACGAAGTGGTGTCATTATAATGCCATGCCTTCGGCATTTTCTGTTGCTTTTGACATTCATTTGCTATAAAATTATCATGCCTTCGGCATTTTAATTATACAAACTTCAAACCTTGATTCGCATAATTTCATCGGTGGAATAAACTCCCCCGACTTGATGCAATCTGAAACGATTCTCAAGTTAAATAATTGGTCTGTTAAGTGTAATGAGACGGATTCCCCATTTAAATCAGTGGGGATTTTTTATTTTCCCCGGGGATAGAGCAGATACTCGCTGATCAGCACCAGCAGCAAAGTGAATGCGCTGCTGAGCAATACTCGGACCAGTGTGGCAAAAAATTCATTGAACCGGAATATTTCGAGATAGAAAAAGGTAAAGTGGTGGATCAGGATCAGGATGATGGAATAGTAGAGAAACCATTTCAATCCCTGGTTTCTCAGCGAAGGCGTATCGCCCAGGAGTGATTCGGGTCCGGACGAGATGGCGGTGATCACAAATGGCCGTGCAAAAGCCATCATGACACATGCGGCGGTGTTGAGTCCGATGGTGTTGGTAAACATATCGACACACCACCCCAGCATAAAGGCGACGATCAGGAGCATCCATTTGGGCGTATCAAATGGCAACAGAAGTATAAAATAGATATAAAAATAGGGATTGATATATCCGCTCAGGTTGATATGGTTGAGGATCAGTACCTGGAACAGGATCAGAAAGAAAAACCGGATGATGTTAAAAAATACCGTCCTGGAGGTCATTATTGTGTTTTAAAGGAATCTTTTAAATCTTCTTTTTCTTTGCGCATCAGGTCCACAACCACTTCAATATATCCCAGACTGTTGAAATCTGTTGAAAACAGGATCTCTCCATTGTTAAAATTTTCGTCCTGCGCATTTTTGAAACCGGAGATGGTTCCGATCATCAATCCTTCGGGAAATATATCGGAATTGCCACTGGTGATGATGGTATCGCCTTTTACCATCACAATATGTTTCGGAATTTCCTTGACCTGTCCCTTCCGGTAACTTCCTCCGTTCCATTCTACGTTGACCAGCTGGTTATTCTTTTTGAATTTCCCGGAAACCCGGCTGTCTTTGTTCAGCATCGACATGATCCAGCTGAAATGCGGCGAAACGCTTACCACCTGGCCAACGATTTTATTGCCGATGATAACACCCATATGATTTTCAATACCATGCAATGACCCCTTATTGATCATGAGGAAATTGTTCCGTTTATTGGTTGAATTGCTGGTAACCTTGGCGCTGATATATTTATACTCCAGCTTAACGATGGAATCTTTTTTATAAAAGAGGTTGACATCCGTGGTATAGAATGCCTCGGGAATGCGGGAGTGGAGTTTGGCCATCTCTTCAATCAGCACCCTGTTTGTTTTTCTCAGCGAAAAATATTCTGATATCCCGTTATACATGCTGTTAACAGATCCTGAAACTGCATTGGATACGGCATAGAGTGAACTTCCCTGGAATTCGTTGTAGTTAAAAAGCAGAATCAGTGAAAAGGTTTCCAACAGCAGGAAAAGAAAATAGAAATAGTGCTCCCGGAAAAACAAAAAAAGATTCCGCATGGCGCCTCTTACTTGATGAGGAAGGTAAATTTGTCAAAGTTCTTCAACGCAATTCCTGTTCCCCGGGCCACGGCACGCAGCGGATCTTCGGCCACATGAACTTTCAACTTTGTTTTCAGGTGAATCCGTTTATCCAGTCCACGCAGCAAAGCTCCGCCTCCTGTAAGATAGATACCGGTTTCGAAAATATCGGAAGCCAGTTCCGGGGGGGTCATTTCCAGGGCATTCAATACCGCGGCTTCGATTTTTGCCACAGATTTATCAAGGCAATGCGCTATTTCGGTGTAGTTGACAATCACCTCTTTGGGGATTCCTGTAAGCAGGTCGCGGCCATGAACCGCATAATCAGGTGGAGGATTGTCAATATCAGCGATGGCGGCTCCTACTTCAATTTTAATGCGTTCTGCCGTTCTTTCACCCACATTGATATTGTGTTGTTTGCGCATGTATTCTTCAATATCTGCGTTGAATTCGTCACCGGCAATCCGGATGGACTTATTGTTCACAATACCCCCCAGGGCGATCACGGCAATTTCGCTGGTACCTCCGCCAATGTCGATAACCATGTTGCCAATCGGCTCCAGTACATCGATTCCGATACCAATGGCGGCCGCCATGGGTTCGTGGATCAGCCGTACCTCCTTGGCTCCGGCCTGTTCTGCGGAGTCTTTTACCGCACGCTCTTCCACTTCGGTAATTCCGGATGGGATGCAGATCACCATTTTAAGTGCCGGCGGAAACCACGATTTGCGCAGGTCGATCATCTTGATCATGGCGCGGATCATGTGTTCGGCAGCCTGGAAATCGGCAATAACTCCTCCCCGCAGCGGGCGGATCGTCTTGATGTTTTCATGCGTTTTCCCGTGCATCATCTGCGCTCTCTTCCCAACGGCAATGATCTTGCCGGAACTGCGCTCGATGGCTACGATGGAAGGCTCGTCAACAACAACCTTGTCATTGTATATGATGATGGTATTGGCAGTACCTAAGTCAATGGCTATTTCTTTTGTAAACAATCCCATGGTGCAAAAATTTAATGTTTAAAATGTCGTATCCCGGTAAATACCATGGATATATCGTGTTCATTGCAATAGTTTACAGAGTCAACATCCCGGATGGAACCTCCTGGTTGTATCACCGCTGTAATACCCGCTTCGTGGGCAATTTCCACGCAATCGGCAAAAGGAAAAAACGCATCCGATGCCATCACTGAACCAGCTGTATCGAACCCGAAGGCGTGTGCCTTGATGATGGCCTGTCGCAGTGCATCCACACGGGAAGTCTGACCCATTCCACAGCCAATCAGCTGGTTGTTTTTAATCAGAACGATCGTGTTCGATTTCAGATGTTTAACAATTTTATTGGCAAAAACCAACGCATCACTTTCCTGAGGCGATGGATGTTTGATAGTAACACATTGAAAATCTGCTTTTTGTTCCGACAACAGATCCTTTTCCTGTTCAAGAACTCCATTCAGGACGGACTTAAACTGCCGTTGTGAAAACTCAAACGAATTTTTTTGCAAAATTATTCTATTTTTCTTTGATTTTAAGAGATTAAGTGCATCATTTTCATACCCGTCTGCCATTACAATTTCGAAAAACAACTTATTGAGCTCTTCCGCTGTCTCCAATTCTATCGTTCCATTGGCAATGATGATACCTCCAAACGCTGAAACCGGGTCACATGCAAGGGCATCGAGCCAGGCTTCTTTCAACGAAGAGCGGCTGGCGATTCCACAGGGATTTGTATGTTTGACAATGGCTACTGTCGGGTCGGTAAAGTCGCCAATGAGTGCTATGGCAGCATCGATGTCAACCAGATTGTTATACGACAACTCCTTCCCGTGCAGCCGGGTAAAAACGGCTTCAAGGTTTCCATAAAAAATGGCTTTCTGATGTGGATTTTCTCCGTAACGCATCGGCACGGACGACAATTTGCTTTGTTTGAAAGCCTGAATATCCTCTTTCCGGTTGAAGTAATTGAATATTTCGGTATCGTAATGGGATGAGGTGCTGAATGCCTGTGCGGCAAAATGCCTGCGTTCGCTGAGACTTGTATATCCACTGCTCTTTGAGAGTGTTTCCAGAAGCGTTTGATAAGCGTCCGACGATGAAACGACAACCACATGGGCATAATTTTTCGCGGCTGCACGAATCAGGGAGATTCCCCCGATATCGATTTTTTCAATGATTTCATCTTCATTGCCGGTTGTTGCGACAGTTTTTTCAAACGGGTAAAGGTCAACCACAACCAGGTCCACAGAGGGGATTTCATACTTTTCAACATCCCCGACATCAGCAAGCTGGTCGCGTCGCCATAGAATTCCTCCGAAAATTTTCGGGTGAAGCGTTTTAACCCGTCCGCCCAGTATGGATGGGTATGAGGTGATTGATTCGATGGAGACTGCGTTGATACCCTTGCTCATCAGGAAATCATAGGTGCCTCCTGTTGAGATGATCTGAATACCAAAGGATTCGAGCTTTCTGGCCAGATCTTCTATTCCCTCTTTGGAATAAACAGAAATCAGGGCGGATTTAATCTTTATCTGATCATTCATATACCCAATTTTGTAACAATCATTGAATGGCTGCGTCTAACCCCGGATGAACGGAAGCTTTGCAATGTTACCAAAAAATAGCGAACAAGGCAATGTGAGATCGCAATATCTATTTACCATAATCAAGCATCATCCAATCGCCCAATCGTAAAAATTTATACCTTTACTGTTCTTAAAAGGAAATCACAGCCTCCATGATTTTAATTTTACGCCTGATCCGAGAAAGTTATCTATTTGCTTTTCAAGCAATTATAGTAAACAAAGTTAGAACAATCCTATCCCTCCTTGGAATTACCATCGGGATTTTCTGTGTGATTTCAGTCTTTACGGTTTTTGATTCCATGGAAAATGCGATCCGCAAGAGCATTGCATCGCTCGGAAGCAATGTTCTTTATGTTCAGAAATGGCCATGGGCGATGGGAGGTGACTATCCCTGGTGGAAATACTGGCAAAGACCTGAAACATCGCTGGATGACATGCGTGAGATTGAAAAACGCAGCAACCTTGCGGAGTCTGTTGCATTTATGGTTCAGGTGAACAAAACGGTGAAGTACCTGAATAACTACATGGAGAACATTGGCGTAATGGGTGTTTCGCAGGATTTTGACAAAGTTTGGAAATTTGAATTGGGCGACGGGCGCTATTTTTCCATGAATGAATCGGCGAGTGGCAAGAACATTGCCATCATCGGGGCTGAAATTGCCACATCGCTATTCCCGGAGGGGGATCCTGTGGGAAAAAAAATAAAGATTTTTGGCCGGAATATTGAAGTGGTAGGGGTGATCACCAAAGAGGGGGAGGATTTCTTTGGAAATTCGAACGACAAAGTGGTTTATCTTCCGGTAAATTTTTTTAAAACCCTTGTTGACATTAAGGATATGGATGCAACCATTGTTGTCAAGGCCAATCCCATGGTTTCAAATGACGAATTGCGCGACGAACTTACCGGGCTCATGCGTTCCATCAGGAAGCAAAAGCCCTCGGCCGAAGACAATTTTTCCATCAATGAAACCGACATTATTTCGAAGGGATTTGAAAGTCTTTTCGGCGTTATCGCCATGGTAGGCTGGATTATCGGGGGGTTTTCACTGCTGGTGGGAGGGTTTGGCATTGCCAACATCATGTTTGTATCGGTCAAAGAGCGAACCAACATCATCGGCATTCAGAAAGCGCTGGGGGCGAAGAATTACTTTATCCTGCTGCAATTTCTGTTCGAAGCCATTTTTCTATCTCTGATCGGCGGAATATTCGGTTTGCTGATCATCCTCATCCTGACCATTATTGTTTCCTATACCACAGAATTCAACCTGTTGCTGACACAGGGAAACATCATCCTTGGCATAGGAGTATCCGCGATCATCGGGCTGATTTCGGGTATTTTACCCGCTTATTCGGCTTCAAAGCTGGATCCGGTGGAGGCCATGCGGACCGGAATGTAGATTAGAACGGCCAGAATTGATTGTCGTTCCAGATCTTTTCCTTCAATTCATTGTCCATGTCGCTGAGGATCTTAAGATGTCCTCCTTCCCACTCTGCGAGCCAGCGGTAGAGATCCTTTTCATTCTGATCTTCCGACATTTCCGCCTGTTTTGAATAGACTTCCACCGCCCTTTTCTCAAAATCGATGGCAGCTGATATGGCTGCCGCTTCAAACCCGGCCGAAGAGATTTTTGACTTCATGTCGTCGGTGAGAATGAGGGTGGCAAATCCTTCATTGGCCAGATCAGGCAGGTCCACCTTCGTGAAGGTGTGGTTTTTTTCATACCCTACATACTGCTCTGAAAGGAATTTGACATGCTTTGTTTCCTCATCGGCCATGGTCAGAAAAATATGTTTTATCTCAGGGTCAGGAGTTTGCTCAGCAACTTTTGCATAAAATGCATGGCCTCTCTTCTCCATGAGAATGGCCATTTTAAGAATTTCGAGGGCTTTCGGGGTTTCCATGATTACTGCTATTTGGGTTTTCAAACTTACTAAAAAATATCATATAATCTTCAATGCTTCCTGGATTGTTTCAACCGGGCTGAAACATGTTTTACCATGGCAGATATATATCAGCGTTTTCTTTTTATCAATTTGATTTTCAGGTATATCCTTGGAAGGGTTCACCTGGATACCTGAAAAAAGTACATGGGGTAAATAATATGCTGAAAATTCATGCAAACGCAAAATCATTTCATCCCCTTCAATATTGACTATGGTGGGGCCGAGGATAACATCAGCAAGCAGGTGCATCCAGTTGGCATGAAATGACGGATTCCTTTTTATCGCCGGAGTCATGCTTTTCAACATCTTTTCCGATCGTAAAACATAATTTTCATTATGAAGCAGGTGCCCCAGCGCAAACAGGTTTCTGGCCATTTGCGAATTCGAGGCAGGGATCACATTGTCAGATAGTTCGACTGTTTCGCGGATCAGGGAGGGCGCTTCATCCGAGGATAATCGGAAAAAAAGGCCGTCGTCTGCCGTGAAGTGCCTGATCACCTCCTTCGTTAATACATCTGCGGAATCCAGCCAGGTGATGTCGAGCGTTGACTGGTAAATATCCAGGAATGACTGTATCAGAAAACAATAGTCGTCCAGAAAACCGGCAATGGCAAAGGTGCCGGCTTTTGAATTTCGCCAGAGTTTGCCATTCCGTTCATGGAGATTTTTCCGATAAAAGTGAGCAACCGTGATGGCTTTCCCGAGCCAGAGAGGGTTGTTAAATACTTTTGCGGCATTGGTCAGAGCGCTGATCATCAACGCATTCCAGCAAGTCAGGATTTTATCGTCGGTGCCCGGGCGGATTCTGGTGCTGCGAACAGCAAATAGTTGATCTTTTGAGACATCAATAATTGCAGATAACTGATCGCAGGCAATGCCATATTTTTCTGAGAACTCTTCATCAGTCATCGATTTCCGGAAAACGTTCAGGGTGTTCTCCCAATTTCCTCCTTCTTCGCAGGAATAGAGGGCCATGAACACCTCTGAACCACTGCCGAGATATTGACGAATCTCATCATGGGTCCATGCATAAAAGGCTCCCTCTGTTCCTTCGCTGTCGGCATCGATGGATGCCAGTAAAAGTCCGTCAGGGCTTGTCAATTCACGCTCAATGAAAGACATTGATTCCTCAACGATTTTTTTGAAAGAGCTCTTTTTTGTGGCTGCATAGGCTTGCGAATAAACACAAATCAGCTGGGCATTGTCATACAGCATTTTTTCAAAATGTGGTATGCGCCAGGCGTCATCCACTGAGTAGCGGCTGAACCCTCCGCCCACATGGTCGTATATTCCGCCCATGGCCATTCTCTCCAATGTAAGCTCAACGTAGCCGGAAATCTCCGGATGGTTGTTTTCCCGGCCATATCTCAGCAGAAAACCGAGATGAACCGGCATGGGGAACTTCGGGGCGCCCTGCGATCCTCCATTGATAAAATCAAGGTCTGCTTCCCAGGTTGAACAGATTTCCTGCAAGGCCATTGAGTCGAATGAATATGATGCTGCAGGGGAGGGAATCTGATGCTGTTTAGCCATTCCCCTCCCTATTTCTGACGCCTGATGCAGCAACTCTTCCGGGTGCGTACGATGAAGTTCTGTAAAATATTGTAAAATATGAACCCAATCTTGCTTTGAAAAGTAAGTCCCGGCGAAAACAGGCCGCTGGTCGGAGAGTGCGATCACATTCAACGGCCAGCCACCCCGGCCGGTGACAGCATAGGCAGCTGCCATATAAACATGATCAACATCAGGTCGTTCTTCGCGGTCAACTCATCTTCATCTTCAAACGATTCATGTTCCATCACATGGCACCAGTGGCAGGCGGCATAACCGATGCTGATGACCAATAATTTGTTTTGTGTCCTGGCAAGATTCAATGCATGGTCATCCCACGGATGCCAATCCACGGGGTTATAAGCATGTTGAAGCAGGTAAGGGCTATTTTCCTTTAGAAGGTGATTTGGTTTTTTTCCCATCATTTGGTACATCGCGGTTGATGTGTGTTTTTATCCGGGAAGAGAGAATGTCGATGGCGACCTTGTTCTGTCCGCCCTGGGGCACGATGATGTCGGCATAGCGCTTGGTGGGTTCGATAAACTGCAGGTGCATGGGTTTCACAAAGCTGTCATAATGTTCGAGTACTTGCTGAAAAGACCGGCCACGCTCTTCCAGATCACGCCGGATGATGCGCATGAGGCGGTCATCCCCGTCGGCATCGACATAAACTTTGATGTCCATTTTTTTACGCAGGCGCGGGTTGCTCAGGATGAGAATTCCCTCAACGATGATGACCTGGGCCGGATTAACCATAACGGTTTCCTTTGAGCGGGCGCAGGTTACATACGAATAGATTGGCATTTCAATGGATTTGCCGGTTTTGAGGATTTCGAGCTGTTTGATCAGCAGGCCCCACTCGATGGAGGAGGGGTGGTCGAAATTGATCCTTGCCCGTTCTTCCGCCGATTTATGGCCATTATCCTTGTAATAGGCATCCTGAGGGATAACACTAACCTCATCTTTGTGCAGATGTTTGATTATCGCCTTGACAACGGTTGACTTTCCTGAGCCGGATCCTCCGGCGATTCCAATGATCAGCATCGTTTTATAATAAGAAACCCAGTAACAATCCTGCAGTAATGGCGCTTCCGATCAACCCGGCGATATTCGGCGCCATGGCATGGGTGATCAGGTGGTTTGTCGGATCTTCCTTCATCCCCATTTCATGGGCAATTCTGGCGCTGTCGGGAACCGCAGCAACACCTGCAGCGCCAATGAGCGGATTGATCTGATTTTCCTTTTTCAGAAAAATGTTCATCACTTTGGCAAATATAATTCCGCCGGCGGTGGCCACCATGAAGGCTATTGCGCCGAGCACAAAGATAAGAATTGATTCCCATTTCAGAAAAACATCGGCCTGTGTGGATGCGCCAACTGTTAACCCTATCAGAATCAACACAATGTCGATAAGGATGGTACTTGCGGTTGTCGCAAGCTGCTTGGTGAGCCCTGATTCCTTCAGGATATTTCCAAAAAAGAACATGCCCAGCAGTGGGAGTGAAGCTGGCGCTACAAAGGTGCTTAGAAGCAGCCCCAGCAATGGAAACAGAATCTTCTCAAATTTACTGACCGTTCTGGGGGGGGCCATTCTGATCAGTCTTTCTTTTTTTGTGGTGAGCAGTTTCATGATCGGCGGCTGAATTACCGGAACCAGCGACATGTAGATGTAAGCAGCAATGGCTACGGGGCCTATCAGGTTCTGAATGTTCATTCCGCTCCCGGCGGCATGCAAGCCATTGGCAAGCTGAGATGTCAGGAAAATAGCTGTATTGCCGTCTGCGCCTCCGATGATGGCGATGGCTGCAGATTCAGCCATGGGGAACCCGAACACCATGGCGCCGAGAAACGATGCGAAGATACCCACCTGGGCTGCAGCGCCCAGCAACATCAGCTTCGGATTGGAGATCAGCGGAGAAAGATCTGTCATCGCTCCCAGGCCAAGGAAGATCAGGGCCGGATAGATGCCCTTCAGTACGCCAAAAAACAGATAGTTGAGCACACTTCCTTCCTGATAAATGCCCGGATGATACGCTGCTTCATGCAAAAACGGGATATTCCCCAAAATGACACCCATGCCTAGGGGGATGAGCAGCAATGGTTTATAGCTGTACCGAATGGCCAGAAACACGAGAAAGATTCCCAGCAGAATCATGATGAGATTTTCCCAGCTTACGTTGTGAAAGCCGGTATCTTCCCAAAGACCGAACAATGTTTGCAGTGTCTCCATGGGTTATTCAATTTCAACTAAAACTTCACTCTGTGCCACAGCCTGTCCGGGTTTTACATGAACAACCTTTACAACGCCATCCTTTTCAGACAAGACATTGTTTTCCATTTTCATGGCCTCCATGGTTAAGAGTTTCTGGCCCAGGGTGACTTTATCACCCGCTTTGATCAGCACGGTGATGATGGTTCCCGGGAGGGGCGCCTTGATTGCCAGGTTGGTCGTTTGAGAAGGCGTTCGTGGTATTTTCGACTCTTTGGGGGTGGGTTTCGGAGATTCGGCCCTGATCAGGGTCGGTGTTTTGGTCATTTTTAAATCTTTCTGAACCTCAACATTATACTGTGTTCCGTTCACTTCAACATTTGCAATGTTTTCTTCAAATCCGAGGACCTCTACCTCGTATGCATTGCCGTTGATAACAAATTTGACTTTTTTCATGTTGATAACAAATTTGAATTTTTTCATGGTTTACCAGTGTTTCATTGTATTCCAGATTCCATATATCTTTGAATTCCACGGAGAGTATGTTTTAGATACTTTCCGGATGGTCATCACATATTTTTCCTCATCGTGCAATTCGGAAAAGAAGAGGTAGAGGGCCGCGGCGATGGCCGCATTTTCCTCGCCGGTCATAACGACTTTGGGGCTTTCCTCCTTGCTTGCATTGTTCTGAACGGCAAGTCTGCGTTTTGTCAGAAAGTCCTGCAATGTATGCAGACGTGTGAAAAAATAGGCCATGATGGCAAGCGCCAGAAGAACAATGCAATACCCGGCAATGGTAATCACGAGGGTATATTGATCGATCAGCGACAGGTCGAAGGTAATAGTGAGTATTTTCATAGATCGGCAGGCTTGGATTATAAAGGAATGTTGCTGTGCTTTTTAGGCGGTAATGAATCCTTTTGCGGCGTCGTAAGGATTGGCAAACTTGTTTTTATATTCAAGCTCCTTTTCGGCAACATACTTTACTTTTTCCCGTGCATCCTGGATTTCACCGATCTTTTTTCCTTCCAGTATTTCAATGGCTCCTTTGGGGCCCATGACGGCAATTTCAGCTGAAGGCCAGGCATAGTTCATATCGGCCCTCAATTGTTTGCAACCCATCACATCGTGGGCTCCTCCGTATGATTTCCGCAGTGTGATGGTTATTTTCGGTACGGTTGCTTCGCCGTACGCAAACAACAATTTAGCGCCATGGATGATGATGCCGCCATACTCCTGGTTGCTTCCGGGCAAGAATCCGGGAACATCCACCAGGGTGATGATCGGGATGTTGAAAGCATCGCAAAACCGGACAAAACGGGCTGCTTTGCGTGAAGCTTCAATATCGAGAACCCCCGCCAGGAAATTCGGCTGATTGGCCACAATTCCGCATGGCATGCCGTTGAATTTTGAGAAACCAACCACGATATTCTTGGCATAATGCTGATGAACCTCCAGAAACTGCTGATCGTCAACAATACGGTAAATAACATCTTTAACGTCGTAAGGTTGGTTTGGATTGGCGGGAACGATTTCGTTCAGGGAATCCTCGAGCCGGTCGATGGGATCGGTACAATCTGTAATAATCGGATCTTCCAGGTTATTCTGAGGCAGATATTCCAAAAGTTTGCGGATCAGCATGATTCCCTCATCTTCATTGGCCGAACGGAAGTGAGCAACGCCGGATTTCGTGGAGTGAACAGAGGCTCCTCCCAGATCTTCGGTGGTGATATCTTCGCCTGTAACTGTCTTGGTAACTTTGGGTCCGGTCACAAACATGTAGCTCGAATTTTCGCTCATGACCACAAAATCGGTCAGGGCGGGGGAGTATACCGCGCCGCCGGCACAGGGTCCGAAAATGGCTGAAATCTGAGGAACAACACCCGAAGCAGCAATGTTGCGCATGAAGATCTCGGCGTAGCCCGCAAGGGAATTAACCCCTTCCTGGATCCTGGCGCCGCCGCTGTCATTAATGCCGATCACGGGGGCTCCTACTTTTACCGCCTGATCCATGATCTTGCAGATTTTCCGCGCGAAGGTTTCTGACAATGAGCCGCCGAAAACAGTGAAATCCTGTGAAAAGACAAAAACAACCCTCCCGTCGATGGTTCCTCGCCCGGTAATCACACCATCACCAAGATAGAGTTCGTTTTCGAGTCCGAAATCGGTACACCGGTGCGTCACAAACATATCATACTCCTCAAAACTTCCTTCATCAAGAAGTTTTTCAACGCGTTCTCTGGCGGTAAATTTACCTTTTTTGTGTTGAGACCTGATGCGGTCTTCACCACCACCTAGTTTAGCTTTCTCGCGCTTATCAAGCAATTCGGATATTTTGTTTTCGTTGGCCATAGAATTGGGGTTGTTGTATGTTATTGATCTTACAAACTGCTATTTGCTGCAAAACTCGATGAGAACGCCATGGGTCGATTTGGGGTGAAGAAAGCCGATGTTCATTCCTTCGGCACCTTTACGGGCAACTTTATCTATCAGCATGAGCCCGCTGGCTTCAGCCTCGGCAAGGGCTTCAGTTGCACTGTCAACAGCGAAGGCAATATGATGAATACCCTCCCCCTTTTTCTCCAGAAACTTTCCGATCGGACCTTCCGGATCAGTTGATTCCAATAGTTCGATCTTTGTTGCACCTACTAAAAAAAAGGCTGTTTTAACCCTTTGGTCCTTAACCTCTTCAACAGAATAGCATTTAATTCCCAGGAGACTTTCATAATAGGGAATACTCTCCTCCAGACTTTTCACTGCAATTCCAAGATGCTCAATATGTGTTGGTTTCATGTATCTATTGTTAATATATTAACAGGCCAAAGTTAAGTACTTTAAATGACACTGCAAACATCAAAATAATATTGATTAATTAAGAGACCGTATAAGTTTATAAAATGGATCTAAATTTAATATGATTGAGCGGAATCATACCAGCGAAAATTTGGCCAGCAATCAGCCACGCAGTGGCGTTGTATAAATAACCGTGGGTGAAGCCCACGGTTGTTGCAAATCATGTTCAAATAGAGCCCTGAAAGGGCGGCATATTCCTGATTATGTGAAATATATCGCCCCTTCAGGGCTCATGTTGGATCGTTTCATGGTTCCCGTGGGCTTCACCCACGGTTAATAATATTAAGCGCTTTCAGCGCTGGTACTATTTTAATTGGTCGTTTAGTAATTTTCCCTTTTACTGGCATGATAGTGATCAATCAGCAAATTTAACCCCAATGATATAAAAGAGGCACTATGGTAGCAAAGCAGTCCTGTGTGAACTTTGTGCAGCCATTTTGAAGAGAATATATCATCAATCTGTTGTATCTTGCCGGGCAAAATTCAATCGAATGAAAAACCTGGAGATCGAACGCAAGTTCCTGGTTGACAAGGATAAATGGTCAATTACCTCAAAACCCGACGGGACCAGTTATATCCAGGGTTATCTCAGTATTGATGACGAAAAAACGGTTCGGGTAAGGGTAGCCGGAAACAGCGGTTTCCTGACCATCAAGGGAAAATCAGAAACAATATGCCATCCCGAATATGAATATGCCATTCCTGCTGATGACGCGCTGGAGTTGATCCGGCGATATGCCTTATCCGCGGTGGAAAAAGTTCGGACCAGGATCTCGTTTAAAAATCATGTGTGGGAGGTGGATGAATTTCATGGGAATAATGAAGGGCTTCTGATGGCGGAAATTGAGCTTGAAAGTCCGGAAGAGGTATTTGAAAAGCCGGAATGGCTGAGGGAGGAGGTAACCGGTGATCCCCGGTATTACAATTCCCGGCTCTCGCTGAATCCCTTCACCCAATGGAAATAAAAAGCCCCGGAATCATAAAGATACCAGGGCTTTCAACGTTACTTTGTGGAGAATAGGGGAGTCGAACCCCTGACCTTTAGACTGCCAGTCTAACGCTCTAGCCAACTGAGCTAATCCCCCAAAGCGGATGCAAAATTAAGAACTTTTTAATATGAAACGTCTTTTTACTGCTTTAAAAATTAATCCGGATGCTGAATTTCTGGCAAAGTACCACGAATTGATGATGGAATTGCGGCATGAACAAATTAAATGGGTGGAGGAAAAAAACATCCACATCACCCTGAAATTCTTTGGCGAAACGGAGGATCGGAAAATACCAGAGATCTGTTCGGTCCTGGAAAAACGCGCAACTGCAACATTATCAATGGACTTTAAACTGGCAGGGCTGGGTATTTTCGGTAGTTCCTATGCCCCCAGGGTGATCTGGGTTGGAATTGAACCCTATTCGGAGCTTTCCCTCCTGATGAAAAATATTCATCAGGATTTGATATCCGTTGGTTTTGATCCCGATCGTCAGAACCTGGTACCCCACCTGACACTTGGAAGAATTAAATTCCTGAAAGACAAGGTCATCTTCAACCGTACCATTGACCGGTTCAAATCTGTTTCGTCATCTCTCATACCTATCCGTGAAGTGGTTCTCTATGAAAGCATTCTGCATCGTGAAGGGCCGGAGTACATTGCATTGGGAAAATTTTCATTCATCAAAAAAGAACTCCCCTGACACCTTTTCAGAAGTACCAGGGGAGTTGACGATGCGCAGCATTCACTGCATTTGGTTAAGCTTTGGCAGGAACCTCGAATTTATTGGCAATCAAATGATAAACAATAAGTCCGATTCCTCCGAAGAGACAGATCATGGAAAAGAACGCCGGTTCTTCTTCCAGGGTCGTGTAAACTGCTAAAACTTTTCCAAGCAGGATTCCTGTACCAATCCCTACAAAAAGAAGTCCCCATTTTAAAGAGGAGGGCTGTTTGGTGGATTCGAAGATCGTTGCATCAGCTCCCTTCGCAATCAGCGCCAGTCGTTCTTTTTTCCGAACAAACAAATAGACGATTCCGTAAATCATTGCGAAGCAGGCGATCGGGATTAAAAAATCAGCATTCATTTCCGTTGGTTTTAAGTTTATTTTCCGTTTTCGGTCGTTTGACGCAGCTTCAATGCATTGGTTACAGGTTCCTTGACAATTCGTTACTGAACGATCACCTTTTCCCGATATAACCTGTCGTTGCTGCTCAACTTCAATAAATAAACACCCCTCGTGAATCCTGACATGCTGATTTTTTTCCTGAAATCAGCGGAGTTAACCAACAGTTTCTCAGAATAATGAACGATTCCGTTCAAGTCGCTGATCGTCAATTCCAACTCCTTTTCCTTGCCTGTGATCCCGATGGTCAATTCACCGCTGACCGGGTTCGGAAAGATTCGGATGGCAGATGATAAACTGTGCTGACCGATCCCGATACAATTTTTGACCAAAAGGGATTTTTCCGACCCGAATCCTCCTCCGCATTCATTCAGCCCCTGCACAACGATATTACCCGAATGCGCTGTATCGCTCATTGCAAGTGTGACCTCAGCCCATGCCGGCCGTAATGGTCACCCCTGCAGGAACTGTCCATTCGTAATGGGTTGCACCTGTAATCGCATGAACACTGTATATATAATTCCCGTGGCCCTGGCATACTGTATCCTTTCCATTGATAATGCCTGCCGTATCCGGAACAGAAGTTACCCTGACTTCTGCTAAAGCGGTATCGCTGCGTCCACATCCGTTTTGAGCAAACACCGATATCGTTCCGTCCGTTGCTCCCCAGGTAACATGAAGCGTATCTGTACCCTGTCCACTCAGCATCATGGCATCATCGGGAACCGACCAGTTAAAGATCAGTGAATGATCTGCAGATACAAGATGAAATTTCACATTTGTATTTTTACAGACAGTATCCGGTCCGGCAATCGGATGAAGGGCGGCAGGCTGCATCTCCACAACCACAGGCAATACCGAAGCCAGCGGATTATTTCCACATTCATTTCCCGCGATCACGGTAAGATTGCCTGATATATTGCCCCACTGAACCGTTACATTTGGAGTATTCTGACCACTGACAATGGCAGCATCCCCAAAAATGCTCCATGAATATGTTGTTCCCCCGACCACTTCAACGATGGAATAATCGGATAAATTACCGGCACAAACAAGCTGTGATCCCGTGATCGGGCCAGGTGCCGAGGGACCGGTGTTGATCTCTACCGCAGTGCTGTCCAGGCATATATGACCCGCAAGATCTGTTATTACCACATGGTACATTGTTGATTCAGATGGGGTTGCAACAGGGTTGGCGATGTTGGGATTGTTCAATGACTCCGGATGATCCCATACATAAGTATAGGGTGGCGTTCCGCCTGTGATGGAACATTCCAGCTGGGAGGTCTGGCCTTCGCAAATGGTATCCGGGGTTGAGGATGCTGTTACTTCCGGAAAAACCCGGATGGTGACTGTTCGTTTATGAACCGGAGTTCCGTTGGGTCCCGACGTAAAAAGAGTTGCCAGATAGGTACCCCCCGGAACATCTCCTTCAAGGACCAGTTTGACCGGTCGGGTATCCGGGAAGGTTGTCATGGTTGTGCCGGAAGGGTATTCAAAGGTGATGGTTCCGGTGGAAGGTACCGGGAAGATACTTCCTGACAGCATGACGGTATCGCTGTAGAGCTTAACTTCCGGCACCGAAAGCGGCCAGTATAAGGTATCGGATGACTTGTCGATAGCCATGGCAAAATCGGGAAAATATGCGGTCATGCTCTGAAAGGAACCGGCTCTGAAATCTGTCCATCCGATCAGTGAACTTTTTCTGTTGGAAACCACGCCATTATAATCTCCTTCATACCTGGGCGTTCCTCCGCCGCCGCAGCTTCCACAGTCGATTTTCATCTTTTCATTGGAAATGCGTTGATTGGCAATGAAAGTAGCGCCACCGTCATCAGACCAGGAAGCATAGATATAGGCACTGTCGTTGGTGGGTGTGTCCCTTGTGTCCATCCACATGGCATACATTTTTCCGGTCTCCTTATCACACCAGATCGCCGGGTGCCATTGCTGAAAATTTTCAGTATTTACATCATCATTCACTTTCACGGCATCGCTCCAGGTTACTCCTCCATCTGCAGAAGACCTGCAAAAAATATCCGATTTGTGATTATCACCGGGAGGGTCGTTGGAAGCATAGACACAATAAACTTTTCCGCGATTGGGACCGTAACTGTTATCGGCCGCAATCATCGGATAGGGCCTTGTGCGCATATTTGACACAGAGTTTCTGCCTTCAACCTGTGTTCCGACCGTATTGGCCCATTGCCAGGAAGATTGTTGCATGAAGGTGGCGCCTCCGTCATTTGAAAGGTAAAAAGTGTAAACAGAGTTGAAAGAATCCCCGCCATTGGTAACAACATAAACAGCCCCTCCCTGAATGTTGGCCTGAGGTCCGACGCAAACCATCATACCGGGCAGCTCCTGCGAGGCAGGAGCGAAGGTTGGCGTAAATGTCGCTCCATGGTCAGTGCTTCTGGCAAAATTTCCTACTCCGCTGTTTGACATGGTTGCATAAACATAGTTTGCGTACGGGCCGGATGTTTGATCACAGGCGATCCAGCATTTATCATTTCCTGCGACGGCGGTCACTGGCGGTCCCCAGGTTGCCCCGTTGTTGGCCGAGGCAATCACTTTTGAGCCGGCGACCTGCGAACCGAACATGTTTTCATAAAATAAATTGCCAATGCTGTCGTAGGCAACAACCGGGTCTCCCCGCATGCCTGAGCCGAAATTGGCCTCGTTAACGAACCAATCGATGCCATTTTCGGTGTGATGCGGATTATTGATATTATAGGCTGTAAAAAACCAGGTTGGCCGTCCGGGGTTTTCGGCCATGTTATTCTCTGCAAAATCAAATCCAAGGCTGAAATTATCCCAATTTCCGATTGTCACCACGGAGGACAAGCCGGAAACTGTATTTTCCGAAGCCTTTTCGATAAGGTATTGAGGAACCTGATCCAGGTTTGGATTTTGCTGCTGGTATTGTGCATTTACATGATCTGCAATCAGGAGGAGGAATAATAAACCAGCAATTATAAATTTTTTCATTCGGATACGGATTTTGTTAACCTGTCACACATTTAATCCATACAAACTTACAAAAAACGGATGGCCTTCCTACCTAAATTGTGAATTTGATTTGCAAAATGATGTTACCTTTGTGTTGGATCGTGTAACCCCGGGGAATATACACCGTCTAATTC
>JAPLDG010000314.1:0-3702 GCA_026391845.1 Bacteroidota bacterium | reverse complement strand
GCCTATGCTTCGTTGGTTGCCAAACATAAAAATCTTGTTTTTTCAATTGCGCTTAAAATTTTAAATAACCGGGAGGATGCTGAGGAGGTTGCACAGGATTGTTTTCTAAAGGTATTTCAGGCATTAAAAACCTTTGAAAAGAAATCAAAGTTTTCAACATGGCTATACCGGATTGTGTATAACGCAGCCATTTCCAAAACCCGTAAAAAGAAGCTGGAACAGGTGCCCATGGATAATTATGTGATTGATAATTACACGGAAGACGAAGTGACAAAGGGTATCGATGAAATTGATCCTGAAGAACAAAAAGTGATGATTGAGCGGGCCATGGAAAGGTTGACAAACGATGACAATCTTTTAATAACCCTGTTTTATAAAAGCGATAATTCCATTGAGGAAATCAGTAACATTACCGGTCTTTCCATGTCTAACGTCAAAGTTCGGCTGCACCGGATCCGTAAAAAATTGCATGATGAACTCTCGGTGATGATGAATAAGACCCTGAATACTGTGAATTAATTTTAATTTTGCACCATGATGAAAAAGGACGATTATTTAAACGACGATTTTCTGCGGGATTTGATCCGTCAAAGTCCGCTCGATAGTCCGTCGGATGACTTTGTTGACCGGGTCATGGCTACACTTCAAACAGCTCCGGAAGCCGCTGAGGTAAAGAAGCCATTTTACCTGTACCTGAAAGCATCTGTTCCTTACGCGATATCGGCCCTGGTTCTGGTTTTTGTAATCGGAACTTCCGACCTGGCTGTTTTCAACTGGCTGCCGGGAAAAGAGACTTTTATGAACCACCTGCTACCCTATCTGGAAACAATGTTTACGGTCTTTAAAAGCGCATTTGCCTCCAAATATGTCTCCTGGGGAATCCTGATCAGCGTCTCGGCCGGAGCGCTCTATTTAATTGATCAGGTTTTCAGTCGCCGCAGTACGATATAATTTTACGATACACTTTACGGGTGGGTTTCTTTCCAGCGATCCTTGAAACTCTTCTGCGCAATTTTCGGAAGTGTTCTGCGTGAGCCCCACATTTTTCTACCAAACCGGTTGATCATTTTATTTTTCAGACCGGGGCTTGGTTTATCGATCATCCACCGGTGAAGCATCGCTGTCTTCCAGGCAGAAACAATCGCCCTCCAGGTATAGGATACATATTTTTTGGTAACCGCGTCATGTCTGTTGTACAGAAGCAGTTCATGGAGCGGGATTTTAATCGGGCAGACTTCAGTGCATTTTCCACATAATGATGATGCAAAACTCAAATGGTTATACTCCTTCATCCCAAGGTAATGGGGTGAAATAACTGAGCCGATCGGTCCGGAATAGGTGGCATTATAGGTATAACCTCCAACGCTTTTATAAATGGGGCAACCATTCAGACAGGCACCGCAACGAATGCAGGATAGTGCACGCCGCTGTTCCCTGAATTTCAGCAATTCGGTGCGCCGGTTGTCAAGCAGCACCACGTACATCTCTTCCGGTCCATCCGGTTCAAATTCAGACTGAGGCCCAAAAACAAGATTATTATACACCGTTAGATGCTGTCCGGTGCCATGTTGGGCAAGCAACGGCAAAAACAGATCAAGATCTTCGATGGAGGGGATTAATTTTTCAATTCCGACAATGACAATATGGATTTTCGGGAAAGCCATGCATAACAATCCATTCCCTTCATTTTCAGTAAGCGAGACAGCGCCGACATCGGCAATCAGAAAATTTCCACCGGTAATACCGACATCGGCACGGATGAATTCCCCCCGGAGTTTTTCCCGTACAAACTGTGTAATTTGCTCGGGTTTGCTGTCGGCAGGAAGATTAAATTTTTCATGAAAGAGTTTAGCCACATCTTCCTTCGACTTGTGCAAGGCGGGTGTTAGTATATGGTATGGTTTTTCACCGGCCAACTGAACTATATACTCCCCCAGATCGGTTTCAAAAACCTCCCGCTTGTTCTTTTCAAACAGTTCATTGAGCTCAACCTCTTCAGAAACCATGGTCTTTTGCTTCACAATGACCTGAGCTTTGGCCTTTTTGATAATATGCATGATCTCCCTGTGGGCGTCCTTTTCACTTGGAGCCCAGATCACCTTACCACCACGTTTGCTGAAATTGTTTTCAAATTCAACCAGATACTTGTCAAGGCTGTTGATGGTCTTATGCTTGATATTGGCAGCTCGTCGTTTTGCCAGTTCCAGATTCTGATACTGATTCTTTCCTTTTTCAACCTGCTCATTATATCGTCCGATGTTGTAATTCAGTCTCTTGCGATGTTCGGGATCGAAGGACTTCTTTTCAGCGTCTTCCAGAAACTTTTGAAATATATGATTCATTTTAAGTCGTTTACAAAATTTCACTAATTTTATCAACCCTCCGCTGATGCCGTCCGCCTTCAAATTCAGTTGAAAGGAACAACCGCACAAATTTCGCCGCCTCCTCGTTGCTGATGAAACGGGCAGGCAAAACGATAATATTGGCATCGTTGTGCAACCGGGCCAGACTGGTAATCTCCTCATTCCAGCAAATAGCTGCTCTAATTCCCGTATATTTGTTGGCAACAATTGCTACGCCGTTACCACTGCCGCAAATCAGGATACCGTATTTATATTCATTTGATTCAACGGCCTTTGCAAGCGGATGAGCAGAATCCGGATAATCCATGGATGCTTCCGAAAAAGTTCCGAAATCATGAAAGGTGTAGCCAGATTTACCCAAATTCATCCTGATGTACTCTTTGGTCGCAAATCCGGCATGATCACTTCCGATAGCAATTTGTTTGAAAGATTCAACCATTGTTAATACTTTTTTTCACAAATGTAATCATAAACCAATCATTATGAAGCAACATGAAATTTTTGGATTTAATAGGTTCCTCAATATCAACTTTTTATTTTTTTCACAATTTTCTGTTAACAACTGATTATTTTTGTGTCAAAATATTGATAAATATCCGTTTTGTTAACAATTGTTGCTTTCATGAAGATTAAAAAACAGTTATTCATCATTTTTTCACGAAGTTTCAACAATGAGCGGCGATAGATAACGAGTTATTTTATGAACAACCATCACAATTAACAATTTTATTTCAATATTGTTAATCTTTAAAATACAATACATTATAAAAAGATATCCTGTTGATAAGTTGTTTAATAAATCTTCTATTTCAAAAATCAAAATTATCCATCGATTACAAATTAACAAAACTAACAGCAGTTATAATAAACATAAAGAAATAACTATATAATATTATTATTAAAAAAATGAAAAACCGTTTATCGGACTCATTAATCGATCGCATTCATCGTTTAAAAAAGGCGAAAAATGCCGTTATTCTTGCCCATTATTATCAGGTTCCTGAAATTCAGGATATTGCCGATTTTGTGGGTGACAGCCTTGCCTTGTCTCAAAATGCATTGGAAACGAAAGCCGATATCATTGTTTTTGCCGGTGTTCACTTTATGGCCGAAACGGCTAAAATATTGAATCCGGAAAAGAAAGTATTAATTCCGGATTTAAATGCCGGATGTTCCCTGGCAGATTCCTGCCCTCCGGATAAATTCAGAATTTTCAAGTTGGATCATCCTGATCATGCTGTTATATCCTATATCAATTGTTCGGCTGAGATCAAAACCATGTCGGATATCATTTGTACGTCCGGCAATGCCGTAAAACTTGTAGAATCATTCCCAAAAG
>JAPLDG010000232.1:24920-30428 GCA_026391845.1 Bacteroidota bacterium | reverse complement strand
CGATCACTGAGACTTCCAATAATAATTTAAAACTGTATCGCTATTATAGCTCAAGTGGCCACGTATGATTTCGATCACTGCAAACGTGACACGTGACGCGTGACACGTGACAAGGTTGTGCCAAAATAAATAGATTTCATAATTTTCGTTATTTTTACTTGGTCAGATATGATTTCGATCATCAAGACGCGTCACGTTTTTGTCATGCGTCACGCGTCACGTCACGGCTCAAGTGGCCACGTATGATTTCGATCACTGTAAACGTGACACGTGACGCGTGACACGTGACAGGGTTGTGCCAAAATGAATTGGCCTCTCAATTTTCGCTATTTTTGCCATGGCCACGTATGATTTCGATCACTGAGCTCTCCCTCCCCGTTTGGGGAGGGTCAGGGGAGGGGTACTCAAGTGGCCACGTATGATTTCGATCACTGAGACATAACCACAGGATTGTGGTTACCGGGATTTACCGCCAATGCTAAGGGAACCGAATAGGAAATTTGAGGGAAATCCAGAACATGTTCACTAATTAGCTAACTTTGCAAGGTGAAAGAAAAATTCTTCAGGAACATTTTTTACTATAAGAATTATTATCTTGACTTCTACTTGACTCTAAATCCAGAAGTTAAGAAAAAGTTCAATTGGACGTTACAACTAATTACGGAAATAGAACTTGTTCCTGAAAAATATTTCTCTCACATGACCGGTTCCTCTGGCCTTTTTGAAATCAGGGTTGAAGTTGGTTCTAATATTTATCGGGTTTTCAGTTTTTTTGATGAAGGGAAACTGGTAGTGTTAATTAACGGATTTATTAAGAAAACCCGGAAAACTCCAAAGAGCGAAATTGAACTTGCAGAAAGAATCAAAAAACAATACTTCCATGAAAAAGACATATAAAAATCTGACATCATTTGCTGATCATCTGGACTCTGAATATGGAAAACGTGGAACTGAAACACGGGAAAAGTATGAAGAAGGATATGAAGCATTCAAACTAGGTGTGATGCTCCGGGAACTAAGGAAGAAGCATGGGATGACGCAAGAGCAGTTGGCCGAAAAGTGTGGCACGACCAAGACCTATATTTCCCGTATTGAGAATGATGCCAGTGACATCCGGCTATCAACACTTATGAGAATAATTCGTGAAGGATTTGGAAGACACCTAAGCTTAAATGTCGATCACTGAGCTCTCCCTTCCAGTTTGGGGAGGGTAAGGGTAGTAGTACTCAGTGGCCAGGTATGACTTTAATCACTGGGTAGTTGTAATTCAGACAAGGATTGAATGACGATTTTGGATGATTATGCCATTTCTCAGTTTTCGCTATGCTGCAGTGCGAAATTTTTCTATTTTTGTTTGGTCATACAGGATTTAAATCACAACATTTTTGACCGGTAAATAGCTGAGCATGGAGAATAAAAAGGGAGATTACAAAAATCAAAATCCATGAAAATATCTTCAAAAACATTGTTTGCATTAACATTTGGATTTTTACTGTTTCTGGCATTAATCGATAAATTTATAATTCAAAAAAAACTTCCTGTAATTTATCATATTGCCGGATTTAAATTGGATATAAAATTCTGGTCTGGTGAGATTAACATTCCGGGCCTGTCAATAATTACTTTTTTGGTTGTCCCGCTTTTTATTTTGGTTTTGGTGCTAATCCCATATAAATCAATTAGGAAGAGGAATTCGTGGATATCATTCTGGAGGGAATTTAAATCAATCATTCTTTCCGCGTTTTGGATTCCTGCTTTAATATTGATTGGTGCCCTTATCTATGTCATTTTTAAAAGTGTTTTACCTGAATCATTGAAGGGAATTGCTGAAGCATTGACTTTTTCAATTAAAATTTTCATTGCTTCAAGCCAAATTGTTAAATTGGATTTCGGTCTGGTTGGCATAATTGGATTGTTAATTGGTGTTTTTCTATGGTACCAAAAAGGATTTAAAACACTTCGATGAAACAGAGCAGGAATTATTTTAAATGTATTTCCCCAAATTCAAACACCATTAAAACAAACTTATACCAAGATGAAAATATGATCCAAGCCCTGATGCTGCCATAAAATGCTTCAGTATGTTCCCTTTTAACGTTAAGGAAATTGAAACAGGAAGAATTGAATTCCCGGGGATCAATTCCGATTGAATGGTGGATATCCCAATTACAGTTTTTTTTGCCATGGTCAGTTATGATTTCGATCACTGAGACTTTGTCAGAAATTTCTGCCCATAGGCGTTGACCTGCTCAAGTGGCCACGTATGATTTCGATCACTGAGCTTTCCCTCCCCGTTTGGGGCTACTCTTTACACACATCTCGTGTGTGGTTTTCTCGTTATAAAGAGTCCTCTCCGAATAGCTAAAAATTTTGGACTAAAGTCCAGTAACTATCTAACTGTCAATTACCACGGCCTTAAGGCCGTGGCAACACAATGTGCTAGCACCCATGGCTTTAGCCAAATCTTGTTGTTTAAGAATATACATCTCTTCCTGATTCCCAGCAATATAAAATCCCTGAAGGGATTTATAAACAAATTTAAACAGACTCCGAGCCATTGATGACAAATATATCAAATCGGGACCGGCTACAATAATTAGGTCCCGCTGGGGCTGGTGGATGCAGGTGTTATTCAACAACCGGTTTAATGTATTCACGAGAGGCAGGTGAAAAAATGTGTATAAAGAGCAGTCCGTTTGGGTAGGGTCAGGGGAGGGGGTACTCAAGTGGCCACGTATGATTCCAACAATCAGGTGCGTCACGTTTTTGTCACGCGTCACGTGTCACGCGTCACGCGTCACGAATTTCCGCTCAGGATGTAATATCTGCAGGGATATCACGTTAAAATAGAAACTTCAATATCAGACACCTCTACGTTTAAAAAACCATTTTAAACCTATTTCCTTTTCGATGAGGTGTTTCACTCCGTTCATGATTGCTGCTAGTTTTTGGTTTCTGCATAATATGGCAGTGGGCCAGACTATTTCAACCCTGTCAAATGCAGTTGATGGGAATCTTCCCAAAGAAGCCATCAGAAGCCATTACCGGATCCAGTTGATGGAATCAGGGGCTGATGAGCTTGATAGCATGGGTAAGTCAGCCGGGGATTATACTGCAAAATACCGGCAAAACTGTTACATTGTCCGCAACGGCGATGTCATTCAGTTGCATGCCGGTGATTATGCTGAAAAAAGCTTTGCCAGGCAAAAACTATCCTGGCTCAAAAAAACCTATCCCGGAATCCGGATCGTAAAGACCCGGAACGATTCCATCATAGCGTTTTCAGTATTTGTAAAAAGGAAACCGGTAAAACCCACCCCACCTGAAATTTCCGCCGTTGTACCGGTGATTTCTTCTGAAATAGCAGCGGCCAATCTCCAGGCAGGTTTTCCTGTTTGGAACAGACCTGAATATGTGATCGCCAATTCCGCACAGAATGAAGATTATCTGACCCAGGAGGAAAAGATGGTCTATTATTACCTGAACCTCGTAAGGCTGAACCCCGCGTTATTTGCGAAAACCTACCTGGGTGATCTGAGACACTCAAAAGGCTATTATGAAGAGAGTCTTTGGATGGAGTTACAGACACTGAAACCGCTGCCCGTTTTAAAACCAAACCGGAAACTATTTGAGTCTGCCCAATGTCATGCCACCCAATCGGGGATGACCGGGTATATAGGCCATGACAGGACCAAATGTGCAGCCTATTTTGCTGGTGAATGCTGCCACTATGGTCCTTCAGATCCGATGGAAGTGGTAAGGGGCCTGTTGATCGACCATGATGTTTCATCCCTGGGCCACCGGAAAACCTGTTTAAACCCCCGATACACGGAACTTGGTGTATCCATTCAGCCTCACAAAAGCTACATCAGGAACGCGGTGCTGGATTTCAGGTAACATGACCAATGCCCGGAATTGACAGCTGCGTTGGGTCATTCTGCCAATATCAACGGAATGGCTTTAGAACATCTTTGCAATGAATCCTTTTAGCCATGTCGCCACATAGATTGCCAAAGGTGTGTAAATCACCCAGGAATGTAAGAACACTGCCTTCATGAACGGTATGATCCCGGGGTATCCATGGATGATGAGATGAATGGCCAATCCGTAGAATAGCAGGGTGAAACCGGTGATCAACAGAAAAGCGGCAATATAGCCGGCTTTCCCGATGTCTGACTGCATCGTCTCTCCCTCCACGCTGGTGAAGGAACTTTTGTGCCAGCTCAGTGCCAGCTCATCTGCAGTGCTCAGGATGTGAAACATGACGGTAAACCCTGTGAAAATATAATAATGAAACAGCCACGACCGGCTGATGAGCGGCAGGGCCAATACCGCAAACATGGTGAAGGTTGGCAGAAAATAGGGGGCAAGCTGAATCATCAGGTTTCCGAACTTCCCGCCAAAACCACCGGAGTGTCGCACCAGTCCTCCTGCATAACTTGTAACGCGAAATGTTCTGATCCGTCTGAAAAAAAGCAACGCCATCACCGCATGGGCGAGTTCATGATCGAAGGTGAGAAACCATTGAGACTTTCTGATAATCAAAAAGTATAGGACAACGCCAGCACCCAGTCCAATGACCAGGGGAAGCCAGAGTTCCTGCTTTGTGAACAGTAACCCGGCTCCATCCCAGAGATAAGCCCAAATAGAAACTTCATGCCACGACATGTAACTGTGATAAAGGCAAAGATATAGGTTCCATGATTCTGCTTCAATATAATTTCTCGTGCCAATGGTTGATTTTTTTGTAATTTGCAGTTGAAAACCCGGAGGTTTATCATGAGCGAATTGATTTTATCACGGTGAATTGTCGCGGCCTGATTCATCTTCTGGTTACCCAAATCAAAAACCATGAGAACAAAATTAAAAAATGAAGAAACTGTGGTCCTGGTGATCAGGCCCCACTGGTTTACCCTGGTCTGGCCATCCCTGTTTGCGGTCGCCGGAATTATAGCAGGGGTCTGGATTGGTGGGTACGGCTACATTATCCCGTTGGTCATATTGCTGTACCTGTGGTATGCCATCGTTCAAAGAAACTGCAATCTCTGGGCGGTCACTACGTTACGGGTGATTGATGAGTCCGGCGTGTTTTCGTACAATTCGAAGGAGAGCCCCCTGGATAAAATTAACAATGTCCCCTATGAGCAGTCATTGTGGGGCAGAATGTTCGGCTACGGGAATGTGCAGATCCAGACAGCCGCGGAAATCGGGTCAACTGTATATTACCTGGTAGAAAAACCAAAGGAGCTCAAAGACACGATAACCCGGATGCAGGAGGAGTATAAGCGGTCGCAGATTCTGAGCCAGGCGCAGGAACTGGCAAAGGCAATTGCATCGGAAACCCATCAACGATCTCAAACCGATGTTGCAGCTGAAATTGAGAAATTGTTTGCATTAAAGCAAAAGGGGATCGTTACGGAGGAGGAGTTTACTGCCAGGAAGAAAAAGTTGCTTGATTGACTGGCGGGCGAACAGGCCCCCGTATCCGCGATCGTTATGATTTGTACA
>JAPLDG010000232.1:20643-24854 GCA_026391845.1 Bacteroidota bacterium | reverse complement strand
TATGATTTGAACAAAAAAAAAAAAGGAGGGCCTTCTCCTTGATGGAGAAAGCCCTCCCCGGATTACAGGGTGATGGATTTCGTTACCTTGTTGCCGGGAATGTCACTGACAGTAACCGTCACCGTGAGGCCGGAAATATCGGCTACAGCAGTAGTGGTTGTGTAAATGTACATACCCGTGGGCAGCTCTTCCACACAGGAGCCTGATTCAACACCGGTGCCGTCGGCGGCATTGATTTGCAGGCTGACCTTTGTCAGGGCGATCATGTCGGTGGCATCGATGCAAATCATATCGCCGGGGTTGCCCCGGTAAGTCGAGATGTCGATTTCGCGGATCACCGGCAAACGCAGAAAGTCGTTGGAAGCTTCGCGGTATGCGGTTTTTCCGTTGACCGAACGACTTATATAAAACTCCCGCAGCGCCGGATCTTCCATCGCCTTACGCGCGTATTTTCCAGCCCGCACCAGCCGGTCCCGGCTAGCCTCCTGCTTCTCAGAGAGGGTGCGCTTTGTCTTTACCGTCGCCATCCTGACGACATTTTTCCCTTTGCTTCCCTGTTTCACGACGACCTCTTCTCCCAGAAGTCCGCCGTAGGCTTTCGCCAGTCTTTCTTTTTTTGTCATTGTTATAAGTTTTAAGATTAATAAATGTGATCCTGGCCAGAATCGGTTTGATTTGATCAAATTTTGTGAGTCCTAAGCGGCGAGGACTGAAAATTTCGTTAATCGTTCATCTATTTTCTGCTGTTTCTCAGATAAATTTGGATTTCATCTACCTTGTTCAGAATTACCCGTGTGTTACTGGTGTTTTCGCTTCGCATGATTTCCATATCCTGGCGGTTGTCGCTCTTATACTGCAGCAAGTTTTGTTTAAGGTTGAAGATTTCCACATTGATTTCTGCAATCCGTATTTCAAGATGAATCCAGATTGTAATAAAACCCAGGACAAAGCTGGCGATGGTGGCAAGCTTTGCCAGGCTGACACTGGTAAAACAGGTGGACTGGTTCATGGCTTTTCGGTTTGCACATTCAGGTTCTTCAATAAACAGGCATGAATTTCGGTTAGACGGAAATAGTATTGGCCGGCCAATTTGCTGCATGGAAGGATCCCTGCCCGCCGGTATTCATCCACCGATCTTTTTGAAACACCCAGGATTTCAGCGATTTTGTATGGGTTTTTCCAATCAAAGTTGTCTGCGTATAATTGTTCAATCATGCGTTCGTGCATTTGAAGCTGCTGTTTGATTTTAGCAAATTCCTTGTTCAGTTTTTGGTGCTCTGTGGTTTCCATAGGTCGTAAAATTGATTTTTAAGCTTAATCGGTTGAAATGCTAAAAGGTAATACCTGTTTTTTGGTCTCTGTATAAACTTTCCATTTTTTGTACATATTTTCCATTTTATTGCACGATTTTGTGCATCAGATGTGGGAGGGTTGGTTTCATCGTATCGGGAGAACAGAAGTGCAATTCCACGTACATTTAAGTACATAGACCTGATAACGAATTATTTAAGAATAGTTCAATGTGAATTCACTCAGGAAGTACATAGAATGCACGGTAAAACCACGTAGTTGGATGTGAATTTCACATCGGTTCACAATAAAACCACGTAAAATCACATTGATGTATGTGAATTTCACGTAGCTTCACAGTATCCGACCTGCCAACCCCATATATCGCCCTTTCAGGGTTCAGGATTAGTTTGCATCATGGATTTCCGTGGGCTTCACCCACGGTTAGTAATATTACGCGCTTTCAGCGCTGGTTCTTTGTTAGCTGGTTCCTTAATATTTTCCATCCCGTACTGGTATGATTGTGATCAATCGATTTTTTTTTAACATTTCATTATTCTATTGTGACAAAAAGTAATTTTGCTGTGTAAACGGATGTAATGTACAAGATACTGCTTCTTAACGGACTAAATCCCGGGAAACTTCGTAAACAGTTCGATAAAACACTGGAAGAACTTGCGTCGGGCAATTTTACCGCGGCAGAGGTGAAAAAGATGCCGGGTAAAGGATTTTACCGGGCAAGGCTTGATGATGCAAACCGGCTTTTATTCCGGTTCGGCCGGTTTCATGATCAAACTTACCTGCTGATCCTTGAACTGATCCTGAACCACGATTATGCCGGTTCAAGATTCCTCCGCGGAGTACCTTTGGACGAATCTGCGTTAAGTCCTTTGAAACCTGCAGATTCTCTTCCGGCTGAAGATTTGATTACTTTGCCCTTCGTCAACCAACGCTATCCAAAGTTTCACCTGCTCGATAAATTCCTGTCATTCGACGACAATCAGGAAGAGATTCTTCAGTACCCTTTGCCACAGATCATCATTGGTTCGGCTGGCAGCGGTAAAACTGCCCTGACCCTTGAAAAAATGAAAACCCTTACCGGCCGTGTGCTCTATGTGACGCTCTCTTCCTATCTTGCCGAGAGCGCATCGCGCTGGTACTACGCAAACAATTATGAGAATGAGAACCAGGAGCCCGATTTTCTTTCTTATCGTGAATTCATTGAAACCATCCGCATCCCGGAAGGAAGAGAGATCGATTTCAGAATATTTACACGCTGGTTCCGGGGGTTCCGGCAATCGACCGGGCTGAAAGATGCCCACACGGTGTACGAAGAGTTCCGGGGAGTGATCACCGGGATGGATATCTCTAAAAAGTATCTGACCGCCAACGACTATCTTTCATTGGGAGTGAAGCAATCTATTATTCTTTCGGCTGAAAGGGAAACCGTTTATTTTCTGTTCGAAAAGTACCTCCTATTCCTTCAGGAGGAGGGCTTTTACGACATTAACATATACTCTCACAGCCTGTTGGAGCAATGCAGTCCTGTTTATGACTATATTGTGGTGGATGAGGTTCAGGATTTTACCAACATTCAGCTTTTCCTGATCTTGAAATCACTGATAAAGCCTGTGAATTTCATTCTTTGCGGCGATGCAAACCAGGTGGTCCATCCTAACTTTTTTTCATGGTCGCATCTCAAGAGTATGTTTTACCGGCACGACCTGAAGGGTGACGACATCCGCCTGCTGCATGCCAATTACCGGAATACGTCTGTGGTTTCAGATCTGGCCAACCGGCTGCTGAAAATAAAGATCGCCCGTTTCGGATCGATCGATAAGGAAAGCAATTATCTTGTTGCTACGGTTTCACAATTGGCTGGCGAGATGGTTTTTCTGGAAGAAAAAAATAAGACTGTTGCAGAACTGGCACACAAGACTGGTAAATCGGTCAATTATGCCGTTCTGGTATTACGGAATGAAGATAAGTCCAGGGCTGCAGGAATCTTCCCCTCTCCGCTGCTCTTTTCTGTTCAGGAATCAAAAGGGCTGGAATACGAAAACATCATTCTTTACAATTTCATCTCCGATCATGCTGCCGAATTCAATAGTATCTGCGATGGCGTCAATGTGGACGATGTGCATGGCAGCGAACCGGCTTATTCAAGGGGCAGGGATAAAACTGACAAATCGCTTGACGTCTATAAATTCTACATCAACTCCCTCTATGTCGCCATAACCCGCGCCGTGAAGAGTGTTTACATCGTAGAAAAGACCAAAGGACATAAGCTGATCAGCCTGTTGGGAATATCAGAGGATGTTCGTGTGCGGGCAATCAGGGAAGAAGTATCTTCGGCAGATGATTGGAAGCGCGAAGCCCGGCGCCTGGAGCAGATGGGCAAAGCGGAACAGGCCGAAGCCATCCGGACAAACATCCTGGTGACTGCAAAACCGAATTGGGAACCCCTGACACCTGAACGATATATGACCCTGAGAAAGGAGGCACTTGATCCGGAACATTTCAATAAGAAGGCCAAGGATCATCTTTTCGACTTTGCCCTGATTCACGATCAGCGGTTGATCCTGGAAAAACTTGCCTCCATGAATTACCGCCGGGCAGAGAAGTACGAAGATGAGCGAGGTTCCATCTTCCGGAAATATTACCAGCATTACCGCGACGATAACCTGAAGATGGTGGCGCAGGAGGTTAACAAGTTTGGTATTGATTATCGTAATATCCACAATTTCACACCCCTGCATGCTGCCGTTTTTTGCGGCGCTCTGAAGGTTACAGCCTCCCTGCTCGAAAGCGGAGCAAATCCCGGTCTGCCTGATACTTTTTACAAAACCCCTTTACAGATAGCCCTCCTGCAGGCGTTTGTCAACAAGGAATATGCGAAATCAAAGCTCGGGAGCATTTAT
>JAPLDG010000232.1:4129-20577 GCA_026391845.1 Bacteroidota bacterium | reverse complement strand
GAGCATTTATCCATTGATCCTCACCGGATCTGTCAGTTTACAGATAGACGGACAACTCATCAAGATTGATCAGCACAAAGTGGAATATCTGCTGGTGAACCTCTTCATCGCCGTGCAATCATCCATACAACAGTCGAAAAACTATTACCAGGCCATCGGTATCCAGGTTGACGACTTTTTTAAGAAGTTGCAGGATTTCCCCGGAAATGTAGTTCCGCCTTACCGTAAAAAGCGTGAATACTGGCTTGCAATCCTGGCCAAACATGAAATTCATGGCAATAACCCTTACAATAAAAAGCTATTCGAGCGCATCGAGCGGGGGGTCTATGTTTTAAATCCTTACATGCAGGTCCGGTGCATCGATTCATGGATTCTTGTCAGTCAGATGATCAACAGCCACGGGATCAGCCTGGAAGATATGATCAGCCATTCGGTGGAGAAGCATACGAAGGAAATGGAGGAAAACAGGATCAACTGGGAGAAACAAAGAAAGAAGTTCGAAAGGGAAGAGCTTTTGAGAAAACAAAGAAACGACAGGTACAGAGGCATTCATTGATATGAACAAACAAAAGTATAAGCCATTATCTCCTGAAAATTACATCCGTACAAGGGCCAGGACCTTGCACATCGGTAATTGTTATATCAACCATGACTGGCGGGAAACAGGATTTGCGATGATTATTGTGTCGAGGTACCATATCAATGGAAACATCACCCATGCCTCTTTTATGGTTGATCTGTATTGCCTTGGAGTTAAAGAGGCGTTCTGGTGTTTCAACCAGGATCCCCTGGATTTTGACAGATTCGTTGAGAAAGTTCGCAGCGAAGGAGAATACAGTCTCCGGTTTGCTATTGCCGAATATCGACTCGTACACAACATTATTTATGGTGCTGTTGAATTTGCCGGGGAATACGGCTTCCCTCCCCACAAATCCTTTGAACTGGCAAAGCATATTCTTGAGGAAGATGATGAGCATGTGAAGCTGATCGAAATTGAATTCGGATACAAAGGGAAACCGCTTTACATTTCGGGACCCGATAAACCTGCCCCTGAGCAGAACAGGGTATTGGCTCATCTTGACAGAACCATCGGCCGCGATAACTTTTACTTCATTGCTGCGTCTGAGGCGAATGATTTTTTTGATACGGAGTTTGAGGAGGAAAGTAAAAAGTTTGATTACCACAACCCGGAGGTGCAGAAAAAACTTATCGAAGAATTCCTTGTTTTAACTCTCAAGGTACCCAAGATCCTTCAAAAAAAGCCGGAGCAGATGTGGGATCTGCTGGATGCCGCAGATATAATCTTTCATGAATATATGATCACGGAGGAGGAGAGGAGCAGGGCTTTAAAATCTGTTGAACTGTTGTTCGATTTCAGAATCACGACGGAGATTTTTTCTGACGATGCTTTGTTCGGGGGCTTTGCACCCCGCGATAATAAAAACAAAGTGAGGTTGGAAGCAGAGCGGTTGCTAAAAATGTCACATAATGAGCAATACACCGAGGGTATTCGTGAAACCGAAAGGATGATCAGGCAATATCCGGAGGTCCCGGTATTTCATTACCTCTACATGAGGTTCGTGGAAATCAAATCAGGAACCAGGGCATTGTTACCCGAACTGGAGGAATATCTCAGCAGGTTTCCCGGCTATCTTCCCCTCCTGTATTTGTATGAAACCGCGAAGAGACTTTCAGATCTTCAAAGCTCTGCACACACTCTTCCTGAAAATCTTCATCTGAAGAATTTTTTTCCGGGGAGAACCGCTTTTAGCCGTGAAGAGGTTTTACTGTATATCCACCTGCTGATCATGAGTTATGGTTTTTCTGACCAAGGGCTGATGGTCGAAATGATTGATGTGTATATGCAAGCGCATCATCCGGGAATCATGCCTGATGATCAGATTATTATGGCAAAAATTGCCAAATTGCCAAAGGTGACTGAATGGTGTGAAGTCTGGTTGGAAGAGAATCAATCCACCATCTGATCGCCATTCCGAATCCCATTTACCGCTCACTCAAGTGTTAACTCTCCGTTGACGGTCAACGCGAAGCCGGAGGCAATGATGAGCGATGCCCCTGTGTGTATCATGACGTTTCTGCAGCTCATGCCCTGAACGGTGACAACCGGCATAAATGGCGTAGCAGCAGGAATGTCAACATCCTCCTGTTCTCCGGGTACACCGGCCGGGTTCCAGTTTTCTGCATTATTCCATTTTTCATCAACAATTCCTATCCAGGATCGTGTTACCGGTTCTGCGGAAACTACTACTACTGCAGGTTCAGAGGCTGCCTGCAAACAAACTCCGTTCTGAACAATGGCCCTGTATTCCCATGTTCCTGATAACAAAGGTGTTTCCTGAAAAACTGTTAAACCGGCAGTAGCAGGAATATCAGAATACCCACTATTATCAACCTGCTTCTGCCAAATGATCACATCTCCGAGCTGGCTTTGCAGCCTTAATGTATCGGTGTGCGATCCCAAAGAAATAGTTGTTCCTCCGGTAACACTTCCACCGGAAGTAGGATCATCCATTACAACAACTGCACTTTCAGCCATATTACTGACCTGGTATGTGGCCGGCCGCCTTCCTGAAACTGTGTATATACCTGCATTTCTGTTTGACCAGGTCAGCAAGGTTCCGCTACCCGCTACCTCTCCACCGTCGTTGACTTCATTCTGTTTCAACTGGTACACGATATCCGTCTCAGAATTGTTCAATGCAACAGTTAATCTGGGTGATCCCGCACAAAAACTGCCGGAACCAGATACAGTGTACAAGGAAATGTGGCCGTTCAGCAGAGGATTGTTCAGGTTATTGGTTGAATGGCTCACTGAATTGGTGATATTTACATTCAAATGAGACGATCTGTCAAATGCGCTCACAATCGTATTATAAGGAAAAACCGAAAAATTGAAGGATAAATTTGGTTTTGCTGATCCAAAAGGCAAACTATTTGTCAATCGTATCCTGCAAATTCTGGCGCCGGAGCCGGTCGCCGGGATGATCGAACCTCCTGAAAAATCTGGCGGAGATTTTGAAGCTACTTTCACACAATGGTCCAGGGCCGAAAAAATTACAGCTGTAGGTTGTTGGCTGATATTCAAATGAGAACTCCCTGGGATAATAATAGCATTCATAATTCCCCCGTTGATAATCAGTGAATTGATCAGGATGCCAGCCTGGAAATTACCCAGTTCGAAAGCAACTGCACTGGTGTTTTTCAGGTATATGTCAAATTCATAAACCTGACTTGTCAGCAATGAATCATTCCTTAATTCACACTGATAGGCTGGTAGCTGCGCTTTTATGCTAAATGTACCGGCAATTATACCAAACAGCAGGAGACATGCTCTTTTTGTATTTCTCATTTTGATTATCTTTTTCATTGAAAATTTCTATGCATACATATGGTGACAACCTCAGGGTTTTTTGCACATGACGAATGAGGATGCATTGTTTTGCAACAGGATCAGGTCTGAATCGTTTACCAATCCGTCTCCATTCAGATCTGTAGTGGTGTATCCGGTCACTCCGGCAGCTTTGGCATTTCCAACCTCAATCATGTCCAATGCATCTGTTGTGCCATCCTGATTACAATCAGCCCCATAGATTATAAATACGCCATTGATATTGAGAAGGTTTGAACCAAAAGCCTGGTTGGCACTGCTGCAGAAATTGTAACTTATCGTTCCCCCATTTAAAGTAACAGGCGCAGCTGTAATAGTTTCAATGCTGTTGCGATGTTTGATCGTTAAATAGTATGAACCGCTATAGGTCACCGGAATCGAGACCGTTGCGGCTCCGGTCGTGCTGAGGTTCACGCTGCCGCTAGTGTAAACAATTGAATTGTAATTGGCAGGATCATGCAGCTCAACTGAGATCTGGTCGGCTGTATTGCCTGTGAAATGATTGCCTGCCGCATCCTGGGCTTTTCTCATTTCACCTGCACCATTGTACAAACTTTCAAGCATAACCGTCAGGTTTACAGTGGTTCCGGTGGTAACAGCTAAAGTACATGGGATTAAAAGCTGGGGTTTGACGGGATCATTGCTTGTTATTTTAATGTTGGCGGTATATGTCCCAAGCGCTAAAGCACCCGCTTCAAACCCGACACTGATCTGCTGGTCGGTTCCTGGCTGGACAGTCCCGGAGGTGGTGTTCGTTCCGTTTACCGTGAGCCAGGTATAAGGAGGTACGTAAGTGTAAGTGACTATGAGATAAGGCTTGTTGGTTTGACTCCAGCCGTCGAACCCGATGTAGTAGGCTGAACTGTTGTCACGGTCCATGATGCCAATGGCAAACCAGTTTTGCGTAAGTGCCGCCTGGAGATTTGCATTGGCGTTTCCTCCTAGGGTATGAACTTTCCAGCCGGTGGTATAAGTGCTGGTTTCACTCCTGTAAAGATAATAGCCTGAGCTTGATTCCGCCATAATATCATTGTACAGGACGGAAGGAGTGGCAGTGACCGGGTCATTGGTAACCGGGTTGATGTTCCAGTATGGATAATTAGCTGCATTCACATATCCATGAAATTCAACAGCGTTGATGGTAGCTCCATCAGGTATCCCGGTCACGTCAAATTTCATCCAACCTGCTTCCGTGGTCGGATACCCTTTTACAAGGCTTGTCTGCGTTTTTGCTGATACCGTGGCAGATCCGGTGTTATAGCTGGCATTCAGAGGATATACATTTGCAGGCGACTTGTTGGAAGCGACATAAACAACCTCCGCGGTATAGTCGAGTGGTAATTCGCCATTATTCGTGACAAAGAGCTGATCGCTGGCTGAAGTATTGATTGTGAGTGATTTGGTGAACATTGTGGGGGTTGTGGCAATATCCGGAGGATCCGGAATCGGAGTAATTGGCGGGAACAGTATGTTATCCACATATACACGATCCAGACCGCCGATGGCATTTCCATCCTTGGCATAGCTCCATTTGAAAGTATGGAGGCCTGAAGTTACCGGATAACTCACCTCGCTCCCCCCGACCATTGTCCTTGCTGTACTGCATCAATATAGAACGTCAGGTAGTCGTAGTTGGCTTCAGAAGAAACCTTTCGGAAAAAAGTGGCCATTCCGGAAGCGGTTAAATTTAATACGATGCTCATCGTGGATGTCTGATTGTCGGCAATACTGCCCGAACGGGAGCAGTACAAACCGTCGTATGGCGTTTCCGTTGTAATTACCCAGGGGGAATTTCCTCCGAAAGTCCACTGCTGTTCAAATGTCCCGCTTTCAAAACTCCAGGCAGTGCTTTCCTGCATCTGAAAATTGAATTGATGATATATGGGAGAAACAACACACTGCTGGATAATGGTGGAGTAACCCTGCTTACTGACTTTGAAATCAAAAGTGCCTTCCATCACATTGTTGAGCAGATATTCTCCGGCAGAATTTGTTGTAACTGCTGAAACCGGAGTGTTGAGTATCTGGATGGTGGCATCAGGCATTGGGAGTCCGGTGTTCAGGTCGGTTACCGTACCTGTTACAGTAACTGCCTGGGCTGGTACAAGGTTCACATTCAGTATCGTTTGAGCGATGTTGTTGATATTGACATTGGTAAATGTCTGTGAAAGATATCCATAAAGAGAAAAAGTAACTGTGTAGTTGCCATCAGGAAGCATCCTGTAATATCTGCCAAAACCGGCATCTGAGACATAGGGCGCCCGGTAGGCACCGGTATTATCGATTCCCTGGACAAAAACCTGCGCTTCCAGGGGCACGAGTGTGTTCGCATTTTTCACGATACCCGTTAATGTTGACTGATCAACTCTGTTTAAAAGAATCAGGGCTGCCTGTAAATTGTCGGCACAGATGGAAGAAATCTGGGTGGAGGGAGGGATGAACTGGGTTCCGATTTCAATGGTATAGCTGAAAACTCCCCGCTGACCATAGGAATAATCATCAGTTGTTCCGGAGGAGGGGTAGAGTCCGGAAGATTTATCGGGCGTATAATACCCACCGCCAGCAGAAGGGATGGTATTTGCCATACTCACTGCCAATGCCTGCAGGCTTGTGTGGTCGGGGGCAAAAGCATCCGTTGAATATCCGTATGGAAATAGCACAAGTTCACTGTAGCTGTGATAGGTGATACCGGCTACGAAATGATGCTGGTCAACCATGTTTTTCATTGCAACCGTCTCCGGTTCAGAAAAACCGTAAGGGCCTGAATAGGTTATATCCGTTGGATCGCCTGATGTTCCCGCACCTCCCCATTCCCATCCGTAATTTCGGTTGAGATCAACTCCGTCGGTTGTTCCTGCATCAATCGTACTGTTGGCATTGTTATCACGGATGTTTTTTCTCCACCAAACGTCAGCTTCATCGGTTACGACTTTATGACCGTTCGGATTAACAAGGGGCATGAACCAGATTTGTTTGTTGTTGACGCTGTTCGTAATTGAAGGGTTGATTCCATAATTCGAAACGATATAATTCAGAACATACATGGCTACTTCCAGTCCGATCGGTTCGCGTGCGTGGTGTTCTCCCATGTAGTAAATGCAGGGCTCATCTTCCTCAATAGCGACATTGTCGGAAATCTTCATGGCCCAGATTTCATGTTTGTAATTGCTATAAGCGGTTGCACTGTATTCTTTGCCACGACTGTCGCCAACATCATATAACTTGCAGATGGAGGGATGAGCAGCCTGAATATTAAGTAATTCCGTGTACAAATCAGCATAGGTTCGATACCCTGCAAGTGCTTTGCCGACAATAAGGTTCGCTTTGAGTTGATTTTCTGTTTGTGTAACTGTCATGGAAAAGCCTTGTGCCGTTAAATTCTGAAATTCCTGATTGTTGATAACCAAGTCAATATACTTCCCGGGTGAAAATGCTGCAATATCATAGCCGGTTTTTAAAAAAATGGTCAAATCGGTCACCTGAGGAGAATTAATTCTGGCAACAAACCGCTCCTGTGAGAGTGCAGAGCATATCCATATCAAACTGAGGATAAAAAGGGCCGATTTTTTCATAATGGGGAATAATTACTGAAATGACAGACAAATATAAATAATGCAATCTGTGTTAAGCCAAAGAATTTTAAAAATCCCCGGTATTGTTTTTTTATCGAATTTTGGATACGTGAATAACTATCCCGAATCCCATGATCGGAAAAAGAATAATTGAACTCGGTTCCATTGGCTCAACCAATGTGTATGCCAGTGAAGTTCATACCGCCGCAGAGTTTGAAGATGGCGATGTCATCTGGACTCAGGAACAATTTGCTGGTCGTGGTCAGCAGAATCATAGCTGGATCAGCGAACCAGGGAAAAACCTGACCTTCACGGTTTGTCTGAAACCACGTTTTCTGGCTCCCGACCGCCAGTTTCAGCTGAATAAGGCCATTTCCCTGGGGGTTCTTGACTTTCTGCGCTCCTTCCACCCATTTCCTACAAACGTTCCGCATCGGGTCTTGCATATAAAATGGCCGAATGACATCTATGTCGATGACTTGAAAATTGGCGGAATCCTGATTGAGAACCGAATCATGGGATCAGTTTTTGAATCATCCGTTGCCGGAATTGGCGTCAATGTCAACCAGACCGGTTTTGCTCCTGAAATACCCAATCCTGTATCGCTGTTTCAGATATTCGGACACGAAATATTGCTGAAAGAAGCCTTGCTGTCCTTATGCAGATTTCTTGATTTTCGTCATGTGGAATTGCAGCAGACTGATCAGGGCAATCTTGATCGGGAATATGATCATAACCTCCTGGGATACAATCAATGGAGGAGTTTTATGCATGGCGGTGTACCCCTGGAAGGCAGAATTAAAGGAGTGGATGATTCAGGCAGGCTCCTGGTTGAGACCCGTGACGGCAAAATCCTTGGCCTTTGTCATGGGGAGATCGAGTTCCAAATTACTTGTTAAACCTCTTCCCGAACATCACACTCACATACAATGTAATAAAGAAACTTTGTTTGGGATTATATGCCATAATGGCGATTGGAATAGGGGAGACGTCCAGAATACCACCGACCTGAAGGGAACTGATTTGTCTGTTTTTTACACCGAACTCAAAATCCAATCCGGTTTTCAGATAAACCCCCGGATGGAGGCCGATATTGTTTAACCCGGCAAGAAATGACCCCCGGCCATAAATGTTGTCAACAAAATCAACTTCAGGGTTGTACCGTTCTTCCTTGATTTCATAATCGGTGAATCCGCTGTTAAAATAAATGATATAAAGGTAAACCGGTTTCGTGACACCAAGAGAGAAGCCTCCGTAATATAGCCAGCTGAGCTGAACTCCGCCCCAATACGGTTTTCTGTTGAGTATTTGCTGTTGCCCGATACCGCCACGGAAAAACCAGACGTAATTGAGTTTGCCGTAGAAATAAGAACGGGAATCGGAAAAATAGGGGTTGATGCTTCGAACCTCCTTGGTTGACTTATATGTGGAAAATTCAATTTCCCACATGAACTGCCTTAATGCGGCTACATTGTGTCCCTTGCGAAAAATTATCCCCCAGCCGTTTGTATGAAGAAGCGCACCGAGGCTCCATTGTTTCTCAAGCAACACATTCTCCGGAGTTGTATCAGGCCGGGCTTCATACTGCCCCCTTGCGTAATATGCACCCGCTGATAAAAACAGCAATATGACCGTGAGTGTAATTCGTTTCATTGAAATTGGAAACTGGAAAGAGACAAAGGTACAAAAGAAATGGGAAGTCAAAACTTCCCATAACGGCAAAAAAAAAATGGAAAAGGTCTTTAATTTCGGTCCATTTGGTATCTTTGCTTTTCACCATATGCTGCACAATGCTGATTTGAAGTGCAGGATGAAACGATACCTAAGAGAACAGTTGCCAATATGATAAATAGGATTTTTTTCATGATGTTCACCGCTGTTTTTCGTTTAAGTGGATGTGCAAAGTTACTGCTAATAAGGTTATGAACAAACAATTTTCATATTTATTGCCTAAAGTTATCAACGATAGAAAGTTAATAACATGATCGAGAAAGTTGAACCGGTGATTGAAACGGGTTGGAAAAAAGTGATGCAGGATGAATTCAATCAGGATTATTTCAGAGCATTGAAATTTTTTTTACTGGAAGAAAAGAAGAAGTATCGGATATTTCCCCAGGGTCAACTGATTTTCAATGCATTCAACCGTACTCCGTTTGATCAGGTTAAGGTTGTGTTGTTAGGTCAGGACCCATACCATGGCGCAGGTCAGGCTCATGGCTTGTGTTTCTCGGTTCCCGACGGAGTTCAAAAACCACCCTCACTGGTTAATATTTTAAAAGAATTAAAATCCGATCTTGGCTTTGAGGAACCTGTGAACGGAAATCTGACAAAATGGGCAGACCAGGGAGTGTTGTTACTGAATGCAACATTGACCGTTCGTGAAAATCAGGCAGGGTCTCATCAGCATCGGGGGTGGGAAACTTTCACCGATGCGGCGATCAGCCAGCTTTCTCAGCAGCGGGATGGGTTGGTCTTTATCCTGTGGGGGAACTATGCCGGTGCGAAGAGATCGTTGATTGATCCGGCACGCCATTTTATCCTTTCTTCGGTACACCCTTCACCACTGTCGGCACATCGCGGGTTTTTCGGCTGCCATCATTTTTCACAGGTGAACAATTTTCTCAAACAGCGTGGAATTGAAGAAATTGACTGGAGGTTATAAATGAATAGCATGTTTTCAGATCATACCAACTCCCGGTCACCCTTTGCATTTTACATGTTGCAATCTGCAAATTACATTTCCTTGGCGCTGAAAATGGCATTGTGCATCCTGTTAAGCATATCCTGCCGCAAGGACCAGGTTTATCACCAGGTGGAAAAGCCGACACCCTATGCGATCACCATTCCACGGTTTTTTCCGACCACATTGAATATTCCGGCCGATAACCCGATGACCGTTGAAGGCATTGAACTGGGGAGATACCTTTTCTATGATGGGAGACTGTCGGGCCGCACTGATCCTGACTCTTTGATGAGTTGTTCAACCTGTCACCTGCAGGCTCATTCGTTTGAATGTGGAATCGACCATCCTGTATTTTCAGGTGGACATCCTTTCGGACTTACCGGAATTTTTACACCCCATTACATGCTGCCCATGATCAACCTGGTCTGGACCAATCATGGGTATTTATGGAACGGCAAGGTAGCAGCAACGAATCTCTCGCATTCCATGAATAACCTTGAAGATTTAACCTGGATGGCCATCGTTGCACCCCATGAAATGAATGGAGATACAACAAAAGTCGCGGCCCTTTTTCAATCCATAAATGGCTATCCGGAGCTTTTTAAAAAGGCTTTTAGCTCAGATCAGGTGACAGTGAAAAATATCGGTCGCGCCATTGCCCAATTTGTACGCACACTGATCTCAGCCAATTCCAAATTCGATCGGTTTATGCGTGGTGATGTCAAACTCACTGCTGCTGAACGAAATGGTTATGTGCTTTTTATGACGGAGCAAGGAGGAGATTGTTTTCATTGTCATGGAGGTGACGGGAACCCGCTTTTTACAACAAACCTGTTCTATAACAATGGTAAAGACTCTCTTTTTTTCGATACCGGCGATCGGTATTCCATTACCGGAAACACAATAGATGTTGGCGCTTACAAGGCGCCGACCCTGAGAAATCTGACCTTTACGGCGCCATATATGAACGACGGACGCTTTAAAACGATTGATGAGGTACTTGCTTTTTACAATACCCGCCTCGTATGGTCACCTTCAATCAGCCCGCTGATGCATCATATAGGAACGGGAGGTATCCGGCTGTCGCCACCGCAACTAGCTGATTTAAAATCATTCCTGCTTACCCTTTCTGACAGTTCTTTTATTAGTAATCCGGCATTTTCGAGTCCTTCGAAATTTCCTGACGAAAAATAGTGGTATTTTTGACCCCATGATTCAATTTCCAAATTGCAAGATCAACCTCGGACTGAATGTCGTGAGCAAAAGATCCGATGGGTTTCATAATATTGAAACGGTTTTTTATCCTGTTCCCTTGCGCGATGCCCTTGAAATAATCCCGGCAGGAGGCAGCCATGTTGAGTTCCATACTTCCGGTCTTGAAATTCCCGGCACGCCTGATCAGAATCTTTGCATCAGGGCTTTTCATCTGTTACAGTCTGAGTTTGGATTGCCTGGTGTGAAAATGCATCTGCACAAGGTTATTCCCATGGGGAGCGGCCTGGGTGGTGGCTCTTCCGACGGCGCCTTTACCTTGAAGTTGCTGAATGACTTGTTTGAACTTCGTCTTGGAAATGAACAATTGAAGATCTATGCACGTCTGCTGGGGAGCGATTGTTCATTCTTTATTGAAAATCAGGCCCATTTTGCCTTTGAGAAGGGAGACCAGTTAGAACCTGTAGCCATTGACTTGTCCGGGTTATTTCTCGCCATTGTTATTCCTCATATACATGTTGCTACGGATGAAGCCTATCGGATGGTGGTGCCTGAAATGCCAAAACAATCCCTGAGAGAGTTGATACAATCACCTTTGGAGCTTTGGAAAGATTTGGTTATCAATGATTTTGAAAAACCTGTTTTTGAAAAGTATCCGGTGATCGGAGAGATCAAAGCAAAACTCTATGCTTCAGGCGCCATCTATGCAGCCATGTCGGGCAGTGGATCGGCTGTTTTTGGAATTTTTAAGGAACTGCCAGCACTGGTAAGTTTAAATGACTATTTTCTCTGGATAACCCCACTCTGACATCCAATCGAGCGTCACGCGTCACGTGTCACGTGTCACCATTTATTTCGGTGCGATCCTGTACAGGAAAAAAGCGATAAAGCCGAAAATTATATTGGGAATCCAAACAGCGATCATGGGTGGCAGGTCGCCAAAGGTGGCGAAAACCGTAAATATTTGCATGAACAAAATGTAAATGAAGGTAAGCGCCAATCCTAGTCCAAGGTGAAATCCAATGCCTCCCCTCACTTTTCTGCTGGAAACCGAGACTCCGATCAAAGTGAGTATAAGTGTGGCGAATGGGAAGGCAATACGCTCATATTTTTTTACCTTGAATTTGATTAAATCAGCATCACCTCGCAACTCCTTTTTCTTAATTTGCTCCTGCAGAGTGAAATAATTCATAATCTTCACCTCTTCCACATCTTCGGTAAAATCGGCTGGTTTAAAAGGGAGCAGTGTATCCAGTTTATCTCCCTTGGTGATGGACTCGGTCATGCCATCCAGTTTTCTGAAATAGTAATTGGAGATTTTCCACCGAAGCCGCAAGCTATCCCATTCTATGCGCTCACTCATTAATTTATAGACCAGGTTTTGGCCTTCAAATTTTTCGAGTGTGAATTTCCAGCCTGAATTATTATGGATGTTGAAATTTTCAAAATAGATGAAGGTTCCCGGACTGATTTGCTTGTGAATGTTTTGGTCGCTGAACTCCTTCGGATTGTTTATATATCGTTTTTCGAATGCAAACATGCTTCTGTTCGTATAGGGAATAATGAAATTCGCCAGAAAAAAGGAGAGCAAACCAAGCACCAGTGCAGAGATAAAATATGGGAACAACATGCGGCGGAAACTGATGCCGCTGCTGAGGATGGCCACAATTTCCGAATCTGAGGCCATGCGGGAGGTGAAAAAAATGACGGCTATAAATGTCAGCAGGTAGCTGAACAAATTGATGAAATACGGAACGAAGTTGAGATAATAGTCAAAAATGATTGCTTTCAGCGGTGCATCATGTCGCAGGAAATCATCAATTTTCTCTGAAATATCAAAGACAATAACAATAAATATCAAAAGAACCAGGGTAAAGAAAAAGGTACCGAGGAATTTTTTAATGATATAGATGTCAATTGTTTTCAAGTGTCCCAGCCTGATTAAATTCTTTGCATCAGTTTTTTTACCATGGTTTCCTTCCACGGAAGAAAATCTCCCAGCATGATGTGATTTCTTGCCTCCTTCATCAGCCAGATATAAAATCCGAGGTTATGCATGGTGGCAATCATGGCGCTGAGTATCTCCTTGGAAATAAACAAATGACGGAGGAAAGCTTTGTTATATTGCAGGTCGGCAAATACTTCACCATCAGCCTCCAGGGGAGAAAAGTCATTTTTCCACTTTTCATTTTTTATATTGATGATCCCATTCCGTGTGAAGAGCATTCCATTCCGACCATTGCGTGTGGGCATTACACAGTCAAACATGTCGATCCCAAGGGCAATGCCTTCAAGGATGTTCGCAGGTGTTCCGACACCCATCAGATAACGGGGTTTATCGTCGGGCAGTATTCCGCAAACAAGGTCCGTCATTTCATACATCATGCTGGCCGGTTCACCTACCGATAGCCCGCCAATGGCGTTTCCGGGGGCTCCCTGATCAGCGATAAATTTTGCAGATTCCGCACGAAGCTTGGGAAACACACTCCCCTGTACAATCGGGAACAAGCTTTGGCTGTACCCATGCGGGCATTCAGTTTGTGCAAAACGGTCAACACACCGTGTAAGCCAGTGGTGTGTCCGTTTCATCGATTTTTTGGCATAGGTTTCATCGCAGGGATAAGGCGTACATTCGTCAAATGCCATGATGATGTCGGCGCCCAGATTGCGTTGAACGTCCACCGCTTTTTCGGGGGTAAACACATGTTTGGACCCATCGATGTGTGATTGAAAGATGACGCCATCGTCTGTGAATTTCCGGATGTCACCCAGCGAATAGATCTGGTATCCCCCGCTATCTGTAAGAATGGGTTTTTCCCATCCATTAAATTTATGGAGACCACCCACAGCCGAAATAATATCAACACCCGGTCGGAGGTACAGGTGATAGGTGTTTGAAAGCATGATCTGGGCCTTGATCTCTTCACGTAAGTCTTTGATATGCAGGGCTTTTATTGTTCCTGCTGTGCCCACCGGCATGAAGAAGGGGGATTCAATAACGCCGTGATCGGTTGACAATACGCCGGCACGGGCGGATGTGCTTTTATCGCGATGAGAAATGTTGAATTTCAATTGACAGGTTTTGGATAAATTGCCGCAAAGGTAAGGGTTCTTCTTTTCAACCACACAGTCATTTTGTTCACAAAACCGGTTTTTATAAATGGAGAATTGATAACTTTGTGCCAGAATGACAAAATATTTTGTTAATGATTGATAATCTGTTAAATAAACAATTTGTTCCACTTGCTTTGTTCAGCTTTTTTGCGTTTGTCTTTCTTCTGCAACAAGCTTTCTACTGGTTGATTTTTTTGCGGCTCGGTCGCTACAAACACCAGGCAGGGAAGTCAGGGCAAAAAGGAGTTTCGGTTGTGATATGTGCTCACAATGAGTATCATCATTTGGTTGAAACGCTCCCTTTGATGCTCGAACAGGACTATCCCGATTATGAGGTATTGGTTGTAAACCACTCATCTGATGACGATACACAATATCTTCTTACAAACCTGGAGGAAAAATACCCCCACCTCACCACCATTAATATCAGAGAAGACCTGAACTTTTTTTCCGGAAAAAAATTTCCGCTTTCGATTGGCATTAAATCGGCAAAACATGATGTGGTGCTGCTGACTGATGCAGATTGCAAACCGGCATCAAAAGACTGGCTACGGCTGATGCAGTCGGCTTTCCTTCCGAAAACTGAAATCGTGTTGGGATACAGCCCCTATTATCGCAGTGCCGGATTGCTCAATAAACTGATTCGATTCGATGCTGCCCACATTGCCACCCAATATCTTTCCTACGCTCTCGCAGGCATTCCATACATGGGTGTAGGCAGGAATTTATCTTACATGAAGGAGGTTTTTTATAAAAATCAGGGGTTTATTGCTCATTACCGCGTCCGCTCCGGGGATGACGACCTGTTTATCAACAGAGTTGCCAACCGGTCAAACACAGCCATCATGGCACTTCCGGGCAGTTATACTTTTTCAGATCCAAAGCAAACCTTTGGACATTGGGTCACCCAGAAAAAGCGCCATCTTTCAACCAGCCATCTTTATAAGTTGAAGCACAAGATATTGCTGGGGCTGTACGCATTCAGCCTGGTTGCCTTTTACGGACTGTTCATCCTGCTGCTTGCCCTCAACTGGTCCCCAATTCCGGTTTTGGGAATTTTTCTGCTTCGCCTGATTTCGCAATACATCATTATGACCGGCTGTATGAGGCAACTGAACGAAAAGGATCTTGTACCATTCCTGCCCTTTTATGAAGTCGTGTTGCTGATATTCAATGCAGGAATATTGATTTCCAATGTTGTACACAAGCCAACACGATGGAAATAGTGGCCCATCTTACCGAAAAGGCCCGCCACGATTATCTCCTTGTTCTAAAGGCCCGTGATCTGGGCGATCAGCATGCCTATGCTGAGTTATTGAATAATTACCGGGATTCACTCTACTTTATGATGCTCAAGATGACGAGTAATCCGACTGATGCAGATGATCTGACCATTGAAGCCTTTGGCAAAGCTTTCAAAAACCTTCATCAGTACACCCCTGCATTTGCATTCAGCACCTGGCTTTTTAAGATTGCCGCAAACAACTGCATCGATTTTTTGCGAAAGAATAAACGTATTTTATTTTCAGATAATTTTTTTGATGAAGATGTTGATTCGACGGGCATCCCTTCCAACATTCCATTGTCATCCCTTGATCCGGAAGAGAAAATTATAGAAAAGGAGAAGATCCAGATTATGCACGAAGTCGTGGAAAAACTGAAGCCACACTATCGCACAATGATCGAATTAAGGTATTTTAAGGAGTGGTCGTATGAGGAGATTGCTGTGGAGCTCAATCTTCCACTCGGTACCGTAAAAGCCCAGCTCTTCCGCGCCCGTGAGTTTTTATTTCAGATACTGAAGCCTGTTGAGGAACGGATATAGCGTGACACGTGACGCGTGACAGTTTTATTGATATTTTTGTTGATATAATGAACGTTTTTTATGGAAGCAACCAGTTTTAAAGATACAATTTTACAGGGTATTCCAGCGAATTTACCTGTTATTCAGCGGCTTGACAACAATGTCAGCCATGCTCCTGTGCGTAAGGATATTCTTTCGGGGGAGGAAAAAATTCTTGCGTTGAGAAATGCGCTCAGGTATTTCGATCCGAATGATCATGCAGTTCTGGCGCCCGAATTTGCAGCGGAATTGAAAGCTTATGGCCGGATTTACATGTATCGCTTCAGGCCGGCTTATCGCATGCATGCACGCAATATTTTTGAGTACCCCCATCGTTCACTGCAAGCTGCATCCATTATGCTGATGATCCAGAACAATCTGGATCCGGCTGTGGCACAGCATCCCCACGAATTGATTACCTATGGCGGCAATGGCGCAGTATTCCAGAACTGGGCACAATACCTGATCACCATGAGATACCTGGCCACCATGACCGATGAGCAAACGCTGGTCATGTATTCCGGCCATCCGATGGGTCTTTTCCCATCACACAAGGATGCTCCGCGTGTAGTGGTTACAAATGGTATGATGTTTCCCAACTACTATAAACCAGAT
>JAPLDG010000232.1:0-4096 GCA_026391845.1 Bacteroidota bacterium | reverse complement strand
TGCGCTGGGTGTCACCCAGTACGGACAGATGACGGCGGGTTCTTACATGTATATCGGCCCACAGGGAATTGTACATGGAACTACGATAACCATCTTGAACGCTGCCCGCAAGGTTTCGTCCGACGCCATTGGCGGGACGGTATTCGTAACTTCAGGACTTGGCGGAATGTCAGGTGCCCAGGCCAAAGCAGCTGTCATTGCCGGAGCCATCGCCGTGGTTGCTGAAATTAACCCGCTTGTTGTAAAAAAGCGGCATGAGCAGGGGTGGGTTGACGAAGTATATACTGAACTCTCTGAGCTCGAGCGCAGGCTGATGCATGCGGTGTGCAACAGAGAACCTGTATCCCTGGCCTATCAAGGTAATGTTGTGGATTTATGGGAATACCTTGCAGCCCATAAATTACAGATTGAGCTGGGCTCTGATCAAACTTCTCTGCACAATCCCTGGTCAGGGGGCTATTACCCGGCTGGACTCACTTTTGAAGAGTCTAATTCTTTGATGGTCAGTGATCCGGATAAATTCAGGGAGGCTGTCCGGGCTTCCCTGCGTCGCCAGGTGGAGGCTATCAATCTGATGTCGGCCGGCGGGATGTATTTTTGGGATTACGGCAACGCCTTCCTGCTCGAAGCTTCCCGTGCCGGGGCTGATGTAATGAAGGCCGACGGAACATTTATTTATCCGTCGTATGTGCAGGATATCATGGGGCCACTATTCTTCGACTATGGTTTTGGACCGTTCCGTTGGGTTTGTACTTCCGGAAGGCCAGAAGACCTGGATGTCTCTGATAAAATTGCTGCCGGCATCCTGGAAGAGATCGCAGCAACTTCGCCAAAGGAGACAGAAATGCAGATGCGCGATAACATTCATTGGATCCGGGAAGCCGGGAAAAATAAGCTGGTGGTCGGATCGCAGGCACGAATTCTTTATGCAGACTGCGAAGGCCGGATTAAAATTGCGGCTGCCTTCAATGAAGCGATCAGGAGCGGACAGATTTCCGCACCCATCGTACTTGGCCGCGACCATCACGATGTTTCAGGCACAGATTCCCCTTACCGTGAAACGTCAAATATTTACGACGGGTCTGGATTTACTGCAGATATGGCCATCCAGAATGTGATTGGCGATGGTTTTCGCGGGGCTACCTGGGTCTCCATTCATAACGGTGGCGGCGTAGGCTGGGGAGAAGTGATTAATGGTGGATTTGGCATGCTTCTCGATGGTACTGAAGATGCCGGCCGGAGGTTGCGAATGATGCTTCACTGGGATGTGAACAACGGTATTGCACGTCGTGCTTGGGCACGCAATGAAGAGGCTGTTTTTGCAATAAAACGGGCCATGCAATCCGAACCCGGGTTGATGGTGACGCTGCCAAACCAGGTTGAGGATTCTCTTATCTGCAATCTGTTTTAATATTGCCTAGAAATTTTTTGATATAAGCTCCTGTAGCTGAATGTCGGTTGGATCTGCCGGGTTCAACGTCTCCTGCCTGATGATGCCATACCTGACATTTAACCATACATAGGCAGTTTTTGTCACCTTTATTGTATCAGTGTAAACAGGTTCGGTGTATCTGAATCGCACACATTTGTAATTCCCTGCCGGAGTTGTTATCATCACATTTGAGTCGAGCAAGCTAACTGTAATCGTGTCGGAGTTGATATAGGAATAATATACCACACCAAGTTTTGAATTGATCGCAAAATTCAACGGGTAATTACTGAGAGTGCTGTCGTGCAGGATTGAAAAACCGGAAGGGTTTACATCCCACCTGAAAGTCATGTTTTCAGCAGTCCATCCGCAGGTTTCAGAAATTGGTCCACTGAAATTATAATTGGCGGATACCTGGCTGACTTGCTTTTGAACCTGGCAGGTATCACCGTTTTTCAGGGTTAGCTTATATGTCCAGATATTTCCGCTTTTGGCGAAATTATAATATTCCAGTGAATCTTCAGAAACAACAGTCGGGGTCATATTCCCTACCCAACTGATGAATTCATCGCCATGGGCTCCACATTCATTCCCGCTGATGTGAATGTTAATTTCACTTTCGGTTGCAAAGACCGCAAAACCACTCAGTGTCCAATTCTGGCAATAGGGGTTGGCAGGGTCGTTGTTGTCAACTTTGAAATATAGTGTGCCGTCCACGAACTGAAATTCATGGAATACACTCGTCTCTTCCATAAAAAGAATGCCTGACACGTTATTGTCTCCTGCATCGGGATAGATTACCATTGTGCCATCTTCCTTCAATAACTTGTTGTTTTTAAAAGTGCTGATGCTGCCTTTCCAGGTTCCGACGAAATCACCGACACTTTTGGATGAGGGGTCAAATGCATTTTTCTTGCATCCTGAAAATGGAATGAGAAAGATGGCGCAGACAAGGATGATGAAATATCTTTTCATGGAGTTATTAACGTTGATTCGTTGAAGAAGGTATATTCATACTTAAGAAAATAGTGACGGCTGATGGCTATACCCCGGCCATCAATGAACACTTCCACCTCCAGGGCACGGCCATCATCATCATAGCTTCGGTTAACCGTCATATATACCTCACCCTCCTCATCAAGTTCCTCTTCCGTGATCACCTGGCCTTTGTCATTTTGCGTGACACGCGTTTCATTTGGTTTGACATTGCTTACATCGGGTGTGGAAACTGCTTCTCCTGTTTCATCAAAGATTTGATGGCCAACAATTTCACCGTTTTCCCATTCGAATGTTTCAACTTGTTCAATTTCATCTTCATCTGTGGTAGTGGTCCGCTTGATTAACTGCCCGGCTTCATTGTATTCATAGTTGATCGTATCAATCGACCCGTCCTGGTAATGCTTCAATGCATGCAGAATTACCCCGGCATCATTCCTGATAAAGGTTTTCTCTTCTGCAATTTCATTTTCTGCCAGGTAATAGGATTCACGTATGAGATTACCCTGTTCATCATAACCATATTCGAACATTTCTTCAAACTCTCCATCGCGGTTGTACCTGATTTCCTTTTCGGGACGACCCTCCCGATCAAATTCACTATAATGATTAGGGTGGCCGTGAATATCAACCTCTTCGTCATTTACGTTCCGGATGATATAGTCATATTGAGTAATCGTTATACTTCTGGGTTTTTTCTCCATCAAGGTATCTCTTTCGTTTAGGTTGTTAAATTAATGCTATAAATTTACAGCAAATATTGTAACCGGCATACCAAAATTCGGGTTAAATATATAACATTAAAACAAGACCCATGAAAAACCGTTACATTTTGTATCTTTTTATATCCATGATGGCAATGAATGCCTGTAAGCAGGAAAGTTCAATAAAATATCCGGTGACAAGAAAAGTTGATACGGTAGATCACTATTTTGGCACTGAGGTGGCAGATCCATACAGGTGGCTTGAAAATGACACATCTGAGGAAACAGCCGAATGGGTTGGTGCACAAAATCAAGTAACCAATGATTATCTTTCAGAAATTCCCTTCCGGCAAAAAATCAGGGAACGACTGACCCTGATGTGGAACTATCCGCGGTATGGTGTCCCGTTTAAGGAGGGGCCGTATTATTTTTTCTTTAAAAATGACGGACTGCAGAATCAATCTGTTTTTTATGTAAAAAGAGATCCGGACGGAGTTGCCAGGGTATTGCTGGATCCCAACAAATTTTCAGAAGACGGAACGATTGCGCTGGCAGGCACAGCTGTATCGCATGATGGTAAATATCTGGCCTACAGCATTGCACGAAGCGGCTCTGATTGGAATGAAGTTTATGTGATGGATATTGAATCGGGCAGGCAATTACCTGATACCCTGAAATGGGTAAAATTTTCAGGGATGTCGTGGCAAAATAACGGGTTCTATTACAGTCGCTATGATGCTCCAAAAAAAGGCATGGAACTTTCGAAGAAAAACGAATTCCAGAAGGTGTATTATCATGTTGCAGGAACATCACAGCAAGAGGATAAACTTGTTTACACGAACATGAAATACCCCCTGCGGAATTATGGGGCATCAGTTACAGAAGACCAGCGGTTTTTGATATTGTACGAATCAGAATCCACGAGCGGAACTGCCATTTATTGCCGTGATCTGGGTAAGCCCGGAAT
>JAPLDG010000158.1:527-6900 GCA_026391845.1 Bacteroidota bacterium | reverse complement strand
AGCGCTGCCACTACATTGCGTCTGGCGAATGAGTGTTCAAACATTGTCGGAATAAAAGAAGCATCTGGGAACTTTGAGCAGATTTTTCAGGTAATCAAGAACCGGCCAAAAGATTTTTTAGTGCTTTCGGGAGACGATGGATTAACGCTTCCTTTAATTTCAGCCGGTGCTGATGGCGTAATCTCTGTTACAGCAAATCTATTTCCCAAAGAGTTTTCTGATATGGTAAGCTGCGCATTGAAAGATGATTTTAAATCAGCAAGGGTGCTGCACTATCAACTGATTGATGTTACCAATGCCTTGTTTGCAGATGGAAGTCCGTCAGGTATCAAAGCTGCTTTAGAGCTAAAGAAATTTTGCCATGATTATCTCAGACTTCCTCTGGTTCCAGTTACCCCAGAAACGCATAACCTAATTCAACATTGCATCGACCAATTCGAAAAATAAATATGAAAACTCTTGTTTACTGCCTGGTGACTCTTGCATTTTTTGGAATGACCAAACCCGTTATCTCTCAGGATAACTACAAACAATTGGTTGACAGCATTTTCGCTGACAGGGGAGAGGTCTATTTTACTTTTGATATTGCTGATAAAGAGGATATACACACGCTCACCCGGCTGATATCAATTGATCAGGTCAAAGGTAACAAGGTCCACGCTTATGCGAATAAAAAGGAGTTTTCTGATTTTCTCCGTTATCAAATTGAATACAGGATTCTTCCTCATCCCGGCTCATTATTGACTGAATCCGAGATCAATCCAGGTTATAAAAGTAATCTCCCTGGTAATCGCACAGTTTGGAATTTCTATCCTACCTATCAGCAATACGTTGATTACATGGTCGGCTTTGTCGTCTGATTCTCACGATAAAAATCAGCGATAACATCAACGTGGAAGAAGCAGAGCCTCAATTTCTTTATACTTCATCTATCCATGGTGACGAAACAACAGGCTATATTCTGATGATGCATCTTATTGATTACATTTTATCTAATTACGGAACGGACACAGCCATTTCCGAACTGGTCAATTCAACCGAAATCTGCATCAACCCGCTTGCAAATCCCGATGGAACCTATCATGGCGGAAACAATTCCGTTAACGGGGCCGTTCGGTATAATGCCAATTACATCGATTTGAACCGTAATTATCCGGACCCCAAAGTCGGACAGCACCCCGACGCCAATGCGTGGCAGGTTGAAACGGTTGCATGGATGGATTATGCAACAAATAATCATTTTACAATGTCAGCAAATTTTCATGGGGGTTACGAAGTTTTTAACTATCCGTGGGATACCTGGTCAAAACTTCATGCTGATGATGCATGGTGGAAGTTTGTTGGCCGCGAATGGGCTGATACGGTACATAGCCATGGTCCAATTGGCTATTTCACCAGTGAAAATAATGGAATTACCAACGGATATGCGTGGTATGAAGTTAACGGAGGAAGGCAGGATTATATGAACTACTGGCATAACTGCCGTGAAGTAACACTTGAGATATCAAATACTAAATTACTGCCTGCAAGTCAGTTACTATCATTTTGGAACTACAATTATCCCTCATTTTTAAACTATATCAAACAATCGCATTATGGCTTCAATGGCATAGTTACTGACACTGTAACCGATTTGCCTGTTGCCGCAAAAGTTTTTATCAGCGGGCATGATAAAGATTTCTCCGAGGTCTATTCACGAAATGAAACCGGATTTTACGCTCGTCCGATATATGAGGGAAATTACAATGTCACATTTTCTGCTCCGGGATACTATACAAAAACAATCAATAATGTATCCGTTTCAAAGTGGACTACCACCAATCTGGACGTGCAGCTTCGTCCGCTAACATATGATGCCCAGGATAAAAGTGTGTCCTCCGTTCTCGTTTATCCGAATCCGTCTGACGGTCACTTTAAATTGATTTTACCTGAAAATCCCATCAGTCCTTCCTGCTCAATTCAGATTATAAACACCATGGGATCAATCATCTATTCATCTGAGGTCACCCGATATTCGGGAAATTCAACTATTGAAATAGATGTACCTGGTCTTTCAAATGGTTTGTACTATCTTAAATTTAATTCCGGATACAGGATCTACATTGATAAACTCATGATCAAAAAATAGGTTTCCTGGTTACAATCTTACACCCAGTCCTAAAATCAATCTGAAGAAAAAAAGCATCAATACAGTCATTATCGGCAGTATCAGATTGCGCGTTATTTTTCTGGAATCTTCATCAAAATAGAGATCTTCGAAGCTAATACCTCTAACCAAAATTGGAATGAGGAACAGGGCCATGGAAGCATTTAAAACACAGTCGAATAAGCTGAATGTAGGTATCTTGATCAACATAATCACTATGTTCCCGGCAAGGAAGGGAAAAATGAACTGACTGAAAAGGAATTTTCTCTGATAAGCCTTTAACAAATCATTGAAATAAATATTGGCAGAATAAAGTGACATTCGGGTTATCATAAGTCCGACTACAAACATTGCTACGAAGCCAAGAATGGTTAAAATCACCTTACCGGTATCCATAACAAACATATAAAGGATAACGAATCCGAAACCTTTGTTAAAGATTGCGCCAACCAGAATTTCACCAAAAAATCTGGTCAGGGCATGAAAAATCATCCACAACAGGAGCAATCGTAATATCCCGGCCTCTGTTTCTACCATTTTATAAAGGATTAGCAAAAAGAGAGACAAGACAAACATGGCAATGGGACCGCTGCTAAAAACCCCGGAAACTGAATCAGGAGTCCAGTCAACTCCTCTGATCAGAAAATCGACATCATGGTAATAAACAATGACAGGAATGTTAAACACAATCGCTGTAAAGGCCGTGATAAAAAGGTTTAAAACATAAACGATGAGATATCCAATAATAAATAGCAGAAGGGAGTTTAAAGAAATTGTCAAAAATGTTCTGTTTTCAATTTCAATTTCTCCCTTCCCCTTTTTCGGTTTGGAGAGTGTAAACAGGGAACCCTTTCTTGCAATGAAACGAATTTTTCGATATGCCGTGTAAAACCTGTTCCGTGACGAAAGAAGCTGGTTCGGCATTATTAAAATTTGTCGGCAAGGGCTGGAATTCCCCCGGTGGCATATTTGCCGGCATCAAGGTTCTTCCTTACCTCTGCAAAGGCATTAATTGTAATGCTGACATCCTCAAGCGTGTGGGATGCAGTCGGAATCAACCGGAGCATGATGACACCTTTTGGCACGACGGGGTAAATAACCACGGAGCAGAAAATTCCGAAGTTTTCTCGAAGATCAGCAATTACCTGAGTCGCTTCAATAGGGCCACCTTGTAAAAATACGGGTGTGACAGGCGATTGAGTCTTGCCAATATCAAAGCCTTTTTCACGCAATCCTGCTTGTAATGCATTGACAATAGTCCACAGTTTTTCGCGTAATTCCGGGTGGGTGCGAATCATATCAAGACGCTTCAAGGAACCAACAACCATTGGCAAAGGCAGAGATTTTGCATAAATCTGTGACCTCATTTTAAAAGTCAGGGCTTTTATAATGCGCTTCTCACTGGCAACAAATGCACCAATACCGGCCATTGCCTTGGCAAACGTTCCAAAATAAACATCCACACCATCCATAACGTTTTGCTCCTGACTGGTACCCGCACCGGTACTGCCCATTGTACCAAATCCGTGTGCATCATCAACCAGTAGGCGGAACCCGTATTTTTCCTTGAATTGAAGAATTCCCTTCAGATTTCCCAGGTCACCAGGCATACCAAACACACCTTCTGTTATCACAAGGATTCCTCCACCCGATAAATCAGCAACTTTTCTGGCATGTTTGATCTGGCTTTCAAATTTTTCCAGGTCATTATGAGGGAATACAAATCTTTTTCCAATATGCAACCGAAGTCCATCCAGAATACATGCATGTGATTCAGAATCATACACAACAACGTCGTGACGGTCAAGCATGGAGTCAATGATGGAGACCATGCCCATGTAACCAAAATTGAGGAGGTATGCGGCCTCTTTATTTTCAAATGCAGCCAATTCCTGCTCCAGTTGCTGATGATAGCTTGTTTGTCCCGACATCATGCGGGCGCCCATGGGGGCCGCAAGCCCAAACTGTTCGGAAGCGGCGGTATCGGCCTTTCTAATCTCAGGATGGTTGGCAAGGCCAAGATAATTGTTCAGACTCCAGACCAGGACAGGTTTCCCCCTGAAATACATATGATTTGAAATATCTCCTTCCAGTTTTGGGAATGAGAAATAGCCATAACCTTGATCAGCATATTGCCCCAGAGGCCCCATATTGCCAGCAACTTTTTCGAAAATATCCACGTTTATTAAGAATTAAGTTAAATGATTACGATTTTTTCAGGTTGCAAAAGTACCAAAAAACAAATACTTTTTCATACAGCTTACCGTTAATAGGTCTTAATATTATGAATTTCCGACATAAAGTTGTAATTTTGCACCATGAAATACAGGGCCATTTTTTTTATCGCTATCAGCCTGCTGCTCACTATCTCCTCATGTAAATTCCAACGCCTTGTAAAAAGCGGTTCTGCCGATGAAAAATATGAAGAAGCTGTAAAATTATACAACAAAAAGGACTATTCAAGAGCGCTTCAGCTATTTGATCAATTGGCCGGTGCCATGCGGGCTACAGACAAAGCACAAAAGATCGCTTATTACTATGCATTTTGTTACTACAACCAGAAAGATTATACACTTGCATCCTATTATTTTAAGCGATATACCAACAACTATCCGAATGCTCCGGAATCCGAAGAATGTTTGTTTATGAGTGCCTATTGCAATTATCTGAATTCTCCGGAGTTTACACTTGACCAAACGATTACATATGAAGCCCTGAAAGAATTGCAGTTGTTTACCAATACTTATCCGACAAGCAAAAGGGTCTCTGAGTGCAACGATTTAATCGACAAACTCAGGATTAAACTTGAAAATAAGGATTACCGGATTGCAAAATTATATTTCAGAATGGATGATTATGCTGCCGCCATTCAAGTGTTAAAAAACATTCTGAAGGAATACCCCGACACACAGCATAAAGAAGAGATCCTTTTTCTTGTGATAAAATCATATCACAAATTTGCCAAAGAGAGTATCTTTGAAAAACAAAAGGATCGCCACACCAAGGCCATTATCGCGTACAATGATTTTGTGGCGCAGTATCCTGAAAGTAAATTTATCGCTGAAGCTTCTGATTTAAAAGAGCGGTCGAAAAAAGAACTGGAATCAGTTTATGGTAAAGATCAACAAAAAGCAAAGCTGGAAGGTTCCGAAATTCAATTATATAAACCAAAAAAATGACCATGGATTACAAAAAGGTAAAAACGGATGTTCACGCTGTAACCCGTAACATTGAGGACTTTACAGCAGGAACCAATAACATGTACGAAACAGTTGCTGTAATTTCGAAACGTGCAAATCAGATAGGACTTGAAATTAAAGAAGAACTTAACCAGAAGTTATCCGAATTTGCAACAACCACAGATAATCTTGAAGAAGTGTTCGAAAACCGTGAACAGATTGAGATCGCAAAGTATTATGAACATCTTCCAAAACCGACATTGATTGCAATTCATGAATACCTGAATAATGAGGTTTATTTTCGCAATCCGCACAAAGAACGGCCTGAGGATTTTTAATAAACTCTGTGCGTCATGTTGAAGGGAAAAAAACTTGTGGTCGGAATTACCGGCAGCATTGCAGCCTACAAAGTCCCGTTCCTTGTGCGACTTCTTGTAAAGGAAGGCGCAGATGTGCGCATCATTATGACGCCTGTATCCAGGGATTTTGTTACACCGTTGACACTTTCCACGCTCTCACATCACGCTGTAATTGTTGACCCTTTCAACACTGATAACGGCGAATGGAACAATCATGTTGAACTTGGACAATGGGCTGACGCGATGATTTTTGCCCCTGTTACAGCGAACACCCTCGCAAAAATGGCTCATGGCATTGCAGATAATTTTGTTGTTACTGCGTATTTATCAGCAAAATGCCCGGTATTTATTGCTCCTGCCATGGATATGGATATGTATGCACATCCTTCGACCCAAAATAATATCAACATTCTCAGGAATTTTGGAAATTTCATCATTGAACCGCAGGTTGGTGAATTAGCAAGCGGATTATCGGGACCAGGACGCTTAGAGGAACCCGAAGCAATTCTGCTGGTTATTAAGGATCATTTCACACGCGATCAGGATTTGAATAAAAAAAAAGTCCTGGTTACAGCAGGCCCAACATACGAGAAAGTTGACCCTGTGCGTTTTATAGGCAACTATTCAACAGGAAAAATGGGTTTTTCGCTTGCCAATGAAGCTGCCGGGAGAGGAGCAATTGTCACCCT
>JAPLDG010000158.1:0-496 GCA_026391845.1 Bacteroidota bacterium | reverse complement strand
AGCAGCCGAAATGTACGAGGAGTGTATGCGTGAAGCGCCTTATGCCGACATCGTGATCATGGCTGCAGCGGTTGCGGATTATACCATCATGCATCAATCACCCTTCAAATTGAAAAAGAGCCTGACTCCCTTTACACTTGAACTTTCTCCTACACAGGATATTCTCAAAGAGATTGGAAAGAATAAAAAAGTAAACCAGATCATCGTTGGGTTTGCCCTGGAAACTGACCATGAACTGGAGCATGCAAAAAATAAATTAATCACAAAGAACCTCGATTTTATAGTCCTCAATTCATTGAAAGAAGAAGGGGCAGGATTTGGAATTGAAACCAATAAAATCAGTATCATTGACCGTTCCGGCAAGGTTTATCATGGATCAGTAAACAGTAAACCTTTTGTTGCTGCGGAAATCATCGATTTCATAATAAAAAACAGAACCATTCAGCCATGACATGGATTAAAGCTTTTCTGGTTGCCCTTCTATTTGTTTTTGCTT
>JAPLDG010000308.1:4025-5040 GCA_026391845.1 Bacteroidota bacterium | reverse complement strand
TACTGCATCACCAACCAATGGAGGAACGACACCTGCTTACCAATGGAAGGTCGACGGAACAAATGTAACCGGAGCAACCAACGTAACCTATTCCTATGTTCCCACAACCGGCAATACAATCAGTTGTGTCCTTACATCCAGCGAAACCTGCAAAAGCGGAAGTCCGGCCACATCTAATACCCTGACCATGACGGTGAACCCGATCCTTCCCGTCAGCGTATTGATTGCAGCTTCAGCGAATCCTGTATGTGCCGGAACTTCGGTTACTTATACTGCATCACCAACCAATGGAGGAACGACACCTGCTTACCAATGGAAGGTCAACGGAACAAATGTAACCGGAGCAACCAACGTAACCTATTCCTATGTTCCCGCAAACGGTAATGCAATCAGTTGCGTCCTTACATCCAGCGAAACCTGTAAAAGTGGAAGCCCGGCTACTTCCAATATCCTGCCTATGACAGTGAACCCGATCCTTCCTGTCAGCATAACGATTGCAGCATCGGCCAACCCGGTTTGCGATGGTCTCCTGGTGACTTATACCGCTACCCCGGTTAATGGAGGAGTGATGCCAATGTATCAGTGGAAGGTCAACGGAACCATCGTAACAGGAGCAACAAGTTCAACTTATTCTTTTGTCCCGGAAAATGGCAATACCATCAGTTGTGCATTAACCTCTAGCGAAACCTGTACTTCTGGAAATCCTGCCACATCGAATACCATTACAATGACAGTGAATTCCAACTCCGGGTTGCCGGTCAGTGTATCAATTGAAGCATCAGCAGATACGGTATGTGCCGGAACATCGGTTACCTACACCGCGACACCAACCAACGGGGGAACAACTCCTGCATATCAATGGAAAGTAAACGGAATAGCCATTTCCGGTGCAACCAACTCCTCCTATACATTCGTACCCCTTAATGGCAACAATGTTGTCTGTATTTTAACATCCAGTGAAATATGTCCGTCAGGAAATCCTGCAACATCTAATGCCGTCACAATGACTGTAAAC
>JAPLDG010000308.1:0-4006 GCA_026391845.1 Bacteroidota bacterium | reverse complement strand
CAGCATAACCGTTGCAGCATCGGCTAACCCGGTTTGCGTTGGAACTTCGGTTACCTTCACGGCCACTGCGGTTAATGGCGGTACAGCTCCTGAATATCAATGGAAGGTTAACGGAGAGGACGTGACAGGAGCTACCAGTACTACCTACAACTTTTTGCCGGTTACCGGCGACATGATTACCTGTACTTTATCGTCCAATGCGATATGCCCGACCGGAAATCCTGCAACCTCCAATACGATTACCATGACGGTGAGTCAAATTCTCCCTGTCGTTGTAACGATAGCAGCATCAGCAAACCCGGTTTGTTCCGGAACTTCTGTTGCTTTCACTGCAACACCGGAAAACGGAGGATCCAATCCTGTATATCAATGGAAGGTCAACGGATCTAAAATTACTGGTGCAACCAATGCGGTCTATTCCTATATACCGACGAATAATAATATAATCAGTTGTGCCCTGACATCAAATGCACTCTGTAAAATAAACAGCACTGATGTATCGGATAATCTGACTATGTCGGTGGGCTCGGCACAGCCGGTCAGTGTGTCAATTGCTGCATCTGCCAATAACGTTTGTGCCGGAACATCTGTGACTTTTACAGCCACGCCGACAAATGGTGGGACAACTCCTGTATATCAATGGAAGGTAAACTCGGTGGATGTTCCCGGAGCGACCAATCCAACCTACTCTTTTATTCCATCAAATGGCAATACAGTAACATGTGTGCTCACTTCCAGTTTAACCTGCGCAACAGGAAATCCAGCAACATCCAATACAGTGACCATGATCGTGAATCCAATCCTGCCTGTCAGTGTATCAATAACTGCTTCTGCAAACCCTGTCGTACCTCTGACATCCGTAACATTCACTGCAACAATCGTCAATGGCGGTACTTCTCCGACCTATCAATGGCGGGTGAATGGGGTCAATGTCGGCGCCACCAATGCTACCTACACATTTACACCGGTGACCAGCTGCAACGTGGATTGTGTGGCCGGAAGCAATGCAACCTGCATTTCAGGCAGTCCTGCCAGTTCCAATATAATAAATGAGGTTGTCAATTTCGGCGTTTCCTGCCCGGGAACCCCCACTGTATCTTATTCGGGTAAAACCTATAATACCGTTCAGATAGGAACTCAATGCTGGATAAAAGAAAACCTGGATGTTGGTACTATTAAAAACCATACAATTCTTTCAACAAACAATGGAATAATTGAAAAATACTGTTACAACGACCTTACTTCAAATTGCGATGTTTACGGAGGCTTGTATGAGTGGAATGAGATGATGCAATATGTTACAGCCGAGGGTTCACAAGGCATTTGCCCGAGTGGCTGGCACATCCCGACCGATGCGGAATTTATCACCTTGTCCACCTACCTTGGCGGTGATATTAGTTCAGGCAGCAAGATCAAAGAGGCCGGAACAGCTCATTTTACACCAACAAACACTGGTGCGACCAATGAAAGCGGTTTCACGGCATTCCCCGGAGGGTATCTTTACGGCAACTCTGCATTCGCCAGCCTGGGTAGCATCGGTTACTTCTATACATCAACTACTTCCACGCAAAATACTACCTGGGCCATATTCCGCTCTGTTGATTATTCGACAACGAGTCTTGGCAAGGGCAACAACTACAAATCTACCACTACATCCGTTCGCTGTCTGAAAAATTAGCACGGGGATCACACAAACACATCACCTTTTCTTCCTGAACTCACTCATACCCGGGAACCCGCTCACATCTGAGCGGGTTTTTTTTATTCCATGTCTGCATGATAAAAAATGGAAATGAACAGATGCAATACTAAGATATCATTTGTTTTTGCCAATAAATGTATTATATTAGCCGTCTGATTAAGAAAAATAGATATTGATACTTCTGTAATGTTCTGAAATATAAGTGTTTGAATAATTGAGTAGGGGGTGTTGTGAAAACTATCATCGCCACGTTAATTTTTTGAATAAATTTGATGCATTACGAACTCAATTAAAAGACATACGCATTACTTTCGGATACCCGAATGTGATGTTTCGTTTATTTTATGACTTATAACATTGGAGACATTTTAATCACACATACGTTTTATTCCGAAAAAATTGAAAAATATTATCAACGCATAACAACCACTTCTCAAATTTTATATTTATGAAAGAAATTATACAATTATCAAGAATGAATGGAAACAAAAAGTTTCAGATCGTTCTTTCCCTGATGGTTTGGGCCTTTTCGATGGCTTTCTTATCTACGGGAGTTCTTGCCCAGGATTGTACCGTTAACTCCGGCGTTGAGGATACCTTGTGTGTCAATCGTCGCCTTTTTCTGGACGGTGGATCTTCTCCAGATTACACCGGCAACGGGAATGTGCATTGGACGCAGTTGCATGGGCCATCCGTTCATATTCTGGACCCCTACAATCTGCAAACGGAAGTAACCGGTTATGTTGCGAATACGGAGTACTGGTTTATGATCAGCGCCAAATGTGCTGACGGTGTCATCACGACCGACTCGGTTTGGTATTATTTTAAACCCATTACAATGTCTCATGCCGGACCAGATCTGACAGGATGTCCCGGTTTAAACACACTGACGTTGCAGGGAAATGTGCCTATTCCCCCCGAACAAGGAGAATGGCAGATCGTTGGCCCCAGCAATGGAGTTACCATCAATGACCCGAATTCATATAACTCAACATTATCGCTTGCATCGGGGAGTTGCGGGGCAACCACCCTTCGATGGACAATTACCGGCACGAATTCCTGCTATGATTATGATGATATGGTCGTTTATAACATCGGGGGTGTTACTCCTGTGGATGCAGGCGCAAGAATCAATCTGGGAGGATGTTATTCCTCTACTACTTCGGCCACATTGGGCGCTTCTCAGGGTGGATGCGGAATCAGCGGGCAAAGCGGTGTCTGGACTTTTATCAGCGGCCCGACGATCCCTGTTTTCGGTAATCGTTTTTCCAATACTTCCAGTCTTTCAAATTTAGTTGAAGGCACATACATCGTACTGTGGTCGGTTTCAGGACCCTGTGCCAATGGAACGGACTACGATACCATTGTTGTTGCCAAGGCGCTTGGAAGTGTGACCGGCGCCAGCGCCGGGGCGGCGCAGGTTTTTTGCGATACGCGGCTGGACTTCGTCCTCACAGGAAATAGCCCGATCTTTGCAGGAGATTCGGGTCTCTGGGTACAAACCGGCGGTCATGCCGGCGTTACCATTGCTGATCCGAAAAGCGCCATCACCGGGGTGACTATTACAAATCCAACGGGAACATATACTTTCAGCTATACATTTCGGAACAGTATAACAGGATGCTCTTCCTCTGCTTCCACCACGATTACATATAATATAAATCCTTCCCTCGAACTTTATGCAGATCCTTATTTGCCCTGTGCCGACTCAATAGCAACCATTACCTATTCCATTCCGACAGGTAATGGCAGCCTTGAATGGCGCATCCTTTCAGGTCCGACAAACTGGTTTTATACATCTTTCCCGACGGTGTGGACCGCGGGCACAAGCGGTGGGGAACAGAAAATTTACCACCTCAGTGGTGCGGGCACTTACGTAATCAGCATGAGAGTGGTTCCTGGTTACGGGAACATCTGTACCTCCGTTTCTCAGGATGTTTCTGTCACTACTTCAACAGAACCGTCAATTGCCAATGCCGGAACGAATGTAATACTTGCCTGTAACAAAGACACGGCTTTTCTGTCTGGCAGCAATGCCAGACCAATTGGTACATGGACGGTCAGGCCAGGCGCCCCCAGCGTGCCGGTCTTTTCTGACATTCATGATCGCTTTGCTACTGTAACAAACCTGGTTGCAGGACTTTACAGAGTGCGTTGGGTGATTTCGGGCGGCCCTGAATGCCCGACTGAACAGGACGATATGCGTATTATCCTGGCAGACCATACACCATCGCAGGCGGATGCCGGACCTGATTCAACCATCTGCCACCATTTTCCCTTAAAAATGCAGGGGAATTTGCCAGG
>JAPLDG010000211.1 GCA_026391845.1 Bacteroidota bacterium | reverse complement strand
GGCTGTAATTGTACTGGGCATCCTTGAAAAGGGATGTTTTTTTCGAGGTCAGCAAACACTTAAGCAATCTGCCGTCTTCGACTTCGTAGATATCGGAAGACAACATGAAATCACGCAGATAATTGAGGTAATCACGCGACAACCATCCTGAGTTTGCTTTGAAATTTTGCGATTCTTTGATCATAGAATAGCCGCCTGGTGTATTAAAGGAGGTCTCCAGTTCATCGCTCATGAAAAGAAATTTCTCACGTTCATGCTCAATGAAGGTTTCAAAAACACCGGTGCATCTCAATGAATCGTAAGTCCCCCATGAGTTTCTGAACCTGAAATACCTTGTATTCTCAGCATATTTTTCATCGAGGACAAATTCGCGAACATCAGATATAATGTTTCCGTATCCATCAACCAGGTAAAGCGACCATTTTACGATTTCCTCATGCGTTATTTCTGCAAGACCAAGTTGGGAGAACCCTGCCAGACATTCAACAACTGTCCAGGGTTGAACGGCAAACGATGCAATGGTGAAAGGCACCATGGATCCCTGGGTGGTGACAATGGTCAATTTTAACCGGGCAGAAGGATATGAAGGCGCCTGGAATGCAAAGAAAAGGCTGTGAGACTCGAATTTATCAGTGACTTTAGAGGGTGGTGACCACGTAAGAAACTTCTGTTTGGTGGCTGACAGATTGAAATAATCAGTAAGTGACTGATTATTGGCTACCAAATCTTCCCGGTTCAATCCCCCGGCAATGGCATAACAATAAATATTGTCTGGATCACAGTAGGTTCTTGCTGAGAAAACACCGGCTATACGATCACAAAAAACAGTCTTGTATTTTAAAAAATAATCGGCGTAGATGTGATGAACCACATTGGTCATTGTAAGCATGAACCTTGGGGGCAATGCTTGCAATAAATTTGAAAAGACATACTCCTGAATCTCAAATTTCACGCAACCGGCTGCATCAACCGGTTTGTAGTCTTCGCCGATTTTTTCAGTACCGTTCTTCCAAACCTGACAACGCACTCCATCAACCGCTGAAGGAGTACCGGAATTTCCACTCAGAACAAGCGTAAACTCTATTCCGGGAATACTATTATCCCCGGGAATCCAATCAAAGAATGGAGATGCGACCTTTGCTGTGAACATAATGGCAGAGCCTTCCGAGGTGATATCGTAATCACACGAAAGCTGCGCATCACCCAGGATATAGAGGAAACAGGTATTGCACCACTCTTCAAGTGACCATTCATCACGGGGAGCCGGCAGATCATCCTTCGAAGAAGGTGATTCTGTCAAGCGAAAGACTCTGTGATCACCCATGATCGTGAAATCCATTAAGTCCGAAAACGAGCCTTTGGTTTCCTTAAATTCAATGGTCATGGTGGAAAGTGCTTTTCCTTCACCAATACCACCCCCTTCAGGAGAGATGACATATCGCATCGGATTTCCGGCAAATGACATCAGGAATGGTTTTTTTGTTATTATCATGGGGCAAACATAGCCAGGGCTGAATACGAATTAAAGGACACAACTACCTGGTCACACTTTTTTCGAGAAGGGCCACCGTAGCCATTGAATTGCGCATATCGTCATACACGATATTAGCACCAAGGGGCTTCTTGATCTGTTCCTGGAAATCATTCATCGCCTTGAGTGTATCAGGGTGGAACTGAACAATCACCGGAGAACTTGCAGCGGATTTCTGCGCACCTGCATCCGGATAAAGCCCAACGGAGCGCTGCGGTACTTGCATGATGGCCTGAACCAGATCAGGACGGAATTTCATCAGGTTCTCTGTGTGTTTAGGGTTGAGAATGATTTCCCGGCCAGTTTCCGCAAAAAGTGTTGGCTTGTCGTAAAGTCCGGACTGTGGACTATCGATGAACGGGACACCACGGTACTGCTTTTTATCTTCCTTACCAAGAACATCGTACCTGCCCATGGCAGCCTGATTGGCTTTCATAAAGGCCTTGTATCTTCCCCTCATGGCCTCTGGCACAGGTGTACTTGCAATGTAGCCAATCTGAACGGCGCCAAGGATGCCCACTAGTGCGGCCAGTACAATCCCAAGAATTGGACCTGCTGACAAGGCAGAAGTAACAGCCTGGGCAGTATTGATGATGGCCTGAACCAGAGAAAGGGCTTTCTGCCGTTTTGCCTGCTTGACCTGGAGTTCTTTTTTCTTTTTCTCCATGTCCGTATCAAGCTTTAAAACCCCTGCATCGTATTGTTTTTGGCTTATTTGCTTGGCATCAAGTTGGCGCTTGAGGTTTTTCTTTTTCTCCTCATTGACATTGACATCTTTTTGAAGTTGAGCATTTTCATAAGCGCTCATGGCTGAATCGATACCCATCATGCCATTGAGGACAGTGTTTGCATATCCCATAAATGCTTCAGCCTTTTGCCCCCAAACATCAACCCCCAAAGCCCCACCAGTGTCAGGCTCTGCAAATGCACCACCACTCACACGGTCAAATTCTTCATCCGGGGTTTCCTGCCTGGTATTTGATTCATCGAATACGCCACCACTTATCCGATCAAATTCTTCATCCGGAGTTTCTTTCCGGGTCGGTTCGGTATCAGGTTTAAATCCGGCAATACGTTCAAAGGCCATGTCCGGGTTCTCTTCTACATTATCAGAAAGCTCAATGTAAGAGGCGATAAGGTCATCCAACGCTTTCTTTTCAGCCTTGAGTTGTGTTATTTTCTTGGCCGTTATGGCCGCTTGAGCAGGATCCTTGTCAACCTGGGTTTGAAGTAGGTCAAGATAATCCTGCATCTTTTTATTCAACCCTTCTAATCGGGTCAGTGCCGGTGCCTGCTTCTTTATTATTCTCAAACTTTGAAAGTTCCTTATTTGTCTCCTTGATCTTAACCTGGATGCGGTTGTACTCTGCGCTGCCGGCAGTGGTATTGCGAAGTGCAGTTTGGTAGCCACCCAATTTTTCAGACAACGCTTCAAAAGTCTTAGCACCGATTTTATCGGCAATTTGTTCGGCATTGGTTATCTGAAGAAGTGCAGTTTTAGATGCCTTCAGCTTTTTCAGGTTTTCTGAAAGTTGTTTAACCCCCTCATCATACTCGGCCATGGCTTCTTTCTGGTTTTGAAAAGAATAAACGGCCAAATCCTTTGCCTGGTCATTGGTATTAAAATTTATTGTTGTTGCCCTTTGCCAAAACGTAGGTTTGGCGGCTGCTTTGCCAATGGCCTGTTGTTTTGCCTGCATTGACAACAATTCTGCTTCTGTCAGCCGTATTGTTAAATCCAGCTTTTCCGCAAGGTTCTTTTTTTCTGTTTCTGAGAGCTTGTTGAGTTTTTGGATTTGTCCTTCAATCGTGGAATAGGTCTGTTCCAGTTTCGTGTTTGAATTTGCCAGAAGGACGGTCATACTGGCTTTCTGTTTATCCAGGGCAATTGCACTGGAGGAATACTTCTGGTAGAGCGCAATGCCGCCGACCAGCGCAGTGATGGCTGTAATAAGTAGTCCAAGCGGATTTGCTTTCATGGCAGCATTCCAAAGGTATTGCGCCGTTGTTGCAAGTTTGGTTGCAACAGTACCTTCGGTTTTCCAGATCGTGAGCATCTTTTCTTTCACGATCAGGTATTCCATCACAATGGCATCCTTGGCCTTTAAAAGGATACCTTCTTTCATTGTCAGGTTATTGAGTATGGTAACCTGCAATGACCTTGTTTTAGCCGCGATCCACACGCCGGTGGCACCGGCAACAGCGATGAGTGCGATCCGGTACTTCTCGATGAACAGTGGCAGGTCTTTAAGCCAATTGACAAGCTGGACAACATTATAAACCTGGTTTTTAAAGAAATCGGTTACACCTGGCATGGTGATTAATCCATAAAACTGTTTTTGGAGTTTTGCAAGAACGGCCCCCAGGGTAACATTTTTAATATTGAACTCGTTTGTAACGGAATCGATACCCTGCAGGGCGTGACCTGCCAGGGCTGTTTTTTCAGCCAGCATGGTTGTATTACTGCCTAGTTTTGCAAAGATTTCCGAGGCGCCAACCCCGGAAATCTCCAGTTCCTTGATAATTCCGGCAAGTGCAGTGGCGCTTTGTCCTCCTTTCTGGGCGCCTTCCACCACTTTGAGAAAGGCTCCATAGAGGTTTGTATTCACCATTTCTGTGAATTCTTTAACCGGCAACCCGGCCACACTTGCAAACTCCTTGGTATTCCTGGACATCTTGGAAATGATCTTCACCACCGCTGTGCCCCCACGCTCGGCATTTACGTTGAGTTCCTGTAGTGTGGCTGAAAGGCCTAAAACTTCATCAGAAGTCAAACCAAGCGGGATCCCGATTCCGCCGATCCTGCTGGCAAAATCCGCCATCACAGGTCCGGTTGCAAACCCTGCAGCTCCCAGGGTATTGATGGCATTTCCAACATGCATTAAATCATCAGCCACGTTGACGGTTTTAATGTCAGTCAGCACATTGCGAAGCATGCCCATCTCCTTGGCAACCTGTTCAGCACCGCCGGTGAATTCATCCCCCAGGGCGACATTGAGTTTGTCAACTGCATCAACGAAAGCAAATACATCTTCCTTTGCCATCCCGATCTGGCCAGCCACAACGGCCATAGCCCGAAGATCCTGACGGCTGGTCCGGGTATCAATTTTTCCAAACTCCTTGTTAAGCTTTTGCACCTCCAGGGCTGTCATCCCGGTTGATTTCCGGATATTGGCCAGTGAATCTTCCAGATCACCCGCGGCTGTAACCAATTGAACGATGGCATAACCAAATCCGGAAACTGCAGCTGCAGCAGCAGTGGCCAGGGCAAAATACCGGTTGAATCCATCCGCCATTTTCCCCATTGACATACCAGAGTCTTTGGCACCGGTCTGGAGTTTGGTCATTTGGGTATTTACGGCGTTGAACTCTTTTTCAAGTTTAACCCTGTGATCCGATCCCGGAATGGCCCGGGCCATTTCATTGTTCAGCTGGGAGCGCAATGATTTCAGTTCTTTAAGCGACAAAGCCTGGAGGCCTGCCTCCTGACGGAGCTTGTGCATCTGATCAAGATGCTGATCATAGACCTTCTTTGCATCCTTATACTCCTGGGTGTCTTTTTTCTTTTCTTTTACTAAACGGGAGAGTTCAGCTTCATAACCCACCATGACCTTTTCCATCTCCATCAAGGATCGTTTTGCCTGGTCATTGTTGATGAAAATTGAGAACCGGTAATCTGAAACATTCGTTTTGGAGCCCATGGTTATCGTATGTAGATTCTTGATGAATTAACAATTGCCGTTTCGGTGTATTCTTTGATTATTTGCTCAAGTTCGGGGATGAAGGACTCAACAACGGGGTTGAACCAGGGCTTTGGTTTGCGGTTGAATCCACTGGTTTTGGAGGTTTTGACAACCATGCCATTAACCATGTTGTATCCACGTCCCACTCCTTTGTGAACGAAAATACCTTCGCGTGCAAAGGAAAAACCAAGCCGGAAAATCTCCCCAAATTCATAGTAATAGGTATTGCGGATGCTTCTTTTGAGCTGTTTTCCGCCAATGCCGTGTGAAGAAATGGAAACAGGCAGAGCGCTTCTGACTTTATTACCCCAGGATTTAAGTCTCTCATTAAAAGTTTCCATTTCTTCCGTATTCCTGGAGCGTGAAAACCGTTGTGTTTTCCCTGGTTCATTGATGGATACATCGAATGGACCTTCCCAGGATCCCTGGAATGCTCCGGATCTAACTGTTCTGTTTTCTGCGACTTTTTTCCAAAGGCCCATTGCTTTTGTTTTCCGAAATAAGAAAATCAACCACGCTTGTAACGCCAAATACCTATGACCACTCCAGCCACGATGGCAAACAGTAACAAGGCAATGGCCCACCAGGGAAGACCTGTTCTTTCCACGGTTTTATCCTTACGAGCAATGTCAGATTTCTGATTAACTTGCTCCTGGCGCGATATCTCAGTGCCACTGTGTTCCTTTTTTTGCTGCTGCTGATTTGTGAACTCCTTGCGATGAATGATCCTTTCACCTTTTATCGGAACATCGACAGGTTTGTCGGCTACTTTGCCATCCACCACCGGCCAAATGCGAATCACTGTGTCAAAGGTTTCTTTGACTTCAGTTTCTGCGGTGGTTTTTGTATCTGTTTTGGTTTCGGTGGTCGCGACTGCTTTCGTTTCTTCAGCGACTGTAACTTGAGTTTCCTCTTTTGTACGCTCCAGGTGAAGCTCCTTGGTGGTTGTGCATGCTTGCAATGCTAAAAAGAACATCACAGCTGCAAATAATATGATCTGCCAATCCTTAGGAAAATGATTATTTGTAGTTGTCATAGCTCAGAATGTGAATTTTAATTCCCCGTTATAATACAGCCAGGACTCTGACTTGCGCCGACGAATCAACCCGGCATGAGGCTTTCCCCCTGCTAACCGCCACCTGCAGAACTGGGTTTCGATACCTGGATCATCCGGGTTCTTATTGATTATCTTTAGAAGGGTTGAGTTTTGAAATGCCAGTGCACCCAGGTTGTAAACAATTGACCGCCTTTGCAACGGAGCTTTCGGCCCCGGCAAGATCATAGGTCAGATATTCAAAGACCTGATGTTCGGTAATAACATCTCCGGGCATTACCCGTTCGCCGCTTGGGTACCGGGTTGTACCCATGCCGATGGTCCATTTCCCGGCTGGGCATTTATAGGCAGTTAGGAACCTGCGGAAGTCCCCACCACATTCAAAGTGCTCAATCAGGGAAAGGCAGTCTTTTGATACGCGTTTAATCTTTTCCATTATCAGATTTTTGGTGTTTGTCAGTGTACTGGTCATTGGAGCCATCGGTGATCTCACTGATGGTTTCCGAACTTTTACGCTTGAATATTTTCAGGATTCTCATGAAAACGGGTTCATTCGTGATTTTGGCAATGTTCTCAAATATTGATTTTAACTCCACAAAGCAGATAAACCCTGCGATCAGACTGGCCAGGTTTGACCAGGAGAGCGAAAAGGTATGTTCCATCATCCAGGAAGCCATCACGGCGATGGTGTACCAGACGAATTTGTACACGGTTCTTCTGAGTTTGTGGCTTTCCAGTTTCTCGCCTGATTTCAGGGATGCCCAAATCCCGCTGACAGTATCGAAGGCCAGGAAGATCAACATCACATGGACCATCTCGGAAATTGGCGTAAAATAGGAGACGAATAGTACCGCCAACTTTGTAAAGAATGAGTTAAAGGAAACCATGCAGAAATTTTCAGGGATCATCATATCAATAATTATAGGTGCCTTTTGTTTTGAGTTTGAATGATAATCCCCAGCCATCACAGCCGAGAAGGTTATATTCCGGATCAGTGTGCATGCCGTTAATATAGAGGCCATGTAAAATGTGCGAAAATGGCGTTGTATGTTCCCGATCTACTGAGAGTTCAATGAGTTTATTTTTGATGTCGGCAATTACCAGTTGAGTATTGTGTAGTTCCGTGATAAATTCATCATGTGTCAAGGATCCCCGGTCATTCTTTTTGACCAAGAAGACAAAGCAGGAATCAATCTCTTCGTAGTCATCACCACTAGTAGCCTCGATGTCGGAACTGGGAATGACGGCAAACAGGATCACTGCACCGGCATCAATATCCCTGATCACGCTGGCGAGATCACTTTCTTCATGCACCATGAAAAAGTGATTGATCCCGGGAACTTCACCGGCCATAAATTGCCAGAAAGAGCGATATGTGTTAATCGGCACCATTTGCTTTGAATTTTTCTGTTAATGCCTGTGATTGTTTCACCACCTGGTACAAGCGGATCATGATATCGTAAAGGTTCTGGCTGTCTGTTTCTTCAATAGAACCGAACACCTTGGTTTCAGCAAGGCTATATAGGATCCCAACCAGCCCGATATCAGGTGAATCGTCAGAATCATCATCACGCTGATAAATGATCGAAAGATCAATGGTCTTACCATCAACATTCAAGGTACCAGTGGACAGAAACTGTTCACACCCCGAAAAAAACAGGAATATCCCGTATCTGATCGCCAGTGGAAGTTTAGCGATAGCCTGTACCCTGGCTTGGAGAAACAGAGGGTTTGATTTTGCGGTTAACGGCACACGATCCTGACCATCGAATGACGGCAGAAGTTTTTTGAACCACAAAAAACGCTTGGCCGGCCGGTACAGAACAGCAACAAGGTGGTTCAGGTCTGTTTCGCTTTGACTTTCCAGGTACGCGGCATAATGGCTATGTGCGAGCCGGTATTCAGCAAATGTGATATCCTGCAGCGCATCCATGGGGCCATGGTAGTTACCACAAATCTTCGGGATAAAATTCCTGGTAAACCCAAGTTTGAATGTCTTTACCTGCTTCCCGTCCTGCTCAACCTGCTCAAAGTATGATTCGCAAAGATCACCTAGCCGGAAGATTTCAGCATATGCGTTTTCCCGTTCTTCGCGGGATAAAAAGGCATACATGAAATCCATTTTCACGTCGAGAAGTCTAATAATCATGCTGGCTTTGAGATGATCAATGGTGATCTTTCCACCGAGGTACTGCAGGATCAGTCCGATGAAATGGACAAACTGATCCTGGTCCATCTCCTGGATTTCGGATGGAAATTCTTTCACCAGGTGTTTTATGGGTATTTCAATTTTGTGCATTACAGTCTTACATATTTTCGATCCGGATCAATATGCTCATCCGGGGCGGGTATGATAAATACTTCTCCTGAACTGGTCACATCAAGTTTTCTGCAGTACTCCTGCAATTTGAACAGTTCCCGCATGCCATCCTTTTCTAGTGCGCCGGAAACTTCATTCCTGTCGGGTTTCGAAGCGGGGTTCTTGCGTTTTAAATCCAGGGGTATTACATTGGAGAATATCCCTGAAGGCAGGACCTGGGATGAAAGCCGTTTCACAGCAACACTGAGCGCCAATAGGCCGAGCGGCTGCCTTATTTTATCCAACAGGGGTTTATTCTCCTCCGATATGACGTTTCCCTGGAACTGCTCAAGAATCTCGTTATATCTATCTTCTCCGACACAGGCAGCGATTTCATTGTCCTGTATCCTTCTGATGAATGGAACCAAAGAAAGAAAGGTCAGCCGGCTCCCGGCGATCATGAATATTTTCTCGAATACATCGACATTTGGGATCAACAGTTCTTTGGTAGCCTTGTAAGCCTCTGAATTTTTCCATGGGATCACAAGTTCTTGTTTTAAAATTTGTCCAATCATTGTCTCAGAGGTGATCTCATCATCAATATGATCATCAAGAAATTCCAGTAGTACATCAGTCGCTTCATGTGCAAGGGCGATAAGATTCTCATTGTCCTTTTCAATCTGCCATTCGAATGCCGGTTTTTCCTGTTCAGAAACAAATATCTGCCGGCCTTTGTCGCTATGGGTAAGGTCTGAACTGGGCACAAACCGTCGATATGCATGCACGGCAACCGGGTACTGTATTTTTTCCACCAATTCATCCAGGATAATATATTCCGGATGTTCCATGCTGCGACCACTTACATGATAATTATCAGAACTATAATGAGTCAGAGCAGTTTTAAACACTTCCGGACCAATGATCTTTATTATTTCGCGCTCAGCAAAGCCAATATAGGACTTGAGATTGTTGAAATTGATGGATTTATAGATAAATCCGATCAAGTCTTTCAGTTCAAGGGACCCGGTATTATTCTTATTGAAAATCATGGTTGCATTATTTTACGATAGTACTGGCTTTGGGACTGCCCGGAGCCTGGTTTGCCATGCGATCATTCGGATTTGTTGCTGCTTCGGTTAGTAACAGATCATGGTAAAAGCCTAAACGAAGTCCTTTCCCCGGGAAATTTGCATTGATCGCCAGGTTGATATCCTTCATCACAATTCCTTCAGGGATATCGATACCTGTAGCCAGGTAAATTTTGAAAGAATAGAGTTGTTCTGAACCGCTGGGCAGGTTACCATCTTTGCTCAGATTACTCAGGGCCGGGTGAAGGCCGATTCCTGAGGTAACCTGGAACAAAGCTTCATTGGCGATGTTGATCTGAGCGTCGATAAAGTCCTTTACCTTCTGATCCAGTGGGGTGATTTTCCAGCCTACGTATTGATTGGAGAGTTCATCAAACATCGTGGCAGTGCTTACGAACTTGCCAACTTTATCATTCCCGGCAAGGGCAATAGAGAATTTCTCCATCACATCATCCTGGGCTTTCTTAAACAATGTTTCGGTAAAGATTGCTCCCGATGTTTCGCATTGGGTCATCATGTCGGTGCGCATGGTCTCCCAGTACAATGCCGGCACCTCAATATGGTATTTGATGGCCATCGAATTGTCGTTAAAATTCGACAGCAGTTTCGGGATCGAGGATGAAAGCCTGATCCAGTTCAGGGAACCGTGGATCGGGCTGCGTGAGTACTCATAATCCAGGGCAAATGAGTACAGGTTTGAATAACGCATCGAGACCGGAAATGCAAATGGTGCCAGTGAATCGAAAACCGGGTAACGGCGCAAACCATTGTGCCAGGGCTGTTTGAAATCGCCTACAACAATTCCAAGTACCTGGTTGTTTGAATCGGGCCATTCGAGCCTTGAATAAAGTGATGAAACGTGTTCAAGCTTTGTAATAATGGCCTTTTCTCCTATTCTTGCCCCTTTGTTGCGGTAAAACTTTGTAAAATGGCCGTTTAGCGTGCGGAATTCAATACATGCCTTGAGCAGGTATTCTTCATAATCCCATGAATCAAGCCATGCCTGAATCTCGGGATCAGTAAGCCAGTATTTGACCCTTCGCCCATTCTCGAAATTCAGTTTGTACAGAGCAGGTCCTTGGCCATATAAAAGCTGAGCTTGTTTATTGAGAATCTCCGGGGTGAGGTTGTTTTCATCCAGGATCAGGCGAAGTTCATCCGGATAATTATTCTCCTGGCCATTGGCCACGATCTCGAATTCACCAATCCGGGTTGGCATTAACTGCCGGGTGTTCGTGTAAAATGGCAGTACTGAAGGGCTGGCCATCTTGAAGGAACCGACTACATCGAAGGCATAAACACCCACGGGCGTAATCCCGAAGGCCTTATTCCCTTCCCGGATGATCGTTACATCTGACTTTTTCACTACAGTCATGCGCTATCAGTTAAGAATGACTTTTTTATCTTCAAAAAACATGATCAGCATTTGCCAGCAAACCCGTGGCTCCTGAAGTTGTTCATCGAAATAGAATATTTTGAATTCTGTATTAACCAGATCATCACCTTTGGCTGATGGTCGCAGATGGGCACGCTGCACATACCGGATGCCATTGCAGGTATCCGTTTCACGGTTCAGTGTCGAATGGGTAAATGAAAAAGACTTTCCTTCCTGGGAGTATTTGCGCATTTGCCTGATGGCCTCATACAGATCGATGGTTTCTTCGATAATCATGAGGCAAACCTATGCCAGAGAAGAAAATAATTAAAGGACAAACAAGCTTTGCCTTTACGACCGTTAAAAAGGGAGTTCCGCTCCAGCGGAACTCCCTTGAGATTCAGAAGACAAATTTCAGAAGTTGATCTTCTCTTCAGCTTCTGCAATGCTTGCATCAAATGATGACTTGAGAAAATCTATCACCTTTTTAACTCCGGGGGTGAAGCTGGTGGTGAAGACATTCCCGTCTGAGTCATTCAGCCGCATGGAGCAGTTGAAGTCGTTAGATGAAATCTGGAATCGTTCCAGTTCAGAGCGGGTTTGCACCAACTTGGCTCTTTTTTCGATGATGAGCTGGAGATTTTCAACCTTGAGGATTTTCTCCATGAGGGTTAATTCAGGCTTTACAACTGCGACCGGCTCCGGCTTAACTTCCGCAATCGGTTCCGGCTTCACTTCTGCGATCGGTTCGGGAATTTCATCGACTGCAGCTTCTTCGGCTGGTTCAGTCTGAAATGATGAGAAACTTGGCCTGACAACCATGACCTGACCTGGCTGTGATTTACCGTTTGTCGGCTTGAGA